>NZ_JBDIAQ010000023.1:0-33586 GCF_039812505.1 Intrasporangium sp. | reverse complement strand
GAACATCCTGGAGAACGTGCTGGCCTTCAAGATGAAGAAGGCGGGACTTAGCACTCCGATTCGCTTCGGCATCGGCCTGTCGTACGGCCGCGCCCTGATGACCAAGGCGGGGCACAAAGGAAGCACCCTCAACGACGTCGTATACATGGGCGATGTCGTCAATCAAGCTGCCCACCTCGCAGACCTCGGCGGCAACGGCGCGACCGCGTGGAACGGCGGATCGCCTCGTATCCACATGGACGGCGTCTTCCAGCAGAACCTCAACGACCACACCCAGGGCCTTACTCGCCGCGTCTCATCCTGGCCGAGCGATGTCTACTCGTCCGACGCCGTGAACACGGCGATGAGTGACTGGCTTCAGGCGCAGCAGTGACCGAAACGAGCGACGACAAGCGGATGAAGCTCCGCTACGCCGGGGTTTGCCGTCTTTGCGGCATTGGCCTCCCCGCGAAGGAGGAGGCGATCTACAAGCGTTCCACCAAGACTGTTCGATGCATCGAGTGCCCGGTCGACGCCGCTCTCATCGATGCGGCCGTGATTGTTGAGCCCGTCGCCGTCGACCCCGCCGAGGAAGCAGGCGTCGCGGGCTCCTCGGCTCGCCGCGAGTACGAGCGCCGCAAGGCGAAGGACGAGGAACGGCTGCGCCAGCGGTGGGGCAAGCTCGGCGGCATCGCCGTTGCGTTGTCCGACGAGAAGCGGAGCACGAAGGTGTGGGCGACCGGTGCAATCGACGAGGAGCGCCTGGGTGCCCGCCTCGACACACTGGCGTCGGAGTCCATCGCGATCTTGCACGACCGGCGCATCCCTGGCTCGAAGGCCAACATCGACCACATCGCAGTCACGAATGCTGGCATCTGGGTGATCGACGCGAAGCGGTACAAGGGTCGCCCCGAACTGAAGATCGAAGGCGGCATCCTTCGGCCGAAGGTCGAGAAGGTGCTCGTTGGTCGGCGCGACTGCACCAAGTTGGTCGACGGCGTACTCAAGCAAGTCGACCTGGTGCGCGAGGTTGTCGGCGACATTCCTGTCATCGGCTCGCTCTGCTTTGTTGAGGCCGACTGGCCGCTGATCGGTGGAGCCTTCGCAACCCGTGGTGTGCAGGTACTCTGGCCCAAGCGGCTCGCCAAGCTTCTGGTCGAGGCAGAGGGCTCGATTGAGGTGCAGTCCGTACGCGAGGCACTCGCGACGCATTTCAAGTCTGCGTGACTTCGAGGGGTTCGGCCCGGGCGAAGTCGATTCGGGCCCCGACGGGCGGCATCGTCGGGCTTCGTCGCAACAGCCATGCAAGCAATCGTTCGGGCCGACTCGTTGGGTGTGGGCGGGGCGGTAGGTGATGTCCATGCCGACCTCCTCAGAGAGCCCCGGCGCGGCTTGAGCCGGTCCGGCCTGGGCAGCAGCCCGATGGGCGATGAAATCGGCCACGTTCTCCAGGCCTCGCTCGGTGGGACGGCTCGCTGCCTCCCACTCGCGTGGGTGCATGCCCGTCTGCACCGCAGCGGCGACGAGGTTGGCGAGGGCGTAGGGCTTGTCCACCTGGTCGAGCGCGCGCACCACGCCAGGGCGCCGTGGCCGCTGAGCCAACTCGCGAAGCCGAGCAGAGAGGCGGGAGCCGCTCGGACTTCGTCGGGTGCACGCTGGGTCATGTCCGTCCACAGTGCGACATGCGAGGGGGCGTTGCCCTGGTTCATATCGAGCCACAGTCGGTCCCGGGTCGAGATGGACTCAATAGCGACGAGTAGGCGAGCTGCGTCAGCGTCGGAGAGCCGTACGCCGTCGCGGTGGAACCGCTGCATCCGGCTCAGCGCCCAGCGTCCCTCCAGCTTCGCGATGTTCTCGCGTGCCGCATCGCGAGCCTCGGGCAGGAGACGAGCGACGGGCTCCCGGTCGCCGACCAGGGAGGCCGCGAGTGAGTCACGAGTCGCAGCCGGCTGGGGCCGGCCGGTCAAGACGGTTGCCGCGGCGATCCGTTCCCTGGCTGCTTCGGTCTGGAGGCCCATGTCGCCGGTGTCGAGGTTGGCCCAGCGGGTCTCGTCGGCCCACAGCATGACGCGGGTGTCGATGCCGATGGACTCGAACCGGGCGGCGAAATCGTGGCCGACATCGGTGGCCAGTTCGCGGTCCGAGGTGAGGCAGACGACTGTGAGGCTGGAGCCGGGCTGGGAGTAGCGGCCGTAGGCGTCGAGGATGGAGCGCCACACGACCTCGCGGTCACGGGGAGTGGTCGGCAGGTCGACGCGGGCGACCGGCAGGTCGGAGCCCATCGGCATGAAGACGATGGGCTCTTCGGGCTTGAAACCGAGCAGGTGCGGGATGACCGCGATCAGCTCGTCGGGGGAGTGGATGGAGAGTGGCATGCACGGTAGGTGTACACGCTGCGTCGACCGAGGGGGTGATGCCGGTTACTGCCAGTCAGTTGCTGGGTCAAAGTTCAGCGCGGGTCCTGGACTTCGTGCAGGAGGCGAGGCGACTTGGAGCTGATCGCCGACCCAGCGACAGATCAGGAGGTGCCTTGGCTGACGCACCCGGCCGCCTGGACTGTGCAAGACGCTCTGGGCGAGGTGCCAGCTGAGGACGTCGCCGGGCAACTCGGTTCGCTTCTTGAATCCAACGGCATTGGGGTCCTGAGCGGCGTGGGCGATCGCGGCGGCGATGAGCGCTGCGTATCGGGCTTCGGCGGCGGCGCCGAAGTTGTCGAAGGACCACTCCAGTACGTGTGCGATGTCGTTCTGGGCCGAGCCCGAGATATGAGGCTCGAGCTTCACTGCCCCGGCGTGCTCTGGGAGAGACGTGGGCTCAGCCCGTTGATGAAGGAGGGGAGGTCCTCAACCGCGACTGCGGTGAACCGACCGTTGTCTAGGTCATCAAGCCCCGTCTGAACTGCCTCGCGGAAAGCCTCGACCTTGGCGCCGTGTGCCCGCCGGTCCGCTTCCATCTTCCGGAGTGCGAAGTCGACGACTTCGGCCGCGTCCTTCGCCTCGCCACTCTCGACGACAGCAGCGACGTACTCTCGGCCGTGGTCGCTGAGTGGGACGTTCTGCGTGGTCATCGGGGCACCTCCTGTGTCGATTCTAGCGGCCGAAGGGCTGCGGAGGAGGGGCACCTCGCGGTTCACTCAGCCGACCAGCTCGGCCTACGCTGGGGAGTGACCTCACGACCCGATTGTGTGCTCGTTTGCGAGCGACCGCGACTGCTGACACCTGGGCGCACTTTGGGCGCACTTTGATTCGCAAAAGCCCACAATCGGCTGCCGCCAATAACAGCGCACGGAATCGGCATCGGCGCAGGTCAGGGGCCGATTCCGCCCTCGATCGCAGCCGAGCGCAAAGACCCGCAGTCCCGCATAAGGTCGCCGGTGTGTTCCCGATGACGCACCACGTCGAATGCGTCGCGCTGCTGACGGCAACAGGCCCTGATGCGATGTAGGAGCGGGGCCTCCGCTCCTGGTGGGTTACCTCCCGGCGTGGTGGGTCAGGACCCGGAAGCGCAGGAGGTGAGCACCGTAACCGCCGACATGCAGTTCATCGACGTGGGCCTGGAGGTCGACTTCCACAGCGGTGGACGAGACTGGCTACCTCTGGACGCGCCCCGACCGCCACGGACACGCCTCCGACCGACCGAGCAGCTGGACTGCAGTCGTCCGCGACACTCAGCGCGCGTCCGGAGGTGATCCCGGGCGGATGGCGCCCGCCGCCCGTCGTGAGGGCCGTGCGGGCATCGGCGCGCGGGCGCTAGGTTGGTGGGGGCCCGGCTCGCCCACATCCGGCGTGCGGCCGGACCCTTCCCCGGTACCGAGCAGATCCAGGATGCGGTCGATGTCGTTCAGCTATCCCGTCGCGGTCAAGTTCTCCGAGATCGACCTGGCCGGGGTGGTGTTCAACTCGCACTACCTGACCTGGTGCGAGGACGCGAAGTGGGCCTTCCTCGAACGCGCCGGGTTCGGCCCCGACCATCTGGCGCAGGAGCACGGCAACGCCCTGGTCCGGCATGCCGAGATCGACTGGGTTGCCAGCCTGCAGCCGCGCGACCGCGCCGAGATCAGGGTCTCGGCCGAGCGGGTCGGCGTCACGTCGTTCACGTTGCGCCACGAGATCTGGCGCGCCGGTGACGACCCCGTCCTCACGGCCACCTGCGTGATCACGTACGTCTGGGTCGGCTCGGGGTCGGCGACCAAGACCGATCTCCCCCCGGCCCTGCGACGCGCCCTCACCCCGGCCTGACCGCACGTCCGGCTGACGGGTCGGGCGACATACCGGGCAGACCGTGGTTGTTGCGGGACCGTACCGCCGCGTGGAGGATGGCACGGGGCTGCGCCCGGTTCGGCGGCCGGCCCTGTTCTGGCCCAAACGCCGGCTCGGCCGGCGGGAAGGAAGCCCGATGTCACGACCTGCATTGGCCAAGGCGCCGTCCGCCCGGATGAAGATCCTGTGGGGGGTGGCGCTGGCGACCCCCATGGTGTGTGCGTACCTCCTGCAGTGGCTGCCGGCGCTCAACGGCCCGCACCTGTGGCTCGGCCTGCCCACGATCCTTTGGTGGACCACCGTCCCCGGCAGCGCGCTGGTCACCCTCGTGCTGGTGTTCGTCGAGCGCACCCGGGTCGACGACGAGGAGCAGGACCGGCTCGACGAGCAGGCCGCCCGTGAGGGCGAACGGCGCGAGGCGGAGCAGCACCGGCGCGAGGAGGGGATCGCATGACCACGCTCGAGGCCGTCGTGCTGGCCGGCATGATCTTCATCGCGATCCTCGGCTTCCTGGGCCGGCGCCACCCGAACGCGGACATCACCGACTGGACGGTCGGTGGGCGCTCGTTCGGCGTCGCCACCACCTGGCTGCTGCAGGCCGGCGAGATCTTCACGACGTTCACCTTCCTCGGCACCGCCGGGCTGGTGGTCGCCGGCGGCGCCGGGGTCTTCTACTCGATGCCGTACGTGCCGCTCGGCTACCTCGTGCTGTACTTCGTCGCGCCGGTGATCTGGCGCCGGGCCAGGGCGCGTGGGTACCTGACCCAGGCCGACTTCCTCGAGGACAGCTACCGCTCCCGCAGCCTCGGCGCCTTGGCCGCCGTCGCGGGCGTGGTGTTCCTGCTGCCCTACCTGCAGCTGCAGATCACCGGTCTGGGACTGATCGTGCAGCTGGTGACCGGCAGCGCCGCGTCGCAGACCTGGAGCATGATCGTCGGCTTCGTGCTCGTGGTGGCGTTCGTGCTCTGGTCCGGCCTGCGCGGCGTCGCCACGACCGCGTACTTCAAGGACGCGCTCATGCTCATCATGCTGATGGTGGTGTGCATCGGGGTGCCGATCCACTTCACCGGCGGCTTCACCAACGTCTTCCACGAGGTGCAGGAGAAGGCGCCCGAGATGCTGTACGTGCAGGGCACGGGCGAGTTCGGCATCCCCTGGTTCATCTCCAACATGGCGATCAGCATGGTCGGGGTGATGTTCATGACGCTGCCGCACGCCTGGCCGCCGATCATGTCGGCCCGCAGCTCGACGGTGCTGCGCCGCAACTACCTGTGGCTGCCGTTGTACAACTCGATGATCGTGCTGCCCCTGGTCGTCGGCTACGTCGCCTTCGTCATCCTCGGTGCCGACACCGACCCCGACGCGGCCCTGCTGCACCTGTCCGCCCAGGCGTTCCCCGAGTGGGTCATGGGGCTGGTCGCGGTCGCCGGGATCGCGACCGCGATGGTGCCCTCGGCGGCGCTGCTGATCGGCATGTCGACGCTGGTGTCCCGCAACATCTTCCGCACCAGCTCCGAGCGACAGCAGTTCACGATCACCCAGGCCACCGTGGTGGTGGCGACCTTCTTCGCGCTGGTGCTGGCGCTGGTGATGCCCAACCTGCTGGCGAACCTGCTGCTGCTCACCTTCAGCGGGCTGGACCAGCTCGCACCGGCCATCGCGCTGGCGCTGTTCCTGCCTGGGCAGGTCAGCGGTCGCAGCGTGATCGCCGGGCTGCTGGCCGGGCTGCTGGTCGTGATCCTCTACACCTTCTGGCTCACCGCGCCGTGGGCGATCAGCGTGGGCATCTTCGGGCTGGTCGCCAACCTGATCGTGCTGGCTGTCGCCGAGGCTGCCCGGCGAGCCGCCGGAGCCCGGCCGGAGCGCTCGGTCGACGTCTCGGCCGGCTGAGCCCGGGCTGGCCTAGCGGCCGCGCCGCCAGGCCAGCATGGCCAGCGTCGTCGCCGCCCGGGGCAGCATCGCGTCGTCGAAGGTCGCGCGGGGCGAGTGGTTCGTCTCCTCGGGATGGCCGGGGATCCCGGCACCGAGCATGACGAAGGCGCCGGGCACCTCGCGCAGCACCCAGGAGAAGTCCTCCGAACCGGCCAGCGGCTCGTCCCGCTCGGTGACCGCGTCCGCGCCCAAGCACTCGGTGATGGTCTCGACGAGGTAGGCCGTCTCGGCCGGGTCGTTGACGGTGACCGGGTAGTCGGGCGGGCAGCTGACCTCGGCCGAGAGCCCGTGCGCCGCCGCGATCCCCTCGATGAGCCGCGGGACCTCCTCGACGGCACGGGCCTTGGCTGCCTCGGAGAAGGTCCGGATCGTCAGGTCGATCTCGGCCGTCGCGGGGATGATCGCCGAGTCGGTCCCGGCCGCGATCCGGCCGACGGTCAGCACGATCGGCTCGAACCCGGAGTAGCGCCGGTTGACGTGGGTCTGCAGCGCGAGCGTGATCTCGCAGGCCACCGGCACGGGGTCCAGGGCCAGGTGGGGCGAGGACCCGTGGCCGCCCTGCCCGGTGACCACCGCGCGCATGTCGTCGCACCCCGCCATGAACACACCGGGCCGCGTGGCGAACTGCCCGTGCGGCAGCATCCCCGAGAACACGTGCAGCCCGAAGGCCGCGTCCGGCCGGCGGCCCGCCGCGTCGAGGACCCCGTCCTCGATCATCCACCTGGCCCCGACCGAGGCCTCCTCGGCGGGCTGGAACATGAACACCACGTCGCAGAGCAGCTCGGCGCGGTGCGCGTTCAACATCACCAGAGCGCCCCACAGCGCCGCGGTGTGCACGTCGTGGCCACAGGCGTGCATCCGCCCCGGCACCTGCGACGAGTAGGGCAGCCCGGTGTCCTCGGTCACCGGCAGGGCGTCCATGTCCCCCCGGAGCAGGACGAGCGGCCGCTGACCCGAGACCGGGCCGCCGCCGCGCAGGACCGCGGTGACCGAGGACTGCCGGGTGCCCGCGACGACCTCGAGATCGGGCAGGTCGCCGATCCGTTCGAGGACCGCCGCCTGGGTGCGCGGCAGCTCGGTACCGAGCTCGGGGTTGCGGTGCAGGTCGTGCCGCATCGCCACCATCTGCTCGACCAGCTCGGGGGAGGGCGTCATCAGCGTCGTGGTGGCCGGTGTGCTCATCGGGGTGCTCCTCTTGGGTCGGCTCGTAGGGTCTGTCCCCGGCCAGCATGCCCGGGGCGACCGCCGGTCACAAGAACGCCCGTACGGGGCCCTGGCCCGAGCACCCCGTCAACCACCGTCAGGCGTGCCGCGAGGCCTCATGTCGCGTGACCCGGCGACCACTCGACGACGAGCTGGTCGCGGGCGCCGAACCCGACCAGGTGGCGGCCGACCACGTCCTGCACCCGGGCCAGGGACTCGGTGTCGGGCGCGGTGGCGAGCAGCACGAGGAGCGCACTGTCCTCGTGCACCTCGAGCTCGCACTCACCTCCGGCGATCGTCAACCGGTGCCCGGTCCCGGTCGGCACGGCCGGCACCCGGCGACCCAGGTGCGCGGCCAGCTGTTTGGCATAACGTGCCGGTCGCACCGTGGCGACCTCGGCTCGGCTCTCGTGGACGGTCGGTGGTGTCGAGGTCACGCGTCTCCTTCAGTGCGGAAGTGGCGGCCGGTGCGGGTGCGACGGCCAGTGCTGGATCAGCCCGGCAGGGGATGAAGTGGTGCCCCACGAGGTGCCCGTCGATGCGCTCGACCCGGATAGGGACGCCGAAGACCTCCTCGAGCAGCTCGGGTCGCATGATCTGCCGCGGGGTGCCCTGCGCCACGACCCGGCCGTCACGCAGCGCCACGATGTGGTCCGAGTAGACCGATGCGGCGTTTATGTCGTGTACGACAAGCACCACCGTACGCTGCAGCTCGTCGGCCGCGCTGCGCAGGTTGCGCATCATGGCGGCGGCGTGTCGCATGTCCAGGTTGTTCAGCGGTTCGTCGAGCAGCACGTAGTCGGTTCCCTGCGCGAGGACCATCGCCACGCACGCTCGTTGGCGCTGCCCGCCGGACAGCTCGTCCAGGAACCGGTCGGCGAGACGTAGCAGGCCCAGACGGCCCAGCGCCTCGTCGACCTTGCCGATGTCCTCGAGGGTCGGCCGGCCCTTCGAGTGCGGGAACCGGCCGAAGGTCACCAGGTCGCGCACGGTGAGTCGCACCGTCAGGTGGTTCTCCTGGCGCAGCACCGCCAGGCGCCGGGCGACCTGCCGGCCGGGGGCCCTGGCCACGTCGAGGCCGTCGAGGAGCACGGCACCGGAGTCGGGGGTCAGCAGCCGGCTCATCATCGACAGCAGGGTGGACTTGCCGGCCCCGTTGGGCCCGACCAGGCTCGTCACGCCGCCCCGGGGCAGCTCGAGGCTGACGCCGTCGACCACGACCGTGCCGCCATACGCCTTCGTGACGTTCTGGATGGTGATCATGCGCGGGCCCTCCGCAGGAACAGGGCGATGAAGGTCAGGCCGCCGAGGAACTCGACGATCATCGAGAGGCTGCCCTCGAAGCCGAGGACCCGCTCGAAGAGCAGCTGGCCGCCGACGAGGCAGACGATGCCGGTAAGCGCGGCGGCCGGCAGGGTGACGACGTGGCGGTGGGTGCGCACGATGCGGTACCCGACGTGCACGACGAGCAGGCCGAAGAAGGTCGACGGGCCGACCAGGACGGTGGACGCGCTGACGAGCACCGTGACGAGCACCAGGTGGCGCATCATCACCCGGCGATGGTCGACGCCGAGCGCGGTGGCGCTCTCGCGGCCGAGGGAGAGCACGTCGAGGGTGTGCCGGTCGCGCCATACGACGACGCCGATGGCCCCGACGACGGCGGCGCAGGTGGCCAGCAGTGCCGGGCTCGCCGAGTTGAAGTCGGCGAAGAAGGTGTCCTGCAGGACGATGAACTGGCTCGGGTCCATGATCCGCTGCAGGAAGCCGGAGCCGGCGCGGAAGAGCCCACCCGCGACGATGCCCATCAGGACGACCAGCTCGATGCTGTGCCGCCGCGTGACGAACACCCAGCGCAGCACCGGCAGGGCGAAGCCGAGCAGCAGCAGGGTCTCCAGGCCGAAGCGGGGCACGTCGCCGATGCTCGTCGTCCACGTCGTGCCCCACACGAGCACGCCGACGGTCTGCACCAGGATGTAGAGCGAGTCGAAGCCCATCACCCCGGGCGTCAGGATGTGGTTGGTGGTGAGGGTGTGGAACACCACGGTCGAGACGGCGATGGCCACCGCTACCACGACCATGGTGGCCAGGGTGCTCGCGCGGCGCTCGAGGACGAAGGCCCAGCTGCCGCTCACGCCGAGGGTCAGGAAGCCGGTGACCACCAGCAGGACCGTGCCGCCGAGCAGGGCCAGGCGCCGCCGGGCAGCCGGCAGCCACGCAGCGTCCGGTCCGGCCCGGCCCGACAGGCGTGGCGAGGACTCCGGCGCCGGAGCCAGCTCAGCGGACATGATGCGGACCCTTCAGGAGCAGGACGATGAAGGCGGCCCCGCCGACGACCGCCATGATCGTGCCGATCGGCAGCTCGTAGGGGTGCACGAGCAGTCGCGCCCCGAGGTCGCAGGCCAGCACCAGCGCGACGCCGAGCAGGGCCACCCACGGGATGGAGCGCCGGGCGTTGCCGCCGACGAAGCGGGACACGACGTTCGGCACGACGAGCCCGATGAACGGCAGCATCCCGACGGTGACCACGATCGTGGCCGTGACGACCGCGACGATGGACAGGCCGATCGCGAGGGCGCGCGCGTGGTTCACGCCGAGGCCGGTCGCGACGTCGGCCCCGAGCCCCGCCACGGTGAACCGGTCGGCGAGCAGCACGACCACGCCGGTCGCGGCCCCCGCCGCCCAGAGCAGCTCGTAGCGGCCGGCCAGGACGACCGAGAAGTCCCCGGTCATCCACGAGCCGAGGCTCTGCAGCAGGTCCGCGCGATAGGCGATGAAGGTCGACGCGGCCGACACGACACCGCCGAGCATCAGGCCGAGCAGCGGCACGGAGAGGATGTCGGACTGGGGCACCGCCCCGAGGATGCGGATGAAGACGGCCGTGCCGACCAGCGCCGCCGCGGTCCCGAACAGCATCTTGAGGGGCAGCGCTGCGTCCGGGGTCAGCAGCAGGGCGGCGAGCAGGCCGAGCCCGGCGAACTCCATCGTGCCGGCGGTGGCCGGCTCGACGAACGGGTTGCGGGTCAGCAGCTGCATGACCAGCCCGGCCACGGCCAGCGAGGCGCCGCACAGGACCAGGGCGAGGGTGCGTGGGATGCGGCTGGTGAGCAGGGCGGTGGTGTCGAGCTCGGCGACGCCGACGACGAGCGAGGCCACGGCGAGTGCCCCGGTGAGCACCAGCCCGGCGACCAGCAGCACGCCGGACCGCGTCCGGTGGGACCGCCGCCGGGCAGCCCCACCGGACTCCGGGCCGGCCGCGAGCGCGGCGGCCGGCCGGGGCGGCGACCCGGTCGTCATGCCGAGGGATCGCATCGGGTCCTCACGTGGTCAGCGCAGCGCCGACCGCTTCGACCATCTGGGTCGTGTTGCCGAGACCACCGCCGAGGATGTACCAGCGGGCACCGTCCAGGTAGGTGACCTTGCCGTCCTGCCACGCCGTGGTCCCGGTGACGAGCGGGTTGTCGAGCACCTTCGCCGCGGGGGTGCCCTGCTGGCCGATCGCGGCGTCGCGGTCGATGACGAACAGCCGCGCCGGGTTCTTCTTGGCGATGAACTCGAAGCTGACGGCCTGGCCGTGCGAGTCCTGCTCGAGGTCGGGGACGGCTGTCGGCACGCCGAGGCTGTCGTGGATGAGGCCGAAGCGCGAGCCGGCGCCGAAGGCGGACACCTTGCCCCCGCTGGTCATGAGCACGAGAGCCGGGGCCGCGTTGGTCGCCTTGGCCTTCACGTCGGCGACCTTGCTCTCGAGCGCGGCGAGCTTGTCGGCGACGAGGTCCTGCTTGCCGAAGATCTCGCCGATCTGCTGGCTCTGCTCGCGCACGTCCTTCAGCGCGTCGGGCCCGCTCGTGGTCAGGTCGACGGTCGGGGCGATCTTGGCCAGCTCCGGGTAGGCCTTGGCGCTGCGCCCGCCGATCAGGATGACGTCGGGGTCGAGCTCGGCGATCTTCTCGACGTCCGGCTCGAAGAAGGTGCCCACCGCGGCGTACTTGTCTGCCTTGAAGCCGCTCTGGAACTCCGGCAGGTTGCCCTTCGGCAAGCCGACCACGGTGTCGCCCAGGCCGAGGGTGTCCAGGGTGTCGAGGACGGCGAGGTCGAGCACGACCACCCGGCCGGGTGCGGCGGGGACGGTGCTCGTGCCCTGGGCGTGCGTCACGGTGACGTTCGGCTGCCCTGCGGACGACGCCGCGGGACCGGTCGTGGTCCCGCACGCGGCGAGCGGCAGCGCGGCGCAGGCGAGGGCGGCGAGGACAAGAGGCTTGTGGGACATGTGAGTGCTCCTGATGGTTAGGTAAGCCTTACCTTGCCTGGCGACCCTATGGGCCCGTGGGGACCACTCGCAAGTCCGCCGAGGCCGTGTCGCGGACGTGACATGCTGGGCCGGTGGTGCGTGCTCGCCTGTGGATCTGGGAACCACCTGCCGGCTGGGCCCCACGGACACCAGATCCCGGCACCGAGGGCGCGCCGGTGGCCGGTCGGCGGTGGGTGTCACCGGTGACGAGGTCGCCGTTCCAGGCCACCGAGCTGATCGCCTCGTGGAACGCCACCACGCCCGCGTGCACCTGGCTCGTCGTGCAGGGCCGGGTCCGGGGCGGGGCGGCGGGCTGGTCGCCCTGGTTCACGCTGGCCCGCTGGTCGGCGGGCCACCCGGAAGGCGGCGGGGCGGTGCGACGCTCCAGCGTGACCGGACAGGAGTTCCGTCAGGGCCGGGTGGTCACCGACACCTTCCTGGCCGCCGCGCCGTTCGACCGGTTCCAGGTCCGCCTCACCGCCCACACCCAGCGTCACGACCGGTGGCCCGACGTGCGGCTGGTGGCCGCGCTCGCCAGCGCTCCCGAGCCCGTGGCGGCGCCGGCCGGTGCGGTCCCGCCGCCGTCCGCGGCCGGCCCCCCGGTCGAGCTGGCGGTACCGCCGCTGTCGCAGCGCCGGCACGCCGGGACCTTCGTGCACTGGGGCGGAGGAGGCGGCTCGTGGTGCTCGCCCACCGCCACGACGATGCTGCTGCGCTACTGGGGCCGCAGCCCCGACGCCGTCGAGACGGGCTGGGTCGGGCACGACGACGACCCCGAGGTCGTCCACGCCGTGTCGTCCGTGTTCGACGACGCGTACGGCGGGGCGGGCAACTGGGCCTTCAACGTCGCGTATGCCGCCGAGCGCGGACTGCGCGGCTACGTGACCCGCCTGCGCGGGCTGGCCGAGGCCGAGCTGTTCCTGCGGGCCGGGGTACCTCTCGTGCTGTCCGTGCGGTTCACGCCGCAGGACCTGCCGGGTGCCGGCTACTCGACCGCCGGTCACCTGCTGGCCGTCATCGGCCTGACGGCGGCTGGGGACGTGGTGTGCAACGACCCCGGCTCGCGCGGGGAGCCGGACGCCGACGCGGTCCGGATCGTGTTCCCGCGCGCGCCGTTCGAACGGGCCTGGGCCGCGGGGAGCCGCGGCATCGCCTATGTCGTCCATCCGCCGGGCTGGGCGCTGCCGCCGCCACCTGCCCGGGAGCCGAACTGGGGCTGAGGGCCGAGGTGTCCGACACTGGCGGTATGAGCATGCCCGTCCCCCCCGGCTGGCCCGACGGGGTCCCCCCGGCGCACACTCCCGGATGGGAGCAGCGTGCCGTCCTCTGGCTGCTCGACCAGTGCCCACCCGACTACCGCGCCCACGACGCGTGGCGACGCCACCCGGTCGCCCTGGCCTGGCTCGCCGGCCGGCACCTGGACGGGCAGGTCGTCGCGATGCGTGAGGCGTGGCGCGAGGCCCGGGTCGCGCTCGGCCCGTACCTGCCCCCGGAGGCGCTGTCCGAGGTCATGGCGCAGATCGAGGCCGAGGGGATCCGGCTGCTGGCGACCTCCCGCTCGGCGCGGCTGCTCCTGGAGGCGCTGCAGGGCAGGGTCTTCGCCCCCCGGCTTTGACCGCGGGAACGGAGCGAGCCCGGCGCGCGGCATACGTGGCGCGGGTCGGCGCGACCGACGTCGTAGACTCGGCCCGACGACCGTACGAGAGGACGACGCACAGCGTGAGCCTGCTGGAGACGATCAACGGCCCGGAAGACCTGCGAGCCATGCCTGCCGCACGGTTGCCCGACCTCGCCGACGAGATCCGGGCCTTCCTCGTGGGCGAGGTGTGCAAGACCGGCGGCCACCTCGGACCCAACCTCGGGGTCGTCGAGCTGACCATCGCGCTGCACCGGGTCTTCGACTCGCCGCGCGACACGATCGTCTTCGACACCGGGCACCAGTCCTACGTGCACAAGCTGCTCACCGGGCGCCATGACTTCAGCAGGCTCAAGAAGCAGGGCGGGCTGTCCGGCTACCCGAGCCGCGCCGAGTCCGAGCACGACGTCGTCGAGAACTCCCATGCCTCCACGGCGCTGTCCTGGGCCGACGGCATCGCCAAGGGACGCCGCGTGCTGGGCGAGACCGGCCGGCACACGGTCGCGGTCGTCGGCGACGGTGCCCTGACCGGCGGCATGGCCTGGGAGGCGCTGAACAACATCGCGGTCGACAAGCACCTGCCCCTGGTCATCGTCGTCAACGACAACGAGCGGTCGTACGCCCCCACGATCGGCGGGCTCGCCGAGCATCTGGCCACGCTGCGCACCACCCGCGGCTACGAGCAGGTCCTCGCGTGGGGCAGGCGGTCGCTCGCCCGCACGCCGCTGGTCGGTGGGCCGGTGCTCGAGACGCTGCACGGCGTCAAGAAGGGGCTGAAGGACATCGTCGCCCCGCAGGTGATGTTCGAGGACCTCGGGCTGAAGTACTACGGCCCGGTCGACGGGCACGACGAGCCGGCCGTCGAGCGGGCGCTTCGTCAGGCCAAGGAGTTCGGCGGGCCGGTCATCGTGCACGTCATCACCGAGAAGGGCCGCGGCTACCAGCCGGCCCTCGACGACATGGCCGACCACATGCACGGGATCGGCAAGGTCAACCCCGAGACCGGGCTGCCGTTCGAGGTCGGCGGCCGGATCTGGACCGACGAGTTCAACGAGGAGCTGGTCCGGCTCGGCTCGGAGCGGCCGGACATCGTCGCCCTCACCGCCGCGATGCTGATCCCGGTCGGGCTGGACGGCTTCGCCGCGGCCCACCCGGACCGCGTGTTCGACGTCGGCATCGCCGAGCAGCACGCGGTGACGATGGCCGCGGGGCTGGCCTACGCGGGCCTGCACCCGGTGGTCGCGCTGTACGCGACGTTCCTGAACCGGGCCTTCGACCAGATGCTGATGGACTGCGCCCTGCACCGGGCCGGGGTGACCTTCGTGCTCGACCGGGCCGGCGTCACCGGCAGCGACGGGCCCTCGCACAACGGGATGTGGGACATGACGCTCCTGTCGATCGTCCCGGGCCTGCGGCTGGCGGCCCCCCGCGACGGCGAGCAGGTGCGCCGCCAGCTTCGGGAGGCCGTCGAGGTGACCGACGGACCCACGGTGCTGCGCTTCCCGAAGGGCGACGTGACCGAGCCGATCCCCGCCGTGCGCCGGGCCGGCGACGTCGACGTGCTGTTCGAGACCGGCACCGGCGAGGTCGACCTGCTCGTCGTCGGTGTCGGCGCCTTCGCGGGCCTCGCGGTCGAGGTGGGCGAGAAGATCGCCGCGCTCGGCCGCACGGTCCGCGTCGTCGACCCCCGCTGGGTCCTGCCGGTCAGCGGCTCGCTCGTGGCCCTCGCGGAGCGAGCCCGTACCGTCGCCGTCATCGAGGACAACCTCGTCAGCGGCGGAGTGGGCGGCGCCGTCACCCTGGCCCTGCGTGACGCCGGCCAGGACCAGCCGGTGCACCTGCACGGCATCCCGAAGCGGTTCCTCGAGCACGCCTCCCGGGGCCAGGTGCTCGAGCAGCTCGGCCTCACCGCCGAGGCGGTCGTCGCCGAGCTGCAGAGCCGACTGTCCTGAGGGGTGCCATGCGGGCGCCCGACCGTCCCGGAAGGAAGGTCCATGACCGCTGCACCCGCCTTCGTCGTCGAGCTCCCGGTCGGCAGCGTCGGTGTCCACGACCTGACCGTGGGAGACCCCGCCGACGGCGCGCCCGCCGTGCTCGCCGTGCACGGCATCACCGCCAACGGCCTCTCGTGGCGTCGGGTCGCCGACGAGATCGGTCGCCGACACGGACCGGGCGCGGTGCGCTTCCTCGCCCCGGACCTGCGCGGACGTGGTGCGAGCGCCGCTGCGGGTGGCCCGTTCGGGCTGCGTGGCCATGTCGCGGACCTCGTGGCCATCGCCGACACCTGCGACGCGCGACCGGTGCTCGTCGGACACTCGATGGGCGCCTTCGTGGCGGCCCTCGCGCTGGCCACCCACCCGCAGCGCTTCGCCGGAGCCGTCCTGGTCGACGGCGGCCTGGCCTTCCCGGCACCGGCCGGCATCGACGTCGACGCCGCCCTGCGGGCCGTCATCGGTCCGGCGATGGACCGGTTGTCGATGCGGTTCGCGAGCCCGGCGGCATACGTCGGGTTCTGGAGCGAGCACCCCGCACTCGGCCCCGCGCTGCGGGGTCCAGCGGGTGCGGCGGTGCGCGCGTACCTCGAGCACGACCTCGTCCCGACCGGGGACGGCCAGTGGCGCAGCAGTTGCGTCCTCGATGCGGTGCGCGCCGACGGAGCGGACGTGCTGGCCGACGCCGACACTCGGGGCGCCGTGGCCCGGGCGGTCGCCCAGGGGTGCTCCCTCGAGCTTCTCTGGGCGCATCGGGGGCTGCTGGACGAGGCCCAGGGCCTCTACGACGAGGCCCGGCTGGCGGCGCTCGACGTGCCGCCCGAGGTCACCGTGCACGACGTCGACGCGAACCACTACACCATCGTCCTCGAGGAGCCTGGGGTCACGGTGGTCGCCGACGCCGTGGACCGGCAGCTGGCCCGGCCCTGAGCCGCTTCGGCGAGGTCTCGACGGTCCGTCTGGACAGGGAAGCCCGGGTGTGCCAAAGTGTGACCGCTCAGCACTACTAAATGTAGTAGTACAAGATGTAGTAGTGCGGTGAGTGTGACAGTACTGTGCGGTATGTAGCAGTACCGAATGCAGGAGACAGACATCATCTGCAGTACCCAAGAGGTGCCATCATGCAGCTGAAGTTCTTCGTCGAACTCGCGGTCGTCCTAGCGGTGATCGCCCTCGGTGCCCGCAAGGGCGGCATCGCCCTGGGCCTCTGGGGTGGGGTGGGCGTGCTGGTCCTCACCGTCGTCTTCCGGGAGCAGCCGGCGGCCCCACCGATCGACGTCATGCTGATCATCCTGGCGGTGATCAGCGCGGCCGCCGCGATGGAGGCGGCCGGCGGGGTGGCCTGGCTGGTCGGGGTGGCCGAACGCATCATCCGACGGTATCCGCAGCAGATCACCATCGTGGCGCCGTTGGTGGCCTACCTGTTCACCTTCGGGGCCGGCACGGGTCACATCTTCTACCCGCTGCTGCCGGTGATCCACGAGGTGGCCCACGACAACGGGATCCGTCCGGAGCGTCCCATCGCGGTCGCGACCATCGCCTCGCAGCAGGCGATCACCGCCAGCCCGGTCTCGGCGGCGATGGCCGCGCTCATCGTGATCCTCGAGCCGGAGGGGATGACGCTGACCCGGATCATGCTGATCGCGGTGCCGGCCACCCTCGTCGGCGTGGTGGTCGCGGCCGTGCTGTCCTACCGGCGCGGTGCCGAGCTGGCCGACGACCCCGTCTTCCGACAGCGGGTCGAGGCCGGGCTGGTGGCCCCGATCCCGCGACGGACCGAGCTCGGGCGGTCGCACGCCGGGACGGCCGCCGCGCTCGCGACCGCGCCGCGGGACGAGGACGACCTCCTGTCCGAGGCGGCCGCCTCGGACGGCGGGTCCGCGACGGACCCGGCTGCCGGGCCGCAGCCGGGCCGGGCCGCCGGGCGGGTCAGCGCGTGGATGTTCCTGCTGGCGGTGGGGTCGATCATCGTGCTGGGCGCCGTTCCGGCGCTGCGCCCGTCCTTCCCCGACGCGAAGACCGGCGAGCTCGAGCCGGTCAGTATGGCGCTCACCATCCAGATCACGATGCTCGCCGTCGCGGCCCTGATCGTCCTGGTCAACCGGGTCGACGTGGACGAGATCCCCCGGGTGCCGACGGCCCGGGCGGGGTTCGTCGCCCTGGTCGGGATCTTCGGGCTGGCCTGGCTCGGGCAGACCCTGATCGCGGCCAACGAGGAGCTCGTGGTCGGCGGTCTGAGCGACATGGCAAAGGCCGCCCCGTGGACCTTCGCGATCGGGCTGTTCCTCGCCTCGGTGCTGCTGTTCAGCCAGGCGGCCACCACCCAGGCGCTGATGCCGCTCGGGCTCACGCTGGGTATCGGCGGGCCGGCGCTGGCGGCGATGTGGCCGGCCGTGAACGGCTACTTCTTCCTGCCCACCTACGGCACGATCATCGCCGCGATCAGCTTCGACCAGAGCGGGACGACCCGCATCGGTCGGTTCGTGCTGAACCACTCGTTCATGCTGCCCGGCCTGGTCGCCACCGTCACCGCGGTCGCGACCGGCCTGGGCATAGCAGGGCTCTTCTGATCCGACCCCGGAAGGAACATCCGTCATGACCGCCGACGTACCGCTCGAGATCGCCGACCTGAACGACTCCGACGAGGCGCTCGTGGACCTGCTCGGTGAGTACGGCAGGGAGGTGACCTACCCGCCGGGCAGCTGGATCGCCCGGCACGGCACCCCGCGCGAATGGTTCGGCGTCGTGCTGGTGGGCACCGTGGAGCTCTGGCACGGCCGGCACGGGGACCCGCGGCCCATCGGTGGGCTCGGGCCCGCGGCGATGGTCTCCGAGGGCTTCCTGTTCGACGAGCCGGGAACCCCACACCGGTTGTCGCTGCGTTCCCTCGCCGCGACGCGGCTGCTGGTGCTCGACCGAGCCGCCGTGGACCGCTTCCGGCAGGACCACCCGGCCGGCTGGCTGCAGCTGGTCACCCGGGTGGCCGGGCGGCTGCGCGAACGACTGCGCACCGCCACCGCCCAGGCCGCCGGACACCTGGACGAGAGCGACCCGCTGAGCACCACGCGCCGCGAGCACGACTCGCTGGGGGAGCGCGAGGTCCCGGCCGGCGCCTACTACGGCGTGCAGACCCTCCGGGCCGTGGAGAACTTCCCGATCTCGGGACAGCAGCTGCGTCGCTACGGCAACCTCGTCGTGGCCCTGGCCATGGTCAAGAAGGCGGCTGCCCAGGCGAACAACGAGCTCGGCCTGCTCGACGACGACCGGGCCCGGGCGATCTCGACCGCCTGTGACGAGATCATCGGCGGTGGGCTGCGCCGGCACTTCGTCGTCGACATGGTCCAGGGCGGCGCCGGCACGTCGACCAACATGAACGCGAACGAGGTGATCGCCAACCGCGCCCTGGAGGTGCTGGGACACCGGCGCGGAGACTACGCGCAGCTGCACCCCAACGACCACGTCAACCTGTCCCAGTCGACCAACGACGCCTATCCGACCGCGGTCAAGATCGCCGTCCTGCTCACCTCCCGCGAGGCCGTCGTCGCCCTCGAACGGCTCGCGGAGGCGCTCGACACGAAGGCCGCCGAGCTCGCCCAGGTGCTCAAGATGGGTCGCACCGAGAACCAGGACGCCGTCCCGATGACGCTCGGGCAGGAGTTCGCGGCCTATGCCGGCATGGTCCGCTCGGCGACCCACGCCCTCGAGCACGCTCAGGGGGAGATGCTCGACATCAACATGGGTGCCACCGCGATCGGGACCGGGCTGAACAGCCCCGTGGGCTATGCCGAGCTCGTCACCGAGCGTCTCGGGACCATCTCGGGGCTGCCGCTGCGGCTGGCCGCCGACCTCGTCGAGGCGACCCAGGACTCCGGGGTCTTCGCGTACTTCTCCGGGGCGATGAAGCGCGCGGCCATCCAGGTGTCGAAGATCTGCAACGACCTGCGCTGGCTCTCCAGCGGCCCACGCGCCGGCCTGCACGAGATCAACCTGCCCCAGCTGCAGCCGGGTTCGTCGATCATGCCGGGGAAGGTGAACCCGGTCGTGCCGGAGATGGTCAACCAGGTGTGCTACCAGGTCATCGGCTTCGACACGACGGTCGGGATCGCCGCCGAGGCCAGCGAGCTCGAGCTCAACATGGCCGAGCCGATCATGGCCTACGACCTGCTGAGCGGGCTGATCCTGCTGACCAACGCGGTCGTCACCCTGCGCGAGCGTTGCATCAGGGGCATCAGCGCCAACGCCGACACGTGCCTGGGGTACGTGCAGCGCTCGATCGGGCTGGTCACCGCGCTGAACCCGGTGCTCGGGTACGAGCGGTCCGCCCAGGTCGCCAAGGAGGCGCTCGCCACCGGTGCGAGTGTCTACGACCTCGTGCTGGCCAAGGGCTGGCTCACTGCCGAGCAGCTCGACGGGCTGCTCGACCCGCGCACGATGACCAGCCCCATGCAGCCGCGGAGCAGCTGACCGGGCCGGTCACGACGCACCTCTTGCGCCCACCTCCCGACATCGCGCGATCAGGCGGTGGGCGTGCCGGCCGGCTCGAGCCTCGTCAGATGTCGCGAAAGACCTCGACCGTGGCGCCGAGCGCGTTCAGCCGCTCGGCGAGGTCCTCGTAGCCGCGGTTGATCACGTAGACGTTGCGCAGCATCGACACCCCGGGTGTGGCGAGCATGGCGAGCAGGATCACGACCGCCGGGCGCAGCGCCGGCGGGCAGCCGACCTCGGCGGCCCGCCACCGCGTCGGGCCCTCGACCATGACCCGGTGCGGGTCGAGCAGCTGCACCTTGGCGCCGAGCTTGGTCAGCTCGGTCAGGTAGATCGCCCGGTTCTCGTAGACCCAGTCGTGGATCATCGTGCTGCCCTGCGCGACCGCCCCGATGAGCGCGAAGAAGGGCAGGTTGTCGATGTTGAGCCCGGGGAAGGGCATCGGGTGGATCTTGTCGGTCGGTGCATGCAACGGCCCCGGGATGGTGGTCAGGTCGACCAGCCGGGTCCGGCCGTTGGCGGAGGTGTACTCCTCGGAGATGCGGTACTTCATCCCCATCCCCTCCAGGGTGGCCAGCTCGATCTCGATGAACTCGATCGGGACCCGCTGGATCGTGATCTCCGAACCGGTCACGACCGCGGCCGCGATCAGGCTCATGGCCTCGATGGGGTCCTCGCTGGGGGAGTAGTCGACGTCGACCGCGATGTCGTCGACCCCGGTCACCGTCAGCGTCGTGGTGCCGATGCCCTCGATCCGCACGCCGAGCCGCTCGAGGAAGAAGCACAGGTCCTGGACCATGTAGTTCGAGCTGGCGTTGCGGATCACCGTCGTGCCGGGGTTGCGTGCCGCGGCCATCAGGACGTTCTCGGTGACGGTGTCGCCCCGCTCGGTCAGCACGATGGCACGGGTCGGGCGCACGGTCGCGTCGCGGGTCGCCTCGTATGCCCCGTGGGTCGCCGTGACGTGCAGGCCGAAGTGGCGCAGCGCCGCCAGGTGCGGCTCGACCGTGCGGGTGCCGAGGTCACAGCCGCCGGCGTAGGGCAGGCCGAAGCTGTCGTACTCGTGCAGCAGCGGGCCGAGGAACATGATGACGGTCCGGGTCCGGCGGGCCGCGTCGACGTCGATGGCGGCCAGGTCGAGCCGCTCCGGCGGCACGATCTCCAGGTCGCTGCTGTCGGGCAGCCACCGGGTGCGCACGCCGATGGAGGCCAGCACCTCCAGGATCCGGTTGACCTCCTCGATCCGGGCCAGGTTGCGCAGGGTCGTGCGCCCGCGGTTCAGCAGCGCGGCACAGAGCAGGGCGACCGCGGCGTTCTTGGACGTCTTGACGTCGATCGACCCGGTGAGCTTGCGCCCGCCGACGACCCGCAGGTGCTGGGCACCGGCGTAGCCGACCGAGACGAACTCCGAGTCGAGGGCGTCGCCGATCCGCGCGAGCGTGTCGAGGCTGAGGTTCTGCTTGCCCGCCTCGATGCGGGTCACCGCGCTCTGCGAGGTGCCGAGCAGGTGGGCCAGCTCGGCCTGGGTCAGGCCCTTGTGGCGGCGGGCGTCCCGGATGAGGCCGCCGATTCGAGTGAGGTATGGCTGATGTGACACGACCAAAGCGTATCTCATATATGAGTTAGAACGCGAATCGACACGCCGGGCGAGCACTATCCACGGGGTGGCTGCGGGTGCTCGGCGCAGGCCCGGGCGATCAGCGGCGCGGTCAGCGTGGTCTGCCACCGGCGTGCGCCGGCGGCGCGCAGCGCGAGCGCGACCTCCTCGGTGCTCGGCGCCGGCGGCCCCTCCCAGAGGAAGCGGCGCAGCAGCTCCGGGGTGAGCAGGTTCTCGACCGGCACGGCCAGCTCCGCCGAGACGGCGCCGATCAGCTCGCGGGACCGGCCGAGCCGGGCCGCGGCCACCGGATCGCGGTCGGCCCAGGAACGTGGGGGTGGGGGACCGACGTGGGGCAGGTTCAGCGGAGGCAGCTCGTCGTCGGGCAGGGCGAGCGCAGCCGCGATCCCTTCGACGATCACCTCCGCGTTGCGGCGGATGGACCTGGCCAGGCGCGGCTGTCCGGAGCCCACCGAGCGTGGTGGCCGCGTGTCGCGCTGGTGCTCGGCCGCGAGCTCGGCGATCGCGGCGTCGGGCAGCACCCGACCCGGGGCGACGTCGCGGCGCTGGGCGATGACGTCGCGGTCGAGCCAGAGCTCCCGGACGATGGCCAGCCCACGCCGGCTGCGCACCTTGTGCACCCCGGACGTGCGACGCCACGGGTCGACGCGCAGCTCGGGACCGGTGAAGGACAGCAGGTGCTCGAACTCCTCCCGGGCCCAGGCGAGCTTGCCCTGTCGCTCGAGGTCCTCGGCCACCGCGTCACGCAGGTCGCCGAGCACCTCGACGTCGAGGGCGGCATACCGCAGCCACGGCTCGGGCAGGGGCCGCGAGCTCCAGTCGACCGCGCTGTGCTCCTTGGCCAGGCGCACGCCCAGGTAGTGCTCGACCATCGCGCCGAGCCCGACCCGGGGCCGCCCCGCCAGCCGCCCGCCGAGCTCGGTGTCGAAGAGCACCCGCGGGTGCAGACCGACCTCGGCCAGGCACACGAGGTCCTGGGTCGCCGCATGCAGGATCCACTCGCTGTCGGCGATCGCCGCGTCCAGCACGCCGAGGTCCGGGCAGGCGACCGGGTCGACGAGCCAGGTGCCGGCCCCGCTGCGGCGCAGCTGGACCAGGTAGGCGTGCTGGCCGTAGCGGTACCCGGAGGCCCGCTCCGCATCGAGCCCGATCGGCCCGTGACCCGAGCGGACCGCGTCGGCCGCCTCGGCGAGGGCCACCTCGTCGGCCACCACGTCGGGCACCCCGTCGGCCGGTGCGGCCAGCAGCTCGAGCTCGTCGGCCGGCTCCGCCGGTGGCCCGGTGTCACTCACCGGCGCGGGCCCGGGAGTGGGACGACCCCGTCGGGCAGCGGAGGAATGCCGGCGATGGTGCAGAGCAGGTCGCCCCAGGCGCGCAGGTGCTCGGTCAGCGCCTCGTCGGTGGGGGTCCAGGAGGCGCGGATCTCCATCTCCACGGTGGCGCCCCGGTCGGCGAGCCCGGCGAAGCCCTCGCTGACGACCCGGGTGACCGTGCCGGCCTCGGCGGTCCAGCCCAGCCCCCGGTCGCGCAGGGCGTCGATCAGCCAGGACCAGCCGACCGAGCCGAGCATCGGGTCGGTGGCCAGCTCCGGCTCGAGCTCGGCCCGCGCGAAGGTGACCACGCGCCAGGCCCCGTCCCACGCGTCGGGGACGGACGGGTCGTAGAGCAGCACGAAGCGACCGGTGGCCAGCTCGGCCTCCGGGTCGGCGGGGTCGAGCACGTCGCCGGTCAGGGCCACCGCGTGCGGCGCGATGCGGCTGGGGGCCGGGACCTCCGTGAGGCGCACCTCGGGGCGGACATGCACGTCGCGCAGGGCACCCAGCGCCCTCGCGAAGCCCGCGTCGTGCGCCCCCGGCAGCGTCCTCGTGTGCACCTGACGAGGGTATGCCGCCCACCTCGGTTCTGTCCGGAGGCCACGCCGGGCGCGTGGCTCGGCCCGGCCCGTGGGGCGTGGCAGGATGATGCGATGCCCTCCTCCGCCCCCGCGCGCACCCGGGCGAGCGACCTGCTGCGCGCCGCGCGCTGTGAACCGGTGACCCGGACTCCGGTCTGGTTCATGCGGCAGGCCGGCCGGTCCCTTCCCGAGTACCGCGCGCTGCGGGCCGGCACCGCCATGCTGCAGGCCTGCACCCGCCCCGAGCTGGTCACCGAGATCACGATGCAGCCGGTGCGCCGGCACGGGGTGGACGCCGCGATCCTGTTCAGCGACATCGTGGTGCCCCTCGCCGCCGTGGGCCTCGACCTCGAGGTCGTCGCCGGTGTCGGGCCGGTCGTGGCCCGGCCGGTCCGGACACGGGCCGACCTCGACCGGGTGCCCGAGCTGACCGGCGAGCACGTCCCGTACATCACCGAGGCGGTCCGGCTGCTGGTGGCCGAGCTCGGCGACACCCCGCTGATCGGCTTCGCCGGCGCTCCGTTCACCCTGGCGTCCTACCTGGTCGAGGGCGGGCCCTCCCGCAGCCACGTCCGCACCAAGGCCCTGATGCACGGCGACCCCGGCCTGTGGCATGCGTTGTGCGACCGGCTGGCCCAGGTGTCGGGGGAGTTCCTGCGGGTGCAGGTGCAGGCCGGCGCGAGGGTGGTCCAGCTGTTCGACTCGTGGGTGGGCGCCCTGTCCCGGTCGGACTACGCCCGGTTCGTCCAGCCGCACTCGGCGCGGACGCTCGCGGCAGTGGCGGGCCTCGGCGTCCCGCGGATCCACTTCGGCGTCGGCACCGGCGAGCTGCTCGCGCTGATGGGTGCGGCCGGTGCCGAGGTGGTCGGCGTGGACTACCGGGTCAGCCTGACGGACGCGAGCGAGCGCATCGGTCCGGGCCACGCCGTGCAGGGCAACCTCGACCCGGCCCTGCTCTTCGCGCCCTGGGAGGTGCTGCGCGAGGCCGTGGTCGACATCGTCGAGGAGGGCCGGCACGTCCCGGGGCACATCTTCAACCTCGGCCACGGTGTGCCGCCGGACGTCGACCCCGACGTCCTGACCCGCGTCACCGAGCTCGTCCACGACGTGTCCGCCCGCTGATGGCCGACGGGTCGCTCGCCCGGTCGAGCCTGGTCATGGTGGGCGGCTCCTTCGCCTCGCGCGTCCTCGGGGTCGTGCGCGGCGCCCTCACCACCGCGATCATCGGCACCCTGGCCGCGGGCGACGCGTTCGGGCTGGCGAACACCCTGCCCAACGTGCTCTACCTGCTGGCCGCCGGCGGCATCCTCAACGCGGTCCTGGTCCCGGCCCTGTCGCGGGCGATGAAGCTGCCGGACGGCGGTCAGGAGTTCACCGACCGGGTCGTGACCGTGGCCCTGGCGGGCATGCTCGTGCTGACCGCCCTCGTGATGCTCGGTGCCGGCTTCTTCGTGTGGCTGCTCAGCGGCGACCGGGGGCCGGAGTTCACCGGCCTGGCGCTGGCCTTCACCCTGCTGTGCCTGCCGCAGGTCTTCTTCTACGGGGTGTACGCCCTGCTCGGGCAGATCCTGAACGCCCGCGACCGCTTCGGCGCCTTCGCGTGGGCGCCGTTCATCGCCAACGTCGTCGCGATCGCGGGCCTGGTCGCCTTCATGGTGCTCTACCCGGACCCGGGCCGGCTCGACGACGGCGGGCAGCACCTGCCGCGACCGCCCGAGGCGTGGACCGGCGGCATGATCTGGCTCTTCGCCGGCACGGCGACCCTGTCGGTCGCCGCGCAGGCCCTGTGGCTGGTCCCCGCGCTGCGCCGGGCCGGCTTCACCTACCGGCCCCGATGGGGGCTGCGCGGGGTGGGTCTGGGCGGGGTGAGCCGGCTGGCCCTGTGGGCCTTCGCCGGCCTGGCCGTCTCGCAGCTCGGCTTCTTCATCAACACCGCGGTGCTCAACCGGGCCGCCGGGTTCGGCACCGCCGACCACCCCATCCGCGGGCCGCTGCTCTACCAGGTCGCCTTCACGATCTTCATGCTGCCGCACGCGTTCGTCGCGGTCTCGATCATCACCGCACTGTTCCCGCGGCTCTCCCGCGATGCCGCCGACGGCGACACCCAGCGGCTGCGCGCGGACTTCCGGCGGGGCCTGATGCTGCCACTGGTGGCCAACCTGCCGGTCATGGTCTTCATGGTCGTCACCGCCCGGCCGCTGGTCGCGCTGCTCAACCCCGGGATCGACGCCGTCTCGATCGAGCTGGGCGGCTACGCCCTCACGGTCATGGTCCTCGGCATCGTCCCGTTCGGGATCGACCTGCTCTGCTACCGCACGTTCTTCGCCCTCGATGACGGCCGCTCGCCGCTGGTCATGCAGGTGGTCCTCACCAGCGTGACAGCGCTCGCCGCGGGGCTGACCTACCTCGTGCCGCCGCAGTGGGCACTCGGGATCGTCGCGGCTGGGATGACGGTCGGGAACGTGCTCAGCTCGACCACCGGGGTCGTCCTGCTGCGCCGCCGGCTGGGCCGGCTGGGCCTGGGCCTGGTGCTCGTCGGGACTGCCCGGATCGCCGTGGCCGCCGTCGCGGCGGGCCTGCTCGGTGGGGGCGCGTTCGCGGTGGTCTCCCCGATCGTCGGTGACCTGTCGGACATGAGCGCATGGCAGCGGGTCTTCGGCAACGCGGTCGTCCTCGGCCTGTCCGGCCTGGTCTTCGTCGTGGTCTACCTGGTGGCCGCGGCGGTGCTGCACGTGCCGGAGGTGCGTGAGGTCGCCGCCCTCGTGCGCCGCCGGACCGCCCGCAGCCGCGGGTAGCTCAGTCGGCTCCCGGGGCCGACTGTGCGGCGGCCGGCCGCGGCCGGCCGCCCCGCCGGGCCCACCACCGGCGCCCCAGCAGGACGACGACCAGCAGCACCGCGAGCCAGGGCAGCAGCACCGCCACCCCGGTGACCAGCACGGTCACCGAGTCCAGCAGCCCGGTCCAGGCCTGGCGCAGCTGCGCGAGGAAGCCCGTCGTGGCCGGGGCCACCGGCGTGGTGCCGGTCCACAGGCTCACCGTGACGTCCGAGGTCGTGGTGCGCCGTTCGAGGGCCGCCAGCCGGCTCTGCAGCGAGTCGAGCTCGGCCTGTCGTCGCGTCACCTCGTTCTCGAGCTGGATGATCTGCCCGAGGCTGGTCGCCCGGGCGAGCAGGGCGCGAGCCTGGGCGACGGCGTCACGAAGGGGACCGATCCGGGCCGTCACGTCCACGTAGCCGTCGGTGAGGTCCTCGGTGCGGGACGAACGGTAGGAGACCGTCCCGATCCGGGAGAGCCCGTCCACCAGCGCGTCGAGCCGGTCGGCGGGTACCCGCACGGTCAGCTGGGCCTGGTCGACCCCGACCCGCGGCACTGTCGGGTCGTCGGCCCCGAGCCCGGGCGATGGGCCTCCGGTCGGGTCGGGCGCGGTCACGACGTTCTCCGAGAGCACCTGGCCTCCGGCCGCCGCGGTGAGCGAGCGGACCTTGCCGCTGGCCGCGACCAGGTCGGGCACCTCGATGCCGAGCCACGCCGAGCGGGCCAGCTTCGGGCCCACGACGGGGCTCGGCCCGGTCTCCGCCGTCGTTCGCGAAGGGGTCTTCGGGGGCGCCGACTCCGCGGCGCCCGAGGCGTCGGCGCCGGCCGCGCGCGGGGCAACGAGGTTCGGAGCCGGCGGCGCCACGGCCTCGCTGGATGTGGCCGATCCGTCCGGACGGTACGCCAGCCCGACGGGGATGGCGACGGCCACGAGCAGCAGCGCCGCCCACAGCCACGCCCGCCGGCCACGGAACCAACCGCTCGCTGCGGCCCGGGTGATCGCGGTCATCGTCGCCTCCTTCGCCCCGACGTGCCGCGTCGGGCGGCCCGTCCACCCGGGAAGACACCGGGGGCGCCCGGATCGTTGCGCGGGCCGGATGACAGAGTGCACTCCATGGCCCTGAGTGTTGCGGTCGTCGGCGGCGGGATCAGCGGTCTCGCCGCGGCCTGGGAGCTTGCCCGGTCCGGGCCCGGCCTGTCCGTCACGGTCCTCGAGGGCTCGCCGCTGCTCGGCGGGCGGCTGCGGCTGGCCGAGGTCGCGGGCGTGGCGGTCGACGTCGGGGCGGAGTCGATGCTCGTCCGTCGCCCCGAGGCGGTCCGGCTCGTCGCCGAGCTCGGCCTGGCCGACCGGCTGACCCACCCGGCCGCGGTGGGCGCCGCGATCGTCTCGGACGGCCGACGCTGGCCGATGCCCCGGGGCACGCTCATGGGCGTGCCGGCCGATCCGGACTCGGTCGCCGGGCTGCTGACCCCGCCCGAGGTGCAGCGGCTGCGCCACGAGGTCCGCACCGCCCCGACCGGCGGCGATGTCGCAGTGGGCCGGCTCGTCGAGGACCGGCTCGGCGCGGCTGTGACGGACAAGCTCGTCGAGCCCCTGCTCGCCGGCATCTATGCCGGACACTCCCGCAACATCTCGGCCGAGCTGGCCGTCCCCGCACTGTATGCCGCTGGGCTGGCCGGCGCGTCGCTGCTGCAGGCCGCGCGTGACGCAGCGCCGTCGTCCCGGGCGGCCGGGGACGTCCCACAGCCGGTCTTCGCCACGCTCGTCGGCGGGCTCGGCTCGCTGCCCGGACTGCTCGCCGCGGCCCTCCGGTCGGACGGCGTGCAGATCCACACCGGGACCATGGTGCGGCGCCTGACCGGTCGGCCGGGCGACTGGGTGCTCGTGACGGGCCCGACGACCGGCGAGGTGAGCCGGCGGTTCGACCGGGTCCTGCTCGCCACGCCCGCCGCGCCCGCCGCGCGGCTGCTCGCCACCGTCGCACCCGAGTCGGCCGCCGCACTGGGGCAGGTGCAGTACGCGTCGATGGCCGTCGTGACCATCGCGTTCGCCGGCCCGCCGGGCGCGCCCTTCGCGGGCAGCAGCGGCTTCCTCGTGCCGCCCACCGAGCCGCTGACGATCAAGGCGTCGACGTTCAGCTCGGTCAAGTGGCCGTGGCTGGCCGTCGCCCACCCGGACCGCACGTTCGTCCGGGTCTCCCTCGGCCGGCAGGGCGAGGAGGCCACGCTGCAGCGGCCGGACCCTGCGCTGGCCCGACTGGCCCTCGAGGACGTCACGACGGTCCTCGGCCCGGTGCCCGACCCACTGGACACGCACGTGCAGCGCTGGGGCGGTGGGCTGCCGCAGTACGCCGTGGGTCACCGCGGGCTCGTCGAGCGGGCCCGGGCGGGGCTGCCGCCGACGCTGGAGGCGGGCGGGGCGGCATACGACGGGGTGGGCGTCCCGGCCTGCATCGCGTCCGGGCGCGCGGCAGCCCGTCGGCTGCTCACCCAGTGACCCGGACGGGGGCCGGTGGACCCCGCGGGTGATGATGGGGGCATGAGCGAGCGACTGACCCCTGCCCAGATGCGCGAGATCAACGACACCATCCGCTACTCGATGTGGTCGGTCTTCGGGTCGGTCGCCCCGCTCGGCGAGGACCGCGAGGTCGTCCTCGCCGAGTTCCAGGCCTTCCTCGATAAGGTCCAGGGCGAGGGCGTGACCGTGCGCGGGCTGTACGACGTGGCCGGTCTGCGCGGCGACGCCGACTTCATGGTCTGGTGGCACGCCGAGACGATCGAGCAGCTGCAGGCCGCGTACCGCGGGCTGCTGCGCACCGGGCTCGGCGAGACCCTCGAGCCGGTCTGGTCCTCGGCGGCGCTGCACCGGCCCGCCGAGTTCAACAAGAGCCACGTCCCGGCCTTCATGGCCGACGAGCGGGCCCGCAAGTACGTCTGCGTCTACCCGTTCGTCCGCTCCTACGACTGGTACCTCCTGGAGGACAAGCAGCGCCGCGACCTGCTGGTCGAGCACGGCCGGATGGCCCGCGAGTACCCCGACGTCCGCGCCAACACCATCGCCGCGTTCGCCCTGGGCGACTACGAGTGGCTGCTGGCCTTCGAGGCCGACCGGCTGGACCGCATCGTCGACCTCATGCGCGAGCTGCGGGCCGCCCGGGCGCGGCTGCACGTGCGCACCGAGATCCCGTTCTTCACCGGCCCGCGGGTCTCACCCGACGAACTGGTGGCCGCGCTGCGCTGACCCGGCCTCGCGTTCGTCCCGGGACCGGTGGCTCGGGTCAGCCGTCGCGGTCGGGCCGCCGGTCCCGGCGTGAGGGACGACCGCCCTGGCCGTACAGCACGATCCCGCCGACCGGGATCATCAGGAACCACAGCCACTGCTTGGTCACGAAGAAGAGCAGCAGCGCGAGGAACGGCAGCAGCGCCATGACGGTGTCGCGCAGCTGCCGTCGGGACCGGCTCGGGGAGCCTTCGCCCGCCACCGCCTCGCCCGCGCCGGACAGCGGCTGCGGCGCCTGTGCCGGCAGGTCGGTGAAGAGGGTGTCGAGGTCTGCCTGGGTCACTGCGTCGAGCGCCTTGCCGCGCCGGTCCTCGTACTCGTCGGCGTCCAGACGCCCGGCCTGGAAGTGCGACTCGAGCAGCGAGGCCGCGCGCCGGCGCTCCTCGTCACCGATCCGGTAGTTCGACTGATCGGTCATGGCTCAAACCCTAGTCGTGCGTCGCCCGGGCGGCACCGCATCGAGCCCGTGTCTGCGGCATCCGGTCAGCCCATGCGTGTCACTGCCGCGGACGTCATCCTCCGGCCGCAGCGCGCCGACCGCTCAGCCGGCGTCGGGGATCAGGCGCAGGCTGACCGAGTTGATGCAGTACCGCTGGTCGGTCGGGGTGTCGTAGCCCTCGCCCTCGAAGACGTGGCCCAGGTGCGAGCCGCAGGCGGCGCACCGGACCTCGACGCGGCGCATGCCGAGCGAGGTGTCGTCGATGAGCTCCACCCGGTCACCGGCCAGGGGTGAGTAGAAGGACGGCCAGCCGCAGTGTGAGTGGAACTTCGTGTCGCTGCGGAACAGCTCGGCGCCGCACGCGCGACACGAGTAGACCCCCGCGGTGGCGGTGTCGGTGTACTCACCCCGGAACGGCGCCTCGGTGCCGGCCCGGCGCAGCACCTGGTACTCCTCAGGAGTCAGGCGCTCGCGCCACTGCTCGTCGGTCAAGGTCACTGCGTAACGATCGGTCTGCTCGGGACTCATGCCAGGGCCAACACCACGAGGTCGTGCTTTGTGCCCGGGTGGCAGCCACGGGTTTGCGAGGATGGCGCCCGTGACGTGGCGACGGTTCATCACCCGGCCCCTGCTCGCGGCCGCCGTGGCCGGGGCCGGCGCGCTGCTCGGCGTCGCGGGCGGCTCGGTCGCGGCCGGCGCGTACTTCGCCCGCAGGCTGCTCACCCCCGACGACGAGCAGCCCGACGACGTGGTGGTGCTGGCCCATCGCGGGCGCGCGGTCAGCCTCGGCGTCACCCCGGAGACGGTCGTGCCGGGACGCTACGGGCTCTGGCTCGACGGCGGGGCCGGGCATGCCCGGCTGGGCCGCATCCTGCGGCTCGACGAGGAGTCGGTGACCCGGGAGCTGGTGGCGCTCGACCGTGGCCGGCTGCGGCCCGGCCCGGCCCGGTGGAACCAGTACTGGTACTGGGACCGGCCGAGCGTCAGCATGGGCATCCCCGACGAGGACGTCGTGGTCCTCACCGAGCTCGGCGCGGTGCCGGCGTGGCTGGTGCGCCCGGAGCCGGCCCGTGGCGCCACGACGACGTGGGCGGTCCTCGTGCACGGGCGTGGGGCCCGCAAGGAGGAGACGCTGCGGGCCGTGCCGTTGCTGCGGGCCGCCGGCATCACCGCCCTCGTGGTGGGCTACCGCAACGACCGGGACGCGCCGAGGGGCCCCGACGGCCGCTACGGCCTGGGCCTGGCGGAGTGGCGCGACGTCGACGCGGCGCTGCGGCACGCGGTGCGCCAAGGGGCCCGGCGCATCGTGCTGTTCGGCTGGTCGATGGGCGGCGCGATCGCCCTGCAGGTGCTGGACAACTCCATCCTGGCCGACCGGGTCTGCGGGGTCGTGCTCGACTCGGCGGTGCTCGACTGGACGGCCGTGATGCGCCACCACGCCCGGCTGGAACGGATCCCCGAGTGGGTCGTCGCGGTCGCGTCGGGCCTGATGGGCATGCCGCGCGCCGGGGGCCTGGTGGGGGTGCGGGAGCCGATCGACGTCGGCCGCACCGACTGGGTGCGGCGCTCGGGCGAGCTCTCGCGACCGATGCTCGTGATCCACTCGGAGGCCGACGACCTGGTGCCGATCGGTCCGGCGGTGGAGCTCGCGCGCCGGCGTCCCGACATCGTGCGTCTCGAACAGTGGCAGGTGGCCGGGCACTGCCGGGAGTGGAACTACGACACCGAGCGGTGGGAGCGGGCGGTCACGCAGTTCCTCGCGGGGCTGTGAGACGGCAGGATGTCGCCATGGCCCGAGCGGACAGGACGGCCGTGCTCGACCGGTGCTCGACCGCCGCAGCCCCGTGGTACGTCGTGCCGGCCGACCGCAAGTGGTACGCCCGCCTCGCCGTGCAGGGCCTGCTGCTGGAGACGCTGCGCGACCTCGACCTCAGGTGGCCGCCGGCGCACTTCGACGTCGCCGCCGAGAAGGCGCGGCTGGCCGCGACCTGACCCCTCGGGGGCCGGCCGGGCGGGTCGCCGAAGCTCGCTCAGCCGGCCCGGTCGATGACCGGACCCACCGAGCCGGCCAGGTCGACCGGCAACGACCCGAAGGTGTCGCCCCACCGGCGGGAGATGCGGCTGGCCAGGAACGCGTCGGCCACCGGCCCCGGGGAGTACTCCACGAGCAGTGCCGCCTGCAGGGCCAGCGCGAGCCCCTCCACCAGGGACCGTGCGGTGAAGGCGGCCGTGGGGGAGTCGGCCTCCAGCGAGCCGGCCCGCAGCAGGACGGAGTCGGTGAAGCGGTCGAGCTCGGTGCTGCGCCCACGCACGACGTGCAGCTCCTTGGTCAGGGCCTGCAGGCTGGCCGGGTCGCGCGTGATCGCGCGCACCACGTCGAGGGCGTTGACGTTGCCCGAGCCCTCCCAGATCGAGTTGAGCGGCGCCTCGCGGTAGAGCCGGGCGAGCACGTTCTCCTCGACGTACCCGTTCCCGCCGAGACACTCGAGGGCCTCGGCCACCATCGGCGCCGTGCGCTTGCAGACCCAGAACTTGCCCACGGCCACCCCGAGCCGCACCAGGTCGGTCTCACCGTCGTCCACGGCGTGGGCCAGCCGCAGGCCGAGCACGGTCGCAGCCTCGGCCTCCAGGGCGAGGTCGGCCAGCACGTTGCGCATCAGCGGCTGGTCGACGAGCGCCGCGCCGAAGGCCTGCCGGTGCCGGGCGTGGTGCACTGCGCGGGCCAGCGCGTCGCGCATCGTCGCGGTCGAGCCGAGGATGCAGTCGAGCCGGGTCGCCCCGACCATGTCGATGATGGTGCGCACGCCGCGCCCCTCCGGCCCCAGCCGGCTGCCCCAGGTGCCGTCGAACTCGACCTCGCTCGAGGCGTTGGAGTGGTTGCCGAGCTTGTCCTTGAGCCGCTGGATGGCGAACGGGTTGCGGGTGCCGTCGTCGAGGGCCCGGGGCACGACGAAGCAGGTCAGCCCGCCGGGCGCCTGGCCGAGGACGAGGAAGACGTCGCTCATCGGGGCGGAGCAGAACCACTTGTGCCCGCGCAGCAGGTAGGTGTCACCGCCGAGCGGGCCGTCCTTCGCCGGGACCGCCTCGGTCGAGCCCGCCCGCACGTCGCTGCCGCCCTGCTTCTCGGTCATGCCCATGCCCGAGATCGCCCCGGACTTGTCCGCGACCGGCCGGATCCCGAAGTCGTACTCGCGGCTGGCGAGCTTGGGCAGCAGGCCCGACGCGAACCGCGGGTCGTGCCGCAGCGCCGAGCCGGCGGCATACGTCATCGAGACGGGGCACCCGTGCCCGGCCTCGACCCGCGACCACATCAGGAAGCCGGCCGCGCGGCGCACGTGGGCCCGGCTGCCGGCCGGCATGGTCCAGGGCTCGGCGGTCAGCCCGGCGCCGACGGCCCGGGTCATCAGCCAGTGCCACGACGGGTGGAACTCGACCTCGTCGATCCGGTTGCCGCGCGCGTCGTGGGTGTGCAGGATCGGCGGGTTGGCATCGGCGAGGCGACCGTGCTCCAGGGCCTCCGCGGTGCCGCCGAGCCGGCCCAGCTCGCGCAGCGCGGGCACGTCCCCCGGGTCGGCCCACCGCGCGACCGCCTCGGCGAGCGGGCGGTCCTGCTCCAGCAGGTGGTGGCCCTCGAAGGGCGGGACCTGGTTGCTCACGACGTGGGTGCGCACGGATCGAGCCTAGACTCGGCCCGCACTTGCGGGCAGGCGGCGGGTCAGCCGCCGGCCCGGCGCGCTTCGATGGCGCTCGGACATCGGCCCGCGGCCTTGGT
>NZ_JBDIAQ010000022.1:0-35460 GCF_039812505.1 Intrasporangium sp. | reverse complement strand
TCGTCTTCCCGCTGCCGATGGACGTCATCGGCCCGCTGATCAACCGGCTCGCGCCCCCGGAGCCGAAGGACGACTGAGCCGGCTGCGCGGGCGGGTTCAGCTGCCGGACAGCTCCGGGCGGCGCCTGCCCAGCTGCGACTCCCACGGGACCTGCAGCGAGGGGGCCGGCTTCGGGGCGGGTGGCACGAACCGCTTCGTGTCGTCGATGCAGGCGCGCAGCAGCCGGACCAGGCGGTCCTGGGCGTCCGGGACGCAGGCCTCGGCGATCGCGTCGATCGACAGGGCGACCAGGCGGCGGGCCGCGTGCGAACGCAGCGGACGACGCAGTGCGCCGGCCCGGGCGATGAAGTCACGGGCCCACTTCTCCGCCTCCGGCGCGGCGGCCAGGGCGTCGCGGCACATCTGCACGCCCGGCTCGTCCGGCGCGTCCCCGAGCTGGGTCAGGGTGCGCTCGGCCGCGAGCAGGCCGACCGCCAGGGCGTGCTGCGCCCGCTCCGACGAGACGGGCAGCGCCTCGGTGGCACCTCGCGCCGCCAGCACGGCGTCGACCCTCGGGTCCTCCGGGTTGAGACCCACGACCTCCGGGATCATGATCACCAGCCGCTGTCGGGTGGCGTCCTCCACGGCGTCGTTGACGCATCGGGCCGCCGCGGCCAGCACCGGGTGGGTGCACCTGGGGTGGTCGCTCCAGCGTTCCCCGGCGAGGAATGAGGCCATCTCCATGAAGCAGGCGCCCGATCTCGGGTTCCAGTGCCGACCCTGGGACAGGACCGGGACTCCGTCAGGGATGGGCACGGCTCGTCGTGACATGACGCCTCCTGCGGTGGTACGGGAACCTTGGGGACCCACTCCCAGCATGCGCCACGCTCACCCCACTTGGCCAGAGAGCACCCTCGCGCTCAAACTCCTCTATGAGGCACCTCGGAGGGCGGCGTGCCTCAGACAGCTTGAGCGCGGGGGTGGCGGTGTCTCAGCTTCGTTGAGCGGACCGACAGTGTTGGTGCCTTCTCGGGGGCGCCGCCCTCGAGAAGTGGGACCGGTTGCAGGTGTCGTGGTGTTTCGGGGGCGCCGCCCTCGAGAAGTGGGACCGGTTGCAGGTGTCGTGGTGTTTCGGGGGCGCCGCCCTCGAGAAGTGGGACCGGTTGCAGGTGTCGTGGTGTTTCGGGGGCGAAGCCCTCACGTCACGCGGCCACGATCACCACGCATCAAGAGCGGGGTACGGTCGCCCAACCCTCAAGGGGCACCAGCACGGCGGTCCCGCGCCGCAGGTGCGGTCGGTTCAGCCGGCCGAGGCGGGCTCCGGCGCGGCCGCCTGGTCACCACCACCGTCGCCCCCGCGGCGCACCGCCGCGAGCAGCATCTGCGCCACGTCGACGACCTCGACCTCGTCGGTCGCCTTGCCGTCCTGGATGGCGGCGTTGAGGCCGTCGCTGAGCATCACCTTGCAGAACGGGCAGCCGATCGCGATCCGGTCGGCCCCCGTCGCGAGGGCCTCCTCGGTGCGGCTGTTGTTGATCCGGGTGCCGAGCTGCTCCTCCATCCACATCCGGGCACCGCCGGCGCCGCAGCAGAAGGACTTCTCGCGGCTGCGCTCCATCTCGGCGTACTCGACCCCCGGCAGTGCGCCCAGCAGCTCGCGCGGGGGCGCGTAGACGTGGTTGTGCCGGCCGAGGTAGCACGGGTCGTGGTAGGTGACCTTGTGCCCGGTCGAGGCCGCGCCCTCGCCGGACGCCTGGTCGGGCCGGGTGACGGGGGTGAGCCGCTTCTCGCGGACGAGCCGGTTGAGCAGCTGCGTGTGGTGCAGCACCTCGTAGTGTCCGCCGAGCTGGGCGTACTCGTTGCGGATGGTGTTGAAGCAGTGCGCGCACTGCACGATGATCTTCGTCGCCCCGACCTCCTTGAACGTCTCGACGTTCTGCTGGGCGAGCATCTGGAAGAGGAACTCGTTGCCGGCGCGCCGGGCCGCATCGCCGGTGCAGGCCTCGCCGTCGCCGAGGCAGGCGTACCTGACGCCGGCCGTGTGGAGCAGCTCGGCGACCGCGCGGGTCGTCTTCTTGGCCCGGTCCTCGTAGGCGCCGGCGCAGCCGACCCAGAAGAGGTAGTCGACCTCCTCGAGCGACTCGACGTCGACGCCGACCTGCGGCACGTCGAACGGCAGGTCCTTGGCCCAGTCCATCCGCAGCCGCGGAGCCAGTCCCCACGGGTTCTGGTTCTTCTCGAGGTTCTTGAACAGCCCGCCCAGCTCGGCCGGGAAGGCCGACTCGATGAGCACCTTGTAGCGGCGCATGTCGACGATCGCGTCGACGTGCTCGATGTCGACCGGGCACTGCTCGACGCACGCGCCGCACGCGACGCACGACCACAGCACGTCGTCGTCGATGACCGCGTCGGGTCCGTACGGGGTGTACGCGCCCCGGGGGTCGCCGGTCGGGTCGTAGCCGGTCGGGCCGACCAGCTGCTCGAGGGCGGCGGCGCCCTTGGTGTGCTCGGACAGGCCCTCGGCCTGCTCGATCCCGGCGGCGCGGACCTCCTCGGCGGCCCGCAGCCACGGGGCCTTGGCGTGGGCGTTGTCGCGCAGCGCCATGACCATCAGCTTGGGGGAGAGCGGCTTGTCGGTGTTCCAGGCCGGGCACTGGCTCTGGCAGCGGCCGCACTCGGTGCAGGTGGTGAAGTCGAGCAGGCCCTTCCAGGTGAAGTCCTCGACCTTGCCGACGCCCAGCGCGGCGTCCTCGTCGAGCTCGTCGACGTTCTCGAAGTCGAGCACCTCGCCCTTGACCCGGATCGGCTGTAGCGGGCCCAACGAGGTGCCGCCGTCGGCGTACCGCTTGAGGAAGATGTTGAAGAAGGCGAGGAAGCGGTGCCAGGCCACGCCCATCGTCGGGGTCAGCGCGATGGTGATCATCCAGGCGAAGCTGATCAGGATCTTGATCGCGGCGATGACGATGATCGCGGTGGCCAGGGCGTCGACCGTGGCGCTCTTGAAGATCTCGCCCATCCAGGCGGTCATCGGGAAGTGCAGCAGGGTCGCCGGGCCGGTCCCGCTGAACCCGGTCGTCCCGCCGTTCCAGATCAGGGCGTACTCGAGACCGCGCAGCAGCAGGATGCAGATGACGACCCCGAGGATCGTGTACTCCACGTAGTAGGCCTGCCACCAGACCGACCCGAAGAAGCGGCTGCGGCGGCCCCGGTCACCGGGCGCCGACCGCGGGTGCTTGACCTGGCGGATCACGATCAGCACGAGGATCCCGACGAAGCCGGCCCACGCGAAGAACTCGGTGACCCACTCGTACGGCAGCCAGTGCCCGATCAGCGGCAGCGCGAAGTCGGCCGTGAAGACCTGCCCGAAGGCGTTGACCAGCTGCAGGAACAGGACCCCGAAGCTGATCATCGTGAACCAGTGGGCCACCGCGACGAGGGGCAGCCGCGACATCCGCGTGTGCCCCAGGAACTCCCGGACCAGGGTGCGGGTGCGCAGCCCCGGCTGGTCGGTGCGCACCTCGGGCTGGCCGAGCCGGAACGTCGACAGGAAGTGGTTGACCGTCTTGACGAACAGGGCAATCGCGACGACCGTCACGGCCAGGCTGACAACGATGGCGACGACCTGAACGGCAGACATGGGCGGCAGTCTACTGAGCGGCCTGCCCGGGGCCCGGCAACTGTGACCACGCTCGCCGTCCGTGGCGCCGGCGGGTCACCTGTCGGACGGTGCAGACGGCCGGAAGTGCCGCAACGGGTGCGTTCGAGGTGTGGGACGGCCGATGCAGGCCGGATAACGATGTGTTGGAATAGCCATAATGTTTCGTCGGTTGCCCCTCTGGCAACCTATCCAGCCCACACCGGAGGCCCCGCCCATGCCGATCCACGACGACGTCACGCAGCTCGTCGGCAACACCCCGCTCGTCCGACTCAACAAGGTCACCGACGGTGCCGGCGCCACGGTGGCCGCCAAGCTGGAGTTCTACAACCCCGCCAGCTCGGTCAAGGACCGCATCGGCGTGGCCATCGTCGACGCGGCCGAGCGCAGCGGAGAGCTGCAGCCCGGCGGGACGATCATCGAGGCGACGTCCGGCAACACCGGCATCGCGCTCGCCATGGTCGGCGCCGCCCGCGGCTACCGGGTCGTGCTGACTATGCCCTCCTCGATGTCGAACGAGCGCAAGGCCCTGCTGCGCGCCTTCGGTGCCGAGCTGGTCCTGACCGACCCGGCCGGCGGGATGAAGGCCGCCGTCGAGCGGGCCGAGCAGCTCGCGGCCGAGCGTGGCGGGGTCCTGGCCCGGCAGTTCTCCAACGAGGCCAACCCGGAGATCCACCGACGCACGACCGCCGAGGAGATCTGGAAGGACACCGACGGGGCGGTCGACATCGTGGTGGCCGGCGTCGGCACCGGAGGCACCATCACCGGGGTCGGCCAGGTGCTCAAGGCGCGCAATCCCGCGGTGCAGATCATCGCCGTCGAGCCCGCCGAGTCGGCGATCCTCAACGGGGGACAACCCGGCCCGCACAAGATCCAGGGGCTCGGGGCCAACTTCGTGCCGGACGTGCTCGACACCTCGGTCTACGACGAGGTGATCGACGTCGACAGCGACACCGCCGTGAGGTACGCGCGCCGCGCGGCCACGGAGGAGGGCCTGCTCGTCGGCATCTCCTCCGGCGCCGCGATCGCTGCGGCGGCCCAGGTCGCGCGGCGGCCCGAGAACGCCGGCCGGACGATCGTGGTCATCGTCCCCTCGTTCGGGGAACGGTACGTCTCGACGGTCCTGTTCGAGGGGCTGGCCGACTGACCATGTCGACTGCACTTCGCCGAGACCCGGACGTGCCGTCGCGGGGTCCGCTGACGCTCGTGTCCACTTCCGACGGCAAGCCGGGTGGGAGGCATACCTTCTCGTATGCCGCTGGGCTGACCTTCGTGCGCGAGCTCGCCGAGCGCCTGGTCGAGGACGTCGACGGCGCGATCGAGCGCGACCCTGCCGCGACGTCGCGGCTCGAGGTGGTCCTGACCTCTCCGGGCCTGCACGCGATCTGGGCACACCGGGGGCTGCACCGGCTCTGGCAGCTGCCGGGCGGCCGGCTGCCGGCGCGGGTCCTGGCGACCCTGACCCGCTCGGTCACCGGCGTCGAGATCCATCCCGGCGCCCGGATCGGGCGGCGCTTCTTCATCGACCACGGGATGGGTGTGGTCATCGGCGAGACCGCCGAGGTCGGCGACGACGTCATGCTCTACCACGGCGTGACCCTCGGCGGGCGCTCGCTGGCCCGGGTCAAGCGCCACCCGACGATCGGCAACCGCGTGACGATCGGGACCGGCGCTCGCGTGCTCGGGCCGGTGGTGGTCGGCGACGACGCCCAGATCGGTGCGAACTCGGTTGTCGTCAAGGACATTCCGGCCGGGGCGGTGGCGACCGGCGTCCCGGCGCAGCTGCGCTTCCCGAAGAAGGGAACGGTCAACCGCTGGGTCGACCCGGCGATCTACATCTGAGGCACGCAGTCAGCAGTCGGCTCCGAGGTGATGGGCCCTTCAGTGCGCACTGCACTGAAGGGGTTCTGTGTCTGTGCAAGGCGCATCGTGCGCGGCGATGAGGCCCGACCTACCGTCGTGGTGACCCAAAGCTCCCGCTCACCTCCCGGAGGCCCACATGGACGCCACCTCAGAGCACGACGACTACGCGCTCAGCCGCGTGCCCCACGACAAGCGCTACTCCTGGTTCACCATGGCGATCCAGCGGTTCGGCATGCTGAGCTCGCTCGCCAGCTTCCTGATCGGCGCCACTCTCGGATTCGGGATGACCTTCTGGAACGCCGTGCTGGCCATCACCCTCGGTGCCGTCGTCCTCGAGGTGCTGACCATCTTCACCGGCATAGCGGGACAACGTGAGGGTCTGTCGACCTCGGTGCTGGCCAGGTGGACCGGCTTCGGCCGGTCCGGCTCGTCGCTCATCGGCCTGGCCATCAGCCTCTCGGCGCTCGGCTGGTTCGGCATCCAGAACGCCGTCTCGGCCCAGGGGCTCGTCAGTCTGATCGGCTGGCTGCCGCTCTGGGCCTGGGCGCTGGTCTTCGGGCTCATCGTCACGGCGATCGTGTCCTTCGGCATCGGCTCGATGAACTGGACGGCCTATATCACCGTCCCGGCGTTCCTGCTGCTGGCCGGCTGGTCCATCGTCGTCGAGCTGTCCCGGCACGACTTCGGGGCGCTGTTGCAGGCCCAGCCGGCAGGCCCGCAGCTCTCCCTGCTGCAGGGCACCAGCATCGTCGCGGGCGGGTTCATCGTCGGCGCGGTCATCACCCCGGACATGAGCCGCTTCAACCGGAGCGCCGGCGACGTCGTCAAGCAGACCATCGTCGGGATCAGCCTCGGCGAGTACGTCATCGGCCTGATCGGGGTCCTGTTGGCGCTCGCCCTCAAGACCAACGACGTGGTGGCCATCGTGACCTCGACGTCCGGCTTCGTCGGCACCCTCGTCATCATCGCGGCGACCCTGAAGATCAACGACTGGAACCTCTACGCGGCTTCGCTCGGCGTCGTCAACTTCGTCGACCAGGTCTTCGGTCGGCGGGTCAACCGGGCCGTCGTGACCGCGGTCGTCGGTGTCCTCGGCTCGGTGCTCGGCGCAGTCGGCATCCTCGGGCGCTTCACCGACTTCCTCATCCTGCTCGGCGTGGTCTTCCCGCCGATCGCCGGGATCATGGTCGCCGAGTACTTCATCGTCAAGGTGTTCCGCGACGATCTGGACCGTAGCCGGGCGGTGGGCCGGCTGCCCGCTGCCGCCCCGACGTGGGTGCCGACCAGCCTGGCCGTCTGGGCCGTCGCCGCACTCGTCGGGCACTTCGTCGACTGGGGTCTGCCCTCGATCAACTCGGTCGTCGTGGCCATGGTCCTCTACATCGCGGCCGGGTATGCCGGCCTGGTGAGGGGGATCGGCGCCTCGCCGACGCATCCCGCCCAGCACGCACCGGCCTCGACCGCAGCAGGCCTCACGGCCGGCGCCGGAAACTGACAGGAGAACATCATGCATCGACTCGGCATCGACGTCGGCGGCACCAACACCGACGCGGTCCTGCTCGAGGGCTCGAAGGTCGTCGCGGCGACCAAGGCGCCCACCACACCGGACGTGACGAGCGGCATCACCGCCGCAATCACCAACCTGACCACCGCGACGGGGCTCGACCCGCGGGATGTCGCTGCGGTCATGATCGGCACGACCCACTTCATCAACGCCCTCGTGGAGGGCACCCGGCTCACGCCCACCGCCGCCATCCGTTTCGGGCTACCCGCGACCAGCGCGCTGCCGCCGCTCGTCGACTGGCCGGACCGGCTCAGCAGCGCGATCGGGGGGCTGAGCTTCCTGTGCCACGGCGGCCACGAGTACGACGGCAGCCGGATCGCCGACCTCGACGAGGTCGAGTTCCGCGCGGTCCTGGACAAGGCGGTCTCGGCCGGTGCCAGGTCGTTCGCGATCTCCTCGGTGTTCTCACCGGTCAACGCCGAGTTCGAGCTACGGGCGGCCGAGATCATCGCCGAGCAGCTGCCGAACGCGCCGGTCAGCCTGTCCCACGAGATCGGTCGGATGGGCCTGCTCGGTCGTGAGAACGCGACGGTCATCAACGCGGCCCTGCGCGAGCTCGCGGAGACCGTCACGCACGGCCTGACCGGCGCGGTGCGAGGCCTGGGCTTCACCGCACCTGTCTTCCTGAGCCAGAACGACGGCACCCTGATGGACGTCGACTACGCGAGGCGCTACCCGGTTGCCACGTTCGCCTCCGGCCCGACCAACTCCATGCGCGGCGCGGCGTTCCTGTCCGGGCTGCGCGACTGCGCTGTCGTCGATGTCGGCGGCACGACGACCGATGTCGGCATCCTGCAGAACGGATTCCCCCGCGAGGCCTCGGTCGACGTGGCCGTCGCCGGCATCCAGACCAACTTCCGGATGCCCGACGTGCTCTCGATCGGGATCGGCGGTGGCAGTCGGGTGACGGGCCTTGGCTCGGAGCCCCAGGTCGGACCGCAGAGCGTCGGCTACCGGCTGACCGAGCAGGCCCTCGTCTTCGGCGGCGACGTCCTGACCGCGACCGACGTGGCAGTCGCCGCAGGCGTCGCCGACATCGGCGACCGCGGTAGGGTCGCTCAACTGGACCAAGGTGCTGCTCGGGCGGTGTTGGACCACGTGGCCGAGCGGATGGCCGAGCTGGTCGACCGGATGCGCATCTCGGCAGACCCGATCCCGGTCGTCGCCGTCGGAGGCGGCAGCATTCTCGTGCCGGACGTGCTGGCCTCGGCTTCCGAGGTGTTGCGCCCCGAGCATTTCCCCGCGGCAAACGCCATCGGTGCGGCCATCGCCGAGGTCGGTGGCGAGGTCGACCGGGTCTTCTCCATCGATCCCGGTCGCCGGGACACCGTCCGTGACGAGGCCCGTCAGGAGGCGGTCGACCGTGCGGTCGCAGCGGGTGCCCGACCTGAGTCGGTGCGCGTCGTGGACATCGAGGAGGTGCCGCTTGCCTATCTGCCGGGCAACGCGACGCGGATCAGAGTCAAGGCAGTTGGCGAGCTCTCGTTGGGAGGCAGCAATGCGTGAGATCACAGTGGACGACCTGATGGACATGGCCCGCGGCGCCGCGGTCCTCGGGACCGGCGGTGGTGGCGACCCCTACGTCGGGCGGCTGCTCGCCCAGCAGGCGATCCGCAAGCACGGGCCGGTCACCCTGGTCGGGGTCGACGAGGTGCCGGACGACGCCCTCGTGATCCCCGCCGCCTTCATGGGCGCACCGACGGTGATGCTGGAGAAGATCCCGTCCGGCGCCGAGATCACCGCGGCCCTGCGGGCTCTCGAGGAGCTGCTCGGGCGCAAGGCCACCCACACCGTCTCGATCGAGGCAGGCGGGCTCAACTCGATGATCCCGATCGTGGCGGCCGCCGAGCTGGGCATCCCGCTGGTCGACGCAGACGGGATGGGACGGGCCTTCCCGGAGCTGCAGATGTTGCTGCCCACCCTGGGTGGCATCGCAGCCTCGCCCATGGCGCTCGCCGACGAGCGTGGCAACAGCGTCACGATGCGCACTCTCGACAACGTGTGGGCCGAACGGTTCGCCCGGACCGCCACCGTCGAGATGGGGTGCAGCGCCGCGGTCAGCCTCTATGCCCTCACCGGACGTCAAGTGCACGACTACACCGTGCACGGCACGATGACGCTGTGCCAGCAGGTGGGTGCCGCCATCCGGGAGGCCTCCGGCGCGCACGCCGACCCCGTCGAGGCCGCCACGGTGGCGCTGGGCGGCACACGAGTGTTCGACGGCAAGCTCACCGATGTCGAACGTCGCACCCAAGGTGGCTTCAACCGAGGTGAGGCCAGCCTCGAGGGTCTCGGCCCGGACACCGGCGAACAGATGACGGTCTCGTTCCAGAACGAGAACCTCGTCGCCCGCCGCGGCGATGAGGTCGTGGCCAGCGTGCCCGACCTGATCTGCATGCTCGACACGGACACCGGTGAGCCGGTCACGACGGAGTCGCTCCGCTACGGGCTGCGTGTCAGCGTGGTGGCCGTGCCGTGCGACCCCAGGTGGCGTTCGCCGCAGGGCCTCGAGCTGGCGGGTCCGGGCTACTTCGGCTACGAGCACGAGTACGTCCCCGTCTGATGTCATCATCGGACCGTGAGTGCTCGCTCGCGACCCACGTTGCGTCGGCTGACGACACGCGATGTCGAGGCCCTCGCGGCGGGGGCGACACTGCTCGGCTCCGGTGGCGGTGGTGCCGTCGCAACCGGAGCCGCGCTCCTGCGCACAGCCCTTGCGAGTCGCTCGGTCGAGGTGCGTCAGGCAGCGGAGCTGGCGCCTGATGCGCTCGTCGTGCACGTCGGGGTCGTCGGCAGCCCTGACGTCGTCGCCGAACGGTTGCTGAGCGGCGCCGACCTGGCCCGGGCCGTGGAGGCTGTCGCCTCACAGGTGGGCGCTTCCGTCGACGCTCTCGGCATCATCGAGATCGGCGGGCTCAACGCCCTGCTGCCCCCGGTGGCGGCGGTGGAGCTGGGCCTGCCGGTCGTCGACGGTGACCTGATGGGGCGCGCGTTCCCGCACATCCGCCAGACCACCCTGGCAACCGCGGGTATGCCGCCCACTCCCGTTGCGCTCGTCGACCCCTCCGGCTCCACGGCCGTTTTCACGACTGGCACCGCAGCCCGGGTCGAGTCGCTGGTGGCCGCCTGCGCCGGTGCCATGGGTGGGGCGGCCACGGTCGCGCTGCACCCGGCGTCCGCGGCAACCCTTGCTGAGCTTGGTGTTCCTGGGAGCCTCACTGCGTGCATCCGGGCGGGGGAGGCCTATCTCACCGCACCACCCGGGGACAGCGCCCGGCTCGCGGCCCAGCTGGGCGGCATACTGCTCTTCGAGGGCCGCGTCGATGACGTGGCGCCTCGCGAGGACGGCGCGCCGGGAAGTCTCACGCTCACCCATGACGCCACCGCGACCACCGTGCGGGTCGACTTCCTCACCGAGTTCCTCGCGGTGACGGTTGATGCCGAGCCGGTCGCGCTGACGCCTGAGGTCGTCGTCATCGTCAACACCCATGACTTCGCCATCCTCAACACCGACCAGGTTCGCCTCGGCCAGTCGGTGTCCGTCATCGCCTTGCCGCCGCTGCATCGGTGGCCGGACGAGGCGCGCCGCCTCGTCGGGCCGGCGGGCTACGGACTCGACCTCCAGGAGGGCATGTGACGGGGGCCGCGAGGCGGGCACCGGTCGGCCCGGCCCGCGTTGCCGACCTGCTGGCCGACCCGCTCCTGGCCGAGGCGGGCATCGTGGCCGGCACTTCCGGGCTCGAAGGGGTGGTTCGCGACGTGCGTTGGTACGACGGAGATCTCACCGATCTCGACCGGTGCCTCCTGGTCTGTCCGGACAACGAGGTCACCCCGCCGTACCGGCTCGACGCCCTCGTCCGCCGCGCCAAGGAGCACGGTGCCGCCGGTGTCCTTGTGGTCGGGCCACGGACCCGCTCGCTGCTCTCGACCCTGCGGCTGGCCGATCGCCTCGCTCTCCCCGTGTTGTGGGTCGACCACAGGTCACCGGTGCGGCTCGTGCAGGACCTGACCGCACTCGTGCGCGCTCCGGCCCAGCTTCGCACCCAAGCGGTCGAGCGACTGCTGCGCCGGCTGTCGGCCAAGCGGTCCGGTCCGGAGATCCTCGGTGCGGCCTCGACCGTCCTGGAGGCGCCGCTGTCGCTGGTGGCTGATGACGGCACGGTCCTGCTCGGCGCTCCGGCAGCGCTCGACGACGTACGGCTCGATCAGGCCGTGCCACAACGGGGCGCCCGGGTCCTGGTCCATCCCGTGCTCGACCCGACGGTGAACCGGGTCGCCGCCTGGGTCGCCTGCGCGGTTGAGCGTGCCGCCCCCGCCCGCCTCGACGTGCTCGCAACCGGGTTGGCGGTCACCGAGCCGTTCCTGCGGTCCTGGCTCGCCGGGCAGCGAGCGCAGTCCGATCGGGACGATGCCTTCCAGGCCAGACTCCTCGCGGAGGTCATGGCTGCCGGCGACTCGGTCGGGCGGGATGTGGTCGAAGGGGCGGTGTCCCTCGGGTGGCGGCTGTCGGACTGGCACATCGGAATCCACCTGTACAGTCCGTCGGCACCGGCTCCGGGCGGTCGTGAGCCGCTCGTGACGGCGGTCGGGGCGGCGCTGACCGAGCACGGCTTCGAGGTCGTCACCGCCGTGTACACCGGGGTTGGGTGGGCGATGTGGACCAGCGCCGACCGGGAGCCGGCACCGGACTGGGGACGCCAGGCGCTGCGCACCTTCCGGGTCGTGGCGGCCGGTCTCCCCCGCGAGTGGGCCCTGGTCCTCGGCATCGGCCGCCCCCATCGTGGGCCGGCAGGACTGGCGGCGACCCTGATCGAGGCTCGGGATGCCGCCGACCTGGCGCGCAGCCACGACTTCCGTCCTGCGGTGGAGCACGCCGACGAGCTCGGGGTGGCGCGCCTGCTCGGGACGTGGCAACGGTCCGAGGTGACCAGGGCCTTTGCCGAGACCGCGCTGGCGCCCCTGCGAGAGGCTCCGGTGCTGCTGACGACCTTGCGCGCATACCTCGAGTCGGGCGGGTCGGTCACCGAGGCTGCGGCCGCGCTCGGCGTGCACCGCAACACGATCGCCTCACGCCTGAGCGTGATCAAGGAGCGGATCGGGGCCGACCTCACCGACCCGAGCCAGCGGCTCGCCTTCCAGGTGGCGTGTCGCGCACTCACGCCGTGATCCGGTTCCTGGGCACAGTGCACATGCGGTGACCTCAGGAGCAGCGTCCTGCACGTACCTGTGGGGCGCGGCCTTGTCTAACGTCGAGAGCACCATCGAACGAGGAGCTGCACATGCACATCCGAGTCATCCTGCCGGTCATCGGCGATGCACTGGTCGACCACGTCCGTGCCGAGGCGCAGTCGTGGGCGTCACCCGGAACCACGATCGACACGGTCAGCCTCGAGCGCGGCACGGCCAGCATCGAGTCGGAGTACGACGAGGCACTGGCCGGGCCCGGCATCCTCGAGCGGGTGGAGCAGGCTGCCGCCGACGGTGTCGACGGCGTGTTCGTCACCTGCTTCGGCGACCCGGGGGTGCACGCGGCCCGCGAGATCATCGACGCCCCGGTCGTCGGGGGCTTCGAACCGGCCATGCTCATGGCGCTCAGCCTCGGCGAGAAGGTCGGCATCGTCACGGTCCTGCCCAACGTCCTGCCGATGCTCCGCTCGCTCACCCGGCGCTATGCCCTGGAGGACCGGCTCGGCACCATCCGGGTCATCGACCTGCCGGTCCTGGCCCTGGACGACCACGACCTGCTGGTCGAGCGGCTGGTCGGACAGGCCTCCGATGCGGTGGCCACCGGAGAGGCGGACGTCATCGTGTTGGGTTGTACCGGGATGCTCGGGGTGGCGGCAGAGCTGCAACGCCGCCTGACCGACAAGGGGATGGCGGTTCCGGTCGTCGACCCCACGGGTGCAGCCATCACCTGGCTCGAGTCCTCGGTGCGGCTCGGCGTGACCCCGAGTCGGACGACCTACATGAGACCACCTGCCAAGGAGCGTTCGGCGTGACGCCGTGCCGTGCCGGTCGGTCTGCACAGGGCCAGCCGCGAGGGAGTGGCCGGCGTGACTGACCGTGCTGCCCGCTTGGGTCGGCTGTCGGCGCAGCCCGGCGGGGCAACCGGGAGCTCGTCGATGGGCGAGCTCCCCAGCCGCCCGTTGCGCGGGCTCTGGGTCACCTTCCTGACCCCGCACGGCCTCGAGGTCGCCATCACCTCCGCCGGTGCAGCACTCGACTGGATTGCGGTCGACCTGCAGCACGGTGTCCTCGATGAACGCGACTTACCCGACCTGCTTCGCGCCAGCGTCCGGCCTGTCCTGGCTCGGGTGGCGTCCCACGATGCGGCGCACGTGGGTCGGGTCCTCGACACGGGGGTGCTCGGCATCATCGTGCCGGGCGTCGAGTCCGCCTCGCAGGCGGCGGAGGTCGTGTCGGCGGCATACCCACCTCCGCGGGGGAGGCGCAGCAGCGGGACGTCACGAGCGGCGCTGCTGGGTCGGGAGGCGGATCCCCTCGTGGTGGCGATGGTCGAGACCGCGGCAGGGCTGGACCGCGTAGCCGAGATCGCGGCGACCCCGGGCATCGACGGGATCCTTGTCGGCCCCTACGACCTGTCCCTGTCGATCGGAGCGGTCTCGGTGACTGCCACCGAGACCGTCGAGGCGGTCTCGATCGCGCTGTCGGCCGCCCGTGAGAAGGGTTGCCTGACTGGGCTATTCGCTGGATCGGCTGAACTTGCTGGTCGGTTCCACGACGTCGACCTGCTCGCTGTCGACAGCGACGCAGCCATCCTCAGGCGCGGGATGCTCGAGGTGTTCAGCCTGGAGGGCACCGGCAGTGGGAGCTGCGACGGGGATCGGGCACAATGACTGTCACCTGGAGGGCTCGCATAGTGGCCTAGTGCGGCGGTCTTGAAAACCGCTATGGGTTCACACCCATCGTGGGTTCGAATCCCACGCCCTCCGCCGGGCCGGTTCAGCAGGTCTGCACGCTCGATGCCGACAAGTGCACACTCGATCAGGACTGCGGCACGCTCGGTCAGACCGCGAGAGGCAAGACGAAAGGGCCCCGGCCCGTGCCGGAACCCTTTGCCATCTGCAGGAGCGGCCTCAGAGCAGGCCCATCATCTCCTCGGCCGTGGTGTGAGCCTTGGTCTGCGTGGCCGGCCCGTCGACGGACGGACGGTTGAGCACCGCGAAGAACGAGACGATGAACGACATTCTGGTTTCAGATTCCTTAGGTAGCAACGGCCTCATCGGCCACGTGGCCGAGCGGCGCTGCCCGACTTCTGAACTGCAGCCCCAAGCATCACCGGCCTGCGATACGGCCACCGCGACGAAGATCGGCTGCGCCATCCATGGTAACAGTTCGGAGACCCTGCTCCGGACACGGTTGACCTCGCCGGGAGTCCGTGAGATACGAGGGTGTGACCAGCCGACCCGACGACGAGCCGACCGACCACCTCGCGGCCGCCCTGCTCGGGCGCCTCGCCCCGCTGGCGCTGCCGTCGTCGGCCCCGCTCGTCCTGCGCGGACAGCGCTTCGACGCCGGCCGGCCGGCCGTCATGGCCATCGTCAACCGCACCCCTGACTCCTTCTTCAGCGGCAACCGTCTGGCCGACCTCGACGCGGCCAAGCGCGCGGTGGAGACGGATCTCGAAGCGGGCGCCGACATCATCGACGTCGGCGGGGTCCGCGCGGGCCAGCAGGGCGAACCGGTCGGCCCGGCCGAGGAGATCAAGCGTGTCGTCCCTTTCCTCGAGTGGGCACGGGCGGCCCACCCCGAGGTCATCCTCAGCCTGGACACGTGGCGCTCGGAGGTGGCCCGGGAGGCCGGTGCCGTCGGTCTCGACCTGGTCAACGACACCTGGGCCGCGGCCGACCCCGACCTCGTCCACGTCGCGGCGGCTCTCGGTGCCGGGTACGTCGTCTCGCACACGGGGGGGCTGCCGCCGCGCACCGACCCGGTCGACGTCAGCTACGGCGACGACCCGCTGGACGTCGTGCGTGACGTCATCACGACGCTCGGGACCGGCGCGGGCGTGGCCGAGCTGAGCGGCATACCGAGGGAACGGATCCTCGTGGACCCGACCCTCGACTTCGGCAAGACGACCGCGAACTCCCTCGAGGTGCTGCGCCACACGGCCGAGGTCGTCGCGCTGGGCTACCCCGTCCTGCAGGCGGTCTCGCGCAAGGACTTCGTCGGCGAGGCGCTCGACCTGCCGGCCGAGGAACGGCTCGAGGGGTCGCTCGCGGCGACCGCAGTGGCGGCCTGGCTCGGCGCGATCGCCTTCCGGGCGCACGATGTCCGGGCGACCCGCCGGGTGCTCGACATGGTGGCGACCATCCGCGGCGACCGGGCCCCGCGGCTGGCCCTGCGCGGGGTCCGTCGTCCGCCCGCCGAGAAGCCGGGATGAATGGTCGAATACGGGGGGTCCCCGACGCGCGAACCGGTCGGTAGCGTGCTACGGTCGAGCCGGTTGCAGTTGCAGTTCCTCGCAGTCGAGTAGGTGCCCGTCATCCAGATGGTGACGGGTTTTCATTTCGGCGTCGACGGGTCCGCCCGACGAGTGGAGTCAAGCGGCAGCCACGGGGCCTCGCGAGGTGCGTGGTCCCACGGCTCAAACAGAAGGAAGAGTTACCCGTATGGCACAGGGCACCGTCAAGTGGTTCAACGCCGAGAAGGGCTTTGGTTTCATCGCCCAGGACGGCGGCGGCCCCGACGTCTTCGTCCACTACTCGGCCATCCAGACGAACGGCTACCGTTCGCTGGACGAGGCACAGCGCGTCGAGTTCGAGGTCACGCAGGGCCCCAAGGGTCCGCAGGCCGACCAGGTTCGCCCGCTCTGACCCAGAAGGCGCGACACCGCGTTCTCTGACCACAGCCCCCCGGTCTCGACCGGGGGGCTGTGGTCGTGTCAGCGCGCTGTCAGCACTCGTCGTCGTCGGTCGGGGCGGTCGTCGACGGCGCAGGCGTGGGCGTCTTCGGGGCGACCGTCTCGTGCGTCGCGTTGGTGGTCGGCTTGGGCTTCGGCGGGTTGATCGCCTTCTGGATCACCCGATGGATGACGTCGAAGTCGGGGTCGGCCGTGTTGACCCCGTGCTTCGGGTCGAGGGCCACGCTGGTGATCCGGGCCTGCTGGACGCGCTCGATCAGCTCGACGTAGGCGCTGAGGTTCTCGCCGGGGATGTCCGTGTAGATGTTGTCCTTGGCGATCCGGGCGATCTCGGCGTACTTGGCCAACATGGCGGCCGGGTTGACCTGGCCCACGACGGCCTTGATCACGCACCGTTGCCGGCCCATCCGGCTGTAGTCGTCGTCGGCGGCACGGGTGCGCGCATACCACAGGGTGTGCCATCCGTCGAGGTGCTGCCGGCCCGGCTGGAAGTAGCCCTTCACGCCGACGATCTGGCCGCCGGCCGTCACGTGCCCGCCGATCGGCAGCTTGCCGCCGTACGCGCCCTCCCGCACGTTGATCTCGACCCCGCCCATGGCATCGACCAGCTGGACGAAACCCTTCAGGTCGATCACGACGGTGTGGTCGATCGGCATGCCGACCACCTCGGAGATGACGTCGCGGATGGTGTCCCGGCCGGGGCTCTGCACGCCGGGGAAGCTGCCCGGGTGGTCGGCCGCGAACTGGTCCGCCTCGGTCCAGATCGCGTTGAGGAGGCACCCGTCGGACGGGTCGGCCTGCTGGCGGATGCAGTAGGGCTTGCCGTAGATGCCGGACGGGTAGAGCCGGCGCAGCGGGCTCTTCTTCGGGATCGGCACGTACTGGAGGTTGCGTGGCAGTGAGATCAGCACCGTGTTGCCGGTGTGGGTGTTGATGCTCGCGACGATCATCGAGTCGGTCCGGGTGCCGGTGCGGCCGACCCCGGCGTCCGACCCCAGCAGCAGGATGTTGACGCGAGGCGTCTTGGCCCACGGGTCGGCACCCGCGACCAGCTCCGGGCCGCCCTCACCGTCCAGCGCGCCGTGCCGGTTGGCCGGCTGGAAGACGGACTGGATCGTGTCCCTGGTGATCGTCGTGTACTCGGCCGCCTTGTACGACGTCCCGGCGACCAGCAGCACCATGACCGTGGTGAACGCGGCGAGAAGCCGGGTGCGGGCGCGGTCGAGCCAGGCCGGTCGGGTCCGGATGGCGGTCAGGATGATCGACAGACACCACACGAGGCCACCGGCGACGAAGGCCAGGGCGAGGCCCCGGAGCAGGTCGGGACGCCCGATCAGCGCCAACCCCGACCTCATCACACCGTGGGTCAGCACGAACCAGGTCACGGTGGCGGCCGTGACGACCGTGACGGCGACCAGGACCCAGCCGAGCAGCCAGTTCCGGGTGCGCGTCAGGCCGGCACCCGGGATGACCGTGCCGAGGGCGGTCAGGCCGAGGGCGCGGTGGAAACGGTGCGCAAGGTCCCGGCGAAGGGACTCGCGGTTGTCGGGTGCCGCGGCGGGTGGCCGTGGCGCGGCGGTCATGTCATCCTCTCGTTGACCAGACGTGCAACCTATGTATTGTGCCCTGAACTGCGGTGGTACGCCTAAACGCCGTGTGGACGCGGTGCTGGTGCTGTCATCTGGACAGGCGCGGGGCAGGTGCGGCGCGGTTCGGGGCGGGCGCGGAGCGGTCCGTTTTGGCCGCTGGGCTCCGGGCCCGATAGCCTGTGCAGGCCCGTGCGTCTTTGGCTTGCGGGCGTGGAGGCGTCGCATAGTGGCCTAGTGCGCCCGCCTGCTAAGCGGGTTGGGGTTGATTACCCCTCGCGGGTTCAAATCCCGCCGCCTCCGCTGACGGACGAAGGGCCACCCCCGGTCGAACGGGGGTGGCCCTTCGCGTGTCTGGATGCGCTGCCTTCGCAGGCGTACCGGCTGGGCAGGGCCAAGCTCAGGGAGCCGCGTCGAGACGGGCCTTGAGGCCGTCGTACTCGGCCCACAGCTCTCCCGGCAGCTGCGCGCCGAACTTGTCGAACCACTCCTTGATCAGGGGCAGCTCTGCGCGCCAGTCGTCGGCGTCGACCCGCGTGGCCTTCTCGACCGACCCGTCGGCGACCTCCAGACCGGCGAGGTCGATCGAGCCGGGGGCGGGCACCAGGCCGATCGGGGTCTCTATCGCGTCGGCCGTGCCCTCGATCCGCTCGATGACCCACTTGAGCACCCGGCTGTTGTCGCCGAAACCCGGCCAGAGGAAGGAGCCGTCCTGCTCGTCGCGGCGGAACCAGTTGACCCCGAAGATCCGCGGCAGCTTCGCGGCGTCGGCCTCCTTGCCGATCTCGAGCCAGTGGTTCATGTAGTCGCCGGCGTGGTACCCGATGAAGGGCAGCATCGCCATGGGGTCGCGGCGCACCACGCCGACCGCCCCGGTGGCCGCCGCGGTCGTCTCCGAGGACAGGGTGGCGCCGACGAAGGTGCCGTGCGTCCAGTCCCGCGACTCGTACACCAGCGGGACCGTCGTCTTGCGGCGCCCGCCGAACAGGATCGCCGAGATCGGCACGCCGTCCGGGTTGTCGTACTCGGGGGCGATCATCGGGCACTGCTTGGCCGGGGTGCAGAAACGGCTGTTCGGGTGGGCCGCCTTGGTGCCCGCCTTGCCGTCGGCCGGGGTCCAGTCGTTGCCGTGCCAGTCGGTCAGGTGGGCCGGCGGCTCGTCGGTCATACCCTCCCACCAGACGTCGCCGTCGTCGGTGAGGGCGACGTTGGTGAAGATGGAGTTGCCCCGGTTGACCGTGGTCATCGCGTTCGGGTTCGTCGATTCGCCGGTGCCGGGGGCGACCCCGAACAGCCCGAACTCCGGGTTGACGGCATACAGCCGGCCGTCCGGGCCGAAGCGCATCCAGGCGATGTCGTCGCCGACCATCTCGGCGGTCCAGCCCGCGACGGTGGGGGTGATCATGGCCAGGTTGGTCTTGCCACAGGCCGACGGGAACGCGGCGGCGATGTAGTGGACCTTCCCCGCCGGGGAGGTCAGCTTGAGGATGAGCATGTGCTCGGCCATCCAGCCCTCGTCCCGGGCGATCGCCGAGGCGATGCGCAGCGCGTAGCACTTCTTGCCCAGCAGGGCGTTGCCGCCGTATCCGGAGCCGTAGCTCCAGATCGTGCGCTCCTCGGGGAAGTGGACGATGTACTTCGTCTCGCTGCACGGCCACGCCACGTCCTGCGCGCCCTCCTCGAGCGGGGCGCCGACGGAGTGCAGCGCGGGGACGAAGTCGGCATCGGTCTCCTCCATCCGGCGCAGCACGCCGGTGCCGATCCGGGCCATGATCCGCATGGACACCACGACGTAGGGCGAGTCGGTGATCTCGACCCCGAACATCGGCACGGTGGCGTCGAGGTGGCCCATCACGAACGGGATGACGTACATGGTCCGGCCCTTCATCGCCCCGCGGTACAGGTCGGTGAGGATCGCCTTCATCTCGTCGGGCGCCATCCAGTTGTTGGTCGGGCCGGCATCCTTCTCGTCCTGCGAGCAGATGAAGGTCCGTCCCTCGACACGTGCCACGTCGCTCGGGTCGGAGGCGCACCAGAAGGAGTTGGGCTTCTTGCTGTCGTCCAGGCGCACGAAGGTGCCGGCCGCGACGAGCTCGTCGGTCAGCTCGGTCCACTCCTCGTCGGTGCCGGTGACCCACCGGATGTCGCTCGGCTGGGTCAGCGCGGCAACCTCGCCCACCCAGCTGGACAGCCGGGCGTGCGTCGTCTCGCTGGTCGTCGTAGTCAACTTATGAACCTCATCCCTTGCTGGTGGTGCCCGCCGCACCACCTCGTGCCGGTACTGTTCACCTGCGAACGGCCGATGGGTGTCCACATGGTGAACACGTGACGTGATGGGTTCACGGTACGCCACGAGTTCTTACCGTTCGGCGCTCACGTACTGGCCTGCTGGTGAGTCCGATCACAAGCCCACGGCGCCGCAAGGAATCCGACGTCGACGTGTCGTCTTCTTGCAGGATTTTCAACGCTGTATGCCGCCGGGCCGGCTTCTCCACCGGGCGTGGCCTTGCCTCGCCGAGGTTGCGAGCCCTTGGCGGGACCGGCCCCAGAAGGTGCGGTGGGGCGGCCCCCGGAAGGTGCGGGTGGGGCGGCGGGCCGGCCCGACGGCATACCCTGATTTCGTGCGGGCGGCACGGACGCGCTAAGGTGACTGATCGTCCCGACGTGGCGGTACGCGCGTCGGGCCCGCACCCGTAGCTCAACGGATAGAGCATCTGACTACGGATCAGAAGGTTAGGGGTTCGAATCCCTTCGGGTGCGCAACGGAACAAGAAGCAGCCAAGCTGCCCAGCCGGCGGAAACGCCGGCCGGGCCGTTTGCGTCACTGTTCGGACACTGTTCGGACTCTGCTCGACCGAGGCCGCCTCTGCTGGCCACGGGAGGATGCGCACGCCGGCGCGGTGGGCGCAACTGCGGTGGGCGGCATACCGTCTGACGGGTGTGGGCCACGAGAACTGTGTTCGTGGTGGGTTTTCGTGGCGCCCGACGCCGCCGAGCAGGCGGGCTCACTGTCCGGGGGCCGGGTGGGCCGCCAGGTAGCGCTCCACCCGCCGGTCCGGCACGAGCCACATCAGCGCGACCACGGTGTAGAGCGCGACGCCGAGCCAGGGGGCGAGCAGCGTGCCCAGTACCCCGGCCAGGTAGAGGGGCGGGCTCGACCGGGCCTTGAGGTCGCGCCCGAGCGCGGTGGCGAGCGCGCCGCCGCGACCCTGGTCCCGCTCGATGGCCGACTGCAGGACCCAGTAGGCGAGCGCGCAGACCAGCAGGTTGACGCCGTACGTGATGACCGGAGTGGCCGCGAAGTGCTGCTCGTCCATCCAGGCCGTGGTGAAGGGCAGCAGCGAAAGGCAGAAGAGCAGCCCGAGGTTGCTCCACAGGATCCCGCCGGTCACCCGCTCGACGAGCTGGAACATGTGATGGTGGTTGTTCCAGTAGATCCCCACGTAGACGAACGAGAGCAGGTACGTCAGCAGCCCCGTCGCCGATGCCCCGAGGTCGTGCAGGGTCGGACCCTCGGGCACCCGGAGCTCCAGCACCATGATCGTGATGATGATGGCCAGCACGCCGTCGCTGAACGCCTCGAGCCGACTTGTCCTCACAGCAGATCATTATGTCGGGTGGGTATACCGGAACTATGCAAGCACTCGAACAAGCTCCCCGAGCCCCCTCGTCGCGGCGGCGCCTCATCAGCGGGATCACGGCACTCGTCGCGTTCGGGCTCTTCCTGATCCTCAACTTCTGGCCGGCCTGGTCCTCGCTGCCGTTCCTGACGAGCAGCATGACCTACAGCCTCGGCGCGGTCGACTTCGTCCTCTGGGCGGTGATCGCCTTCAACGTGGCCTTCCTGTTCGCCGACACGCGGGGTCTGCGCCTGACCGCGCACCTGGTCATCGCGATGTTCGCGATGCTCGCCTTCACCAGACTGATCCGGGACTTCCCGTTCGCGTTGTCCGACGGGGCCTGGGCCAGCGTGGTGCAGGGCATCCTGGTGCTGGGCGCGCTCGTCTCGTTCGTCGTCATCCCGGTGACGTGGTGGGGGATGGTCACCCAGGGCTACGAGGGCCCCGGCGCCCCGCACCGGCACCGCCGGCACCGGCACGCCTGAGCCGTCGTATGCCGCCGGGCCGGAACCGCTCGGTAGGAAGATGTTGCGATGATCCTCGACGACTACCGGTCACCTTGGCTGACCGACGAGCTGGTGGACCTGCAGCACCTGGCCCGGACCTTCCTCGACAAGGAGCTCGTGCCGCACCAGAGCCGGTTCGCCGAGCAGCACATGGTGGACCGGGACTTCTGGCGGGCGGCCGGCCGGGCCGGGCTGCTGTGCATCAGCATCCCCGAGGAGTACGGCGGTGGCGGCGGGACCTTCGCCCACGAGGCGGTCATCGCTGCGGAGCAGGCGCGGGCGGTCGACGACGCCTGGGCCAACAGCGTGCACAGCACGATCGTCGCCCACTACGTCGAAGCCTTCGGCACCGAGGAGCAGAAGCGGCGGTGGCTGCCCGGCATGGCGTCGGGCGACCTCGTCGGTGCCATCGCGATGACCGAGCCGACGACGGGGTCCGATCTGCAGCGGGTGCGGACGCGGGCCGTCCGCGATGGTGACGACTTCGTTGTCAACGGGTCGAAGACCTTCATCTCCAACGGGACCCACTGCGGCCTGCTCGTCATCGTGGCCCGCACGAGCGACGAGCCGGGGGCCAGGGGGATCTCTCTTCTCGTCGCCGAGACCGACGGCCTGGCCGGCCTCGAACGCGGCCGCGTCCTCGAGAAGATCGGAATGCAGGGGCAGGACACCCGCGAGCTGTCGTTCGTCGACATGCGCGTCCCGGTGGCCAACGTGCTTGGCGGGGTCGAGGGCCGTGGGTTCGTCCAGCTCATGGAGCAGCTGCCCCAGGAGCGGCTCATCATCGCCGTGTCGGCGGCTGCCGGCGCCGAGAGCGCGGTCCGGCTCACGATCGCCTACGCCAAGGAGCGCGAGGCGTTCGGGCAGAGTCTGCTGTCCTTCCAGAACACCCGGTTCGTCCTGGCGGAGTGCGCCGCCGATGCTCTGGCCGCCCGCACCCTGGTCGACAGCTGCATCGGCCGCCACGTCGCCGGTGAGCTCGACGCCGCCGGTGCCTCGCTCGCGAAGTTCTGGTGCACCGACGTCCAGAACAAGGTCGTCGACCGGTGCCTGCAGGTCTTCGGCGGCTACGGCTACATGATGGAGTACCCGATCGCGCGGATGTTCGCCGCCGCCCGGGTGCAGAAGATCTACGGCGGGACCAACGAGATCATGAAGGAACTGGTGGCCAGGTCGTTATGAGCGGAGCCGACGTCAGGCCCCTGATCCGGCGGTCGGGGGAGACGGGTGCGCGGTCCGCGCCCGCCTATGCTCCACCAATGGCTATCGATCACCGTCTCCGGCATGGACGGGCCCGGACGACGGTCCCCCCGCCGTTTCGCACGCGGCCTCTCCGGCCGACCGACCGCCAGGCGGCGAACCGGTGACCGGCACACCCGGGTCGGCCGAGCACACCTGGCCGCCGCGGAACCCGCCCATCGAGCTGCCGGAGCCGCCGGCCGAGCCGGTGCTGCTCACGGTCCACCTCTCGCTGCGCCACACCGACCCCGAGGTGTGGCGGCGCCTCACGATCCCCGGTGAGCTCGACCTCGCCCGGGTGCACGACGCGATCCAGCAGGCCATGGGCTGGCAGGAGTGCCACCTGCACCGCTTCACCCCCGGGGAGAACCCGTACAGCCTGCCCCACTTCGTCACCGAGTTCGACGTCGCCGAGGAGGGCGAGGGCGGAACGCCCGAGACCGCGGCCAGGCTCGACCAGCTGCTGCGCACGCCCGGCGACACGCTCACCTACGAGTACGACTTCGGCGACTCGTGGACCCACACCCTCACCCTCGAGGCGGTCGGCCCGATGCCCGCACCGGCCGGGCCCGGCGGGCCGGCCACGCCCGGAGCGGGAGGGCCCGCCGACGGGAGCTCGGCGGCATACCCCCTGGCCTGTGTGGCGGGGGAGCGGGCGTGCCCACCGGAGGACGTCGGCGGGGTCGGGGGCTACGAGGAGATGGCCGCGTGGGTGCGCAGCGGCTACGCCCCCGCGCGACTGCCCGAGCTGGGCATCTCGGCCGAGGAGCTGCGCGGCTGGCTGCCCGACGGCTGGGACCCCGACCGGTTCGACCTCGACGAGGCCAACGCCGCCCTGGCCCGGCTCGCGCCGCGGGACACCGAGACCGCGCTCGGACAGCTGCCGCGTGAGCTGGTCGAGGTGATCGCCGCGCTGTCGCGGCCGGCCCGCTTCGAGCTGGACGACTGGCTGGCGGCGCCCGGCTGGGCCGCGTCGACCGGTTTCACCCCCGAGGAGGCCGACGCGCTGACCACGCCGTTCCGGGTGCTGCTCGACGCCGTCGGCGACGGGCTGGCGCTGACGACTGCCGGCTACCTGCCGCCGCGGGTCGTCGCGCAGGTCTGCGCCGCCCTCGACCCCGACCACGAGTGGTACGGCATGGGCAACCGGGAGAACCAGATGTGGCCCGTGCTCGAGCTGCGCGCGGGGGCCACCCGACTCGGGTTGCTGCGCAAGGCCCGGGGCAGCCTGACGCCGACGGCCACGGCCCGGAAGGTCCGCGACGACCCCCAGCGGCTGCTCTCCCACGTCCTGGGCCGCCTCACCTCCGGGTTGAAGGGGTTCGACCGGATCGCGACGCTGCTCGTGCTCGTCGCGGTGGCCGGCGGCCGGTGGAGACGGCACCTGGGGCCACGCGACCCCGTCCTGGAGTCGGTATGCCGCGTGCTGGAAGTCTGCGGCTGGCGCCGGGAGGACTACGGCGTGCTGCAGGACGTCGACGTGTGGCACGCCGCCGCGGCCACCATCGGTCTGCTCGGGCAGATGCTGCGCACGGTGGGCGACCGGGGTGACGAGACGCAGCTGGCGGCCCGGATGGCCCTGGCTGCGCTGGCTGCGGTCGACTGAGCGGTGCTGCGGCGGGTGGGCGGTGCTGCGGGTTGCCGTGGTGCCCCGTCGGCGTTGTGCGCGGTTGTGGTCGCCAGGGCAACCACAACCACGCACGGACCAGGGCCCGGTCGGCCGGGGGCGGCTGGCGGCTTCAGAACGGGCCGCGAGGCAGCCCCGTGGCCGCCCGGTCGCGCAGGTCGATGATGGTCGACCGGGTCGAGCTGACCAGCAGGTCGGCCGTGCCCAGGACCGGCGTCCCGGTGGTGTACCGGCTCGTGTCGACCGCCTTCAGGAACGCCTGGGCGCGGCTGATGGGGCTGCCCTTGACGCCGAAGAAGTCCGTCAGCTCACGCACCGTCATCGACGCGTCCGGCGTGCCGACGAGATGGTTGCCGCGCGCGACGATCCAGGCGACCGCGGCCGCGGCGGTGTCGGCACGGCTCGCCCGCCGGAAGATGGCCGGGTCGCCGGCCGCGGCGCGGGCCAGGAACCGCCGTGCCGCGGTGCGCAGCTCCACGCCGAACGACTGCTCGGCGAAGGCGTCGACGAGGGACTGGACCTCGCGCACGCGGTCATGCGTGTCTGTCGGCACGCTGGACAGGTCGAGCTCCTCGTCGGGCAGGGCCGCGTCGTCGAGGGTGTCGAGCGCCCCCGGACCGCCGACCTGACGGGCGAGGCTGTCCAGCAGCGTGGCCCCGAAGAGCTCGTCGGTCGAGGCCGCCCCGAACGTCAGGTCGGCATCGTCCTCCGTGCCCTCACCGATGACGGCGATGCCGAAGCCCTCCCACATCTCGGTGAGGTCCTCGTAGTCGGCGAGCGCCTGGCGCAGCGCCTGCGCCTGGGGGGACTGGGCGACCGCCAGGTAGTCGGGCATCGCGGACCGAGCGGCCCGGACCAGCGCGCCCTGCTGCCGACCCGTGCGGCCCTGCCGGGCCGAGCCCCACTTCAGGTAGGCCTCCAGGACGGAGCCGAGGCGTCGTGCCGTCTGCGGGTCCGGCAGCACCACCGCGGGCAGGTACTCGTCGAGCAGCTCGTGGACGCGCTCGGCGTCCCAGTCGAGCGGGTCGCGCATGCCCAGCATGCACGCGAACTCGACCACGGCCGTGATCGCCGCGTCGTCGTGGACGTCATCGGTGTCGAAGCCGATCGCGGCCGCCTCACGCGAGACGGCGAAGTCGTCGATGACCTCCTCGGGGTCGATGCCGGCACCCGGGCCGAGCAGCCCCTCCGGGAGGTCCGGCAGCGAGGTGGTCGAGGGGTGTGGGGTGCCGCCGGCGGGCATGAGGGTGAGCAGCCACTCGACGATCGGGCGCCCCCCGGGCCAGGTCTCGTTCTCCTCGTCGACCGGCCGGTCGGCGCCGTCGACCAGCCCCTGCTCGATGGTGGCCCGGGCGGTGGCCAGGTCGAGCTCGCTCGAGGTCAGCAGCGCACCGGCGGGCGGGGCCAGTCGCATCCGGTCGGTGAGCCCGGCGAGCGACTCGTCCGTGGGGAAGGCGTCCTTGACCCCGCGGCCCAGGCCCTCGTCGTAGACGACGTAGGTGGTCAGGCCGCCGCCGGGCCAGCGGATCTCGAGCAGGAAGTTCTGCCCCGGCTCGCCGGGGAAGGACACCCGTGCCACCCGGGTCACGGCGGTCTCGGACAGGTCGGTGAGCCAGCGCGGCACGGGCTGCCGGCGTCGCTGCAGTGCACTGGCGATCCGGGCGCGCCGCGCCTCGTCGGGCGCCATCGCCGCGAGCACGCGCAGCGCCGCGGTCGTCTCGGCGAGGTCGATGTCGATGAACGAGTCGACCAGGTCGTCCAGGGCGACCGCCGAGTGGTCCTCGAAGCCGTGCCGCCCGTCGGTGGCGGCGACCAGGGACGAGACGAAGGCGAGCAGTGTCATCGGGTCGTCGGCGCGCATCCGGCTGCGGATCTCCTGCATCAGCGGCTGCAGCTCCGCCTCGACCTCGACTCGCTGGCGCGTCTCGTCGCTGTGCACCACCCGCAGCCGGGCATCCCCGCTCCTGCGCCTGTTCCCTCGCTTACCCACTGCCCCATCCTTCCATCCCCGCCGACGCGAGCCCGCCCCGGCCGAGTGGGCCCTCGCGCGCGAAGGCCCGTGGGCGGCATACCCTCTGGGTGGTGCAGCAGGACGTGCGGTCGGCTGCCTCGAGGACCGGGAGGAGGGCGCGTGAGCGGTGACTTCGCACCGACGGCCCGCTTCGTCGACGGTGGGATCTCGTACTGGTGGCGTGACCTCGGAGAGCCGGCGCGCCGGGCGCCGCTGCCGGGTGACCTCGAGGCGGATGTCGCGATCGTGGGCGCCGGGTACACCGGGCTGTGGACCGCTTACTACCTCAAGGCGCACCAGCCCGACCTGCGCATCGTCGTGCTCGAGAAGGAGTTCGCCGGCTTCGGCGCCTCGGGGCGCAACGGCGGCTGGCTCAGCGCCGAGCCGCCGGGACAGCTCGGCCGGTATGCCCGGTCGCGCGGTACCGAGGCTGCGGTCCGGCTGCAGCGGGCCATGTTCGCGACCGTCGACGAGGTCATCGCCGTGGCCGCGCGCGAGGGGATCGACGCGCACGTCGTCAAGGACGGCTACCTGCAGGTCGCGACCAACCCGGCCCAGCAGCGCCGCCTGGCCGAGCGGCTGCCGCACCTGCGCGCGCACGGGTGGGCCTCCGAGGACCTGCAGCTCATCGACGCGGCGCAGCTCGGCGAACGCGTGCGGATCCCGGCGGCAAGCGGCGCGCTCTACAGCCCGCACTGTGCGCGCATCCATCCGGCGCGACTGGCCCGTGGCCTCGCGCAGGTGGTCGAGCGCTCCGGAGTGACGATCGCCGAGGGGACCGAGGTCGTGCAGCTCCGTCCGGGTCAGGCGGTGACCAGGCACGGCACCGTGCGCGCGCAGTTCGTGCTGCGCGCACTCGAGGGGTTCACGTCCGGACTCGAGGGGCATCGGCGCGAGTGGCTGCCGATGGCGAGCAGCATGGTCGTGACCGAGCCGCTGCCGAGCGGAGTCTGGGACGAGATCGGCTGGCGCGGGGCGGAGCTGCTCTCCGACGAGGCACACGCGTTCGCCTACGTGCAGCAGACCCGGGACGGCCGCATCGCGCTGGGCGGCCGGGCAGTGCCGTACCGGTACGGCTCGGGCCGGGACGCTCGGGGCGAGACGCTCGGCGACACGGTCGAGCAGCTGCGCGAGGTGCTCGGCAGGCTGTTCCCGGCCGCGCGCGGGGTCGGCATCGACCACGCCTGGTCCGGAGTGCTCGGGGTACCGCGCGACTGGTGCGCCTCGGTCGCCCTCGACCGGGCCACCGGTCTCGGACACGCCGGCGGGTACGTCGGGCACGGCGTCGCCTCGACCAACCTCGCCGGCCGCACCCTCGCCGACCTGGTCCTGGCGCGCGACACCGAGCTGGTGACCCTGCCGTGGGTGGGCCACACCGTGCGTCGCTGGGAGCCGGAGCCGCTGCGCTGGCTGGGCGTCCGCGGACTGTATGCCGCATACCGCCTCGCCGACCGCCACGAGCGTGGCTCCCGTACGGCGCGCACGTCGCTGGTCGCGGCCGTCGCGGACCGGATCTCGGGGCGCTCGGGCTAGGTCGGATGCCGCTCGGCTGCGTCCGCGGCGTCCGGCCGGCCCCCGATCCGCCCGGCTCGCGGGTCGGGGGGGATGCTCGCGGTGGCTCAGGCCGCGACCTTGTTGTTGCGCCGCGACGAGATGACCTGCCCGATGATGACGACGAGCAGCGCCACCAGGAACATCACCGTCCCGATCACGTTGATCTGCACCGGCGTCCCGCGTTGTGCCGCTCCCCAGACGTACATGGGGAAGGTGATCGAGCTCGGGCTCGCCTGGAAGTTCGTGATGATGTAGTCGTCGAACGACAGGGAGAACGCCAGCAGGCCACCTGCCGCGATCCCGGGAGCCGCGAGCGGCAGGGTGACCCTCAGGAAGGTCTGGGTCGGGGTCGCGCCCAGGTCGGCTGCGGCCTCCTCCAGCCGGGGGTCGAGCGAGGCGACCCGCGCCTTGACGGCCACGACCACGAAGCTGAGGCAGAACATGATGTGGGCGATCAGGATCGCCCCCTGACCCGACGGGACACCCATCATGACGAAGAGCGTGAGCAGGCTCGAGCCCATGACGACCTCAGGGGTGGCCATCGGCATGAAGATGAGCAGGTTCGTCGCGGCCCGGCCGCGGAAGCGGTGCCGGCCGAGTGCGAACGCGACGAGGGTGCCCAGGACCGTCGCGACGAGCGAGGCGATGATGCCGATCTTGAGGCTCAGCCCGAGGGAGGAGCAGATCCCGGGGGTGCCGCACACGTTCGTCCAGGCCTGCGTCGAGAACGAGCTCCACTCGTAGTTGAACCGGCCGGTCGGGTTGTTGAAGGAGAAGACCGCCACGACGACGTTCGGGACCAGCATGTACACGAGGACGGCGCCTGCGGCGAACGCGATCAGGTGGCGCCTGATCCAGGCGAGTGCACCAGACATGTCAGAGCAGCTCCTCGGTTCCGGCCTTGCGGACGTAGAACCCGACCATGGCCAGGATGATGACGAGCAGCACGAACGACAGTGCCGCGGCGAGCGGGTAGTCGAGCACCCGCAGGAAGAGGCTGTCGATGACCTGGCCGATCATCGTCGTCTGCGTGTTGCCGAGCAGTTTGGAGTTGATGTAGTCACCGGCCGCCGGGATGAAGGTCAGCAGCGTGCCGGCCACGACCCCGGGCATGGACAGCGGCCAGGTCACGTACCGGAAGGACTGCACCGGGCTCGCGTAGAGGTCGGCCGCGGCCTCGACGAGCCGCGGGTCGAGCCGCTCGAGGCTGGTGTAGAGCGGCAGGATCATGAAGGGCAGGAAGTTGTAGGTCAGGCCCATGATCACGGCGAACGGGGTGGCCGTCAGCGTCGTCGTCTCGACCATGCCCATCCAGCGCAGCAGCGCGGTGATCCCGGTGTTCTCGAAGAACGTCGTCACGATGCTGCCGGGCGCGAGGATGGTCTGCCAGGCCAGGGTGCGGATCAGGAAGCTGGTGAAGAAGGGGGCGATGACCAGGACCAGCATCACGTTCTTCCACCGGCCGGCCTTCTGGGCGATGAAGTAGGCGAGCGGGTAGCCCAGCAGCAGGGCCAGGACCGTCGCGCTGGCCGCGTAGCCGAGCGAGCGCAGCAGCTGGCTCCAGTACTGCGACAGGGCGTCGGCGTAGATGCCGACGTTGCCGGTGAAGACGTAGCCCTCGTCGACGCTGCCCTCCTGCAGCGACTGGGAGGCGAGCGTCACCATCGGCAGGACGAAGAAGACGAACAGCCAGAGCAGGCCGGGCAGGAGCAGGGCGTAGGGCACCCAGTTGCGTCGCCGGCGGTTGCGCGCCGCCGGCGCGGAGGCCGACGCCGGCTTGGCCGCGGTCATCGCCTCAGCCATGGTCGCCCTGCATCCCCGCCCCGGCGTCGGCGTCCTGGGACGCGTCGAGCGCGAAGGCGTACTCGGGACGCCACGAGACGGTGACCGGCTCGCCGAGCCGGGCCCGGGCCGAGCCGTCGTTCTGCTGGACGACGGTCAGCTCGCGGCCCCACGGCATCTCGATGACATAGTGCGTGGCCACGCCCGTGAAGGACACGTCGCGCACCACCCCCTTCAGCTGGTTGGGGCCGCCGTCCGGGCCCAGGCGCAGCTTCTCCGGGCGCACCCCGAGGTAGACCTCGGTGCAGCCCTCCGGCAGGTGCCGGACGCAGGCCGCCAGCTCGACGCCGTGGCTGCGCACCGTCACGGTCCCGTCCCGGAGCGAGCCGGCGACCACCTGTCCGCCCAGCAGGTTGGACTGGCCGAGGAAGTTGGCCACGAACGTCGATGCCGGGTGCTCGTAGAGCGTGGCCGGGTCGGCGAGCTGCTCGATCCGGCCGCCGTTCATCACCGCGATGGTGTCGGCCATGGTCATGGCCTCCTCCTGGTCGTGGGTGACGTGCACGAAGGTGAGCCCGACCTCCTGCTGGATCTGCTTGAGCTCGATCTGCATCTGCCGGCGCAGCTTCAGGTCGAGGGCGCCGAGCGGCTCGTCGAGCAGCAGGACGTTGGGTCGGTTGACGACCGCCCGGGCCAGCGCGACCCGCTGCTGCATGCCGCCCGAGAGCTGCGCCGGGCGTTTGCCGCCGACGTGCCCCAGCTCGACCAGCTCGAGCGCCGCCTGCGCCTTGGCCCTGGCGTCCTTGTCCTTCTTGCGCTTGAGCCCGAACGAGACGTTGTCGAGGACGCTCATGTGCGGGAAGAGGGCGTACGACTGGAACACCGTGTTGACGTTGCGCTCGTGTGCGCGGGTGTCGGTGATGTCGGTCTCGCCGATGAGGATGCGGCCGGTCGTGGGCTGGTCGAGCCCGGCGATCATCCGCAGCGTCGTCGTCTTGCCGCACCCGGACGGCCCGAGCAGCGCGAAGAAGGACCCGTCCGGGATGGTGAGGTCCATGGGATGGACGGCCGTGAACGTCTCGAACTCCTTGCTGACCCCGACGAGCCGAAGGTCGCCCTTCGCGTGTCCGGCCATGGCTCAGCCGACCGTCAGGGCGGAGAAGGCCTTGGAGTAACGCTCCTCCTCGTCGGCCGACAGACCCCGGAAGACGTGCGCCTGGGCCAGTACCTCGGCCGAGGGGTTGATCAGCGGGTTGTTGGCCACGTCCGGGTCGCTGCGCAGCAGCACCTCCTTGGTGCCCTTGACCGGCGAGATGTAGTTGACGTAGTCGACGACCTGGGCCATGACCTTGGGGTCGTAGTAGTAGTTGACGAGCCGCTCGGCGTTCGTCTTGTGCCGGGCCAGCGCCGGGATGACGAAGTTGTCCGACCAGAGCGTGCAGCCGGTGGGCGGCAGGGAGTAGCCCAGCTTGGGGTTGTCGGCCTGCAGCTGGACGACGTCGCCGGTCCAGGCGAAGCAGGCCGCGATCGCACCGGAGGAGAGGTCCTTGCCGTACTCGTTGCCGGTGAAGCCGCGCAGCTGCCCGGAGTCCTTGGCCTGCTGGATCATCTTGATCGCGTCGTCGAAGTCGGCGTCGGTGAACTTGGCGATGTCCTTGCCCTGGGCGAGCATGACGAGCCCGACGGTGTCGCGCATCTCGGTCAGCAGGGTGACCTTGCCCTTGAGCGCGGGGTCGGTGAACAGCTGCTCGACCGTCTCGATCTTCTTGCCGCCCGTAGCGTCGGGGTTGTAGGCGATGCCCGCGAAGCCCGACTGCCAGGGCAGCGAGAACTTGCGGCCGGGATCGAACTCGACGTTGGCCAGCGCGGGCTCGAGGTTCTTCACGTTGGGGATGTTGTCCATGTCCAGCGGCTGGACGAAGCCCTGTCGGATCAGGCGGGCCACCAGCCAGTCGGTGCTGCACCAGACGTCGCGGCCCGTGTCGGTCCCGCCGGCCAGCAGCGGGCGGACCTTGGCGTAGAACTCGTCGTTGTCGTTGTAGTCCTCGGTGTAGTTGACCTTGATGCCGGTCTTCTTCGTGAAGGCCTCGAGGGTCGGGCGCTTCTGCGTCTTGTCGTCGACGTCGATGTACTCCGGCCAGTTCGACCAGTTGACGACCTTCTCGACACTCGACATGTCCTTGGCCGCCGCGGCGACCGGTGCCGCGGAGCCGGTCCCGCCGGCGGACTTGGGGTTGCGCCCCGCGGACCCGCACGAGGCGAGGACCGCGGCGGCGCCGATACCGGCGATCCCCGCCAGCGCCGAGCGCCGGGAGACCAGACCCCGGGCCAGGGTGGCCCGCAGGATGAGGCTGTCTGTCTCGTTCTCGTTCATGAGAGGCTCCAAGTGAGTGTGAGGCGCTGTGCTTGAACCTGCGGCGGGGTGTCTCGACGAAGAGGCCGGTCCCCGGCCGACGCTGCGGCGAGGAGGCCACCGGCACCGACGTCGAGCAGGCTACGTCGCTCGAAGTGCATGCGCGGATGCTACCCGATTGACCACGGTATCTACGCGTTTGGTGAATGAATCGTTCTGATTCCGTTGCTCAAAAGGTTGCGAACGGCGCATTCCGAGGTCCACTATCGACCCATGCCAAGCCGTGCGGTACGTCAGGAGAGGCCGGGACCGGCCCAGAAGCCCACTGTCACTCTCGACCGGCTCTCCAAGAAGATCATCGAGCAGCTCCAGCAGGACGGGCGCAAGTCGTATGCCGCGATCGCCCAGGAGGTCGGCCTGTCGGAGCCCGCGGTGCGCCAGCGCGTCCAACGGCTGCTCGACGCCGAGGTCATGCAGATCGTGGCGGTGACCGACCCGCTCCAGCTCGGCTTCCAGCGGCAGGCCCTGGTCGGCCTGCGCACCAGCGGGGACCTGACCGAGACGGCTGCCCGCCTCGCGCGGATCGACGAGGTCACCTACGTCGTCACCACGGCCGGGAGCTTCGACCTGGTGATCGAGGTGCTCTGTGAGGACGACGAGCACCTGCTCGAGCTGCTCGGCCAGATCCGCGGCCTGCCGAAGATCACCGCTACCGAGACCTTCGTCTACCTGAAGCTGAACAAGCAGCTCTACAACTGGGGCACCCGCTGACACCCGGACACCCATGAGCCTCGCCCCCCCAGGTCCCTCTCCCGCGGGTGACGGACGCGACACGTGACGTGGATCGCCTTGGCGCCGTGGGCAGTCCGCGCGGTGCAACGCTGAGACCAGCGGGTCCGCGCGGGCTCGTCGGAACCCTCGGAAAGAGGAGGCTGCCATGAACACCGTGGCCGTCCGTCAGCGTCAGCCCGTCGCAGGTCGCCGGCTCGGCTACGTGATCGCCGTCGGGGTCGACGCCCTGCTGATCTACCTCCTCAACGTCACGCCCGGCTGGGCGGTGCTGCCGTTCCTGTCACCCGCCACGACCGAGGTCCTCGCCTCGGTCAACGCGATGTTGGTCGCCGGGGCCGTCGTCAACGTCGTGTATCTGGTGTGGGACCCCCGCTGGTTCAAGGCACTCGGTGACGTGGCCACGACGTCGATCGGACTGGCGGCGATGCTGCAGGTCTGGCAGGTGTTCCCGTTCGACTTCGGCGAGTCGACCGTCGACTGGGCGATCGTCGCGCGGGTCGCCCTCGGCGTCGGTATCGGTGGCAGTGCCATCGCGATCCTCGTCGCCGTGGTGACGTTCTTCCGGTCCCTCGCCAGCCGGCGCTGACGGCTGCGCAGCGGGTCGAGAGCGACCGGGCCGAGGGGAGAAAGGACCTCCCCCCCGCAGCGCCGGGCAGGTGCCGGTGCCGCATCGGTCATCGGGCGACATCCGCCGGGACCGAGCACCGTCGAGAAACCGCGATCGGCTTCGGAACCCGAGGTCGAGGCGGGAGGATGAGGCTACCCGCATAGTTCGCCGCTGAGGTGGAAAGCATGACCGCTCATGACGGGCCCGGAGACACCAGGCCCATCCCCGTGCGCCCGTCCGGGGCCACGGCCCCGGCCGCGTCGCGACCGGCCGACGCGCAGGCGACCCGCCGGCCGGCACGCCGGTGGCCGACGCGGCTCGCCTGGGCGCTCGTCGCGGTGTGCCTGGCGTCGCTCGGGACGCTCGGCTACGGGTACCAGCGCAGCCTCGACTCGTCGCGTGACTGGAAGGCGCTGGCCGACTCGACGACTGTCGCTCTGGAGGCTACCCGGACCGACCTGGACCGCACGAGCGAGACGCTGACCAGGACCAAGCTCGCCCTCGACGAGACCCGCAAGGCGCTCGACGAGACGAAGGGCAGCCTGAGCGCAGTCGCCGGGCAGTACGACGAGGCTTCGGAGCGGATCCGCGAGCTGGCCGACGAGAAGGCCAAGGTTGGCGACGAGGCGGGACTGCTCGCCACTGCGGTGGCACAGGCTGCCCGGCTGCAGGACCAGCTCGACACGTGCGTCACCGGGCTGCGCAACCTGCAGGCCTACCTCGTCGCGCCGGACAGCCCGGACCCGGCGGCCCTCGCCGCCGTCGTCGCCCAGGTCAACGCCGGTTGCGACGAGGCGCAGAACCAGAGCAGGGCCTTCCAGGACTGGCTGGAGGGACGGTGACGCCGGCCCGCCGCCTGCCACGGCTGGTCGCCGGCGTCGCGGTCCCGGCCCTGCTGCTCGCGGGCTGCGCCGACGTGCTGCCGCTCGCCCCGCCCACCCGGACCACGCCGGCCGGCCACACCGTCGCGGCCGTGCCGAGCGTGCCGGAGGTCAAGGCCGGGTCCGCCGGCACGGTCACGCTCAAGGGGTTCAGCGCCTACGAGCGGGCCGCTCTCCGGATCCGCAACATCACCTGTCAAGGCGTCCAGGTCGGTTCGGGGTTCGCCGTGGCACCACGGGTGATCGTGACCAACCGACACGTCGTCGACGGGGCCGCGGTGCTGCAGATCGAGACCTTCGACGGCAGCGACCGGCAGGTGGCCACGGCCGGGGTCGCCACCTTCGCGGACCTCTCCGTGGTACGGCTGGCCGAGGACCTGCCCGCGACCCTCCCGCTGGCGGCGCAGAACCCGAAGCCCGGCGACCGGATCACGGTCGTCGGGTACCCCGGAGGTGGTGAGCTGACCACCTCGCAGGGCCGGGTGCTGCGTTATGGCGCGGACCTGGTCGGCGAGTCGGACGAGCCGATGATCGTCGACGACGCGCCGATCGAGCACGGCAGCTCGGGCAGCCCCCTGGTGGATGCCGCAGGGCAGGTGGTCGGGGTCGCCTACGCGGGCAAGCCGGACGGCCCCTACTGGGCGGTGCCGGTCGAGCTGCTGCGCCGGCTCATCGACACGCCGGCGGAGCTCGGCCCGGTCACGCCCTGCGACTGACATCGATCGCAGTTGTCGTGGTCCAACGGGTCCAAGCGCCACGAGAACCGCAGTTGTCGTGGCTCAACGGGTTCGAACGCCACGAGAACCCACACCGATCGCAGTTGTCGTGGTCCGGCGGGCCTGAGCGCCACGAGAACGAGCGCCACGACAACCGGGCGCCGGTGGCGCTGGCGTCAGGACGCCCACGAGGGCCAAGGTGGACAGCATGCGGCCTCCCTACGACGCGCTCGTACGCCGG
>NZ_JBDIAQ010000021.1:0-35928 GCF_039812505.1 Intrasporangium sp. | reverse complement strand
GGGCCTGGACCCGGGTCGTGGTGCGGCGCGCGACGCCGGAGGAGGTCGACACCTTCGGGTGACGAGCGCGCGTACCGGCCGGCGGGGACCGCGCATCAGGACCGGTCGGCAGACCGCCCCGGTCAGGACGACCGGCCTCCGTCGCCGCCACCCGCGTCGATCGCCGCGAGCAGCTGCCGCTCGGCATCGGCGAGGTACTCGCGCAGCGTCGCAGCAGCCTCGGCGCGGCGGCCCCGCTCGAGCAGGTCGACGATCCGGGCGTTGCGCTCCAGATAGGGCTCGTGGAAGCGCGCGTCGTCGTCCATCAGGTGGAAGACGAGGCGCATCTCGGTCAGCACGCCCCGCATGAGCTGCTCGGCCCGGGCGCTGCGGCCGATCCGCGTCAGGGCGAGGTGGAAATGCTGGTTGGCCTCGGCGACGACCTCCGGGTGACCGCCGTCCCGCCCCTCCCGGGCCTGCTCGACGATGGCCCGCAGCTCGGCGACGGCCGCCGGCGAGCACCCCGGCCCGTACTCCACGGCGGCCGGCTCGACGAGCTGTCGCGTGGCGTACAGGTCGGTCACGTCCGCCCGCGACGGGGTCGCGACGAAGACCCCGCGGTTGGGCTCGCGCACCGCCAGGCGCTCGGCGACGAGAACCCCGAACGCCTCGCGGATCGTGTTGCGCGAGAAGCCGATCCGCGCACTGATCGTCTCCTCCGTCAAGCGGGTCCCCGACCGTATGGCGCCGTCGACGATCTGCCGGCGCAGCACGTCGGCGACCCGTTCCGACGCCGACGGCGCGGCGGCGAGATGGCCGAGGTGCTGGAGTGCGGCCGCGAGGCCATCATTGGACACAAGGACACTCTAGGCGGCAACGAGAAGATCCTTGGATCGAGGTATTGCGGGATTGTTCAACAATCCTCTAGAGTTGTGGCTCTGGTCACAAGGAAGTGACCGAAACCGAAAGGCCACGCGTATGGACGAGAAGCTGACCCAGGCCGAACAGGCCGACACCAGCGCCGCCGCCGGCGGCATGAGCGGACGAAGTGCCCTGCTCGGCGCCATGTTCCTGATGGCGACCTCGGCGATCGGGCCGGGGTTCATCACCCAGACCACCGACTTCACGATGAAGATGGGCGCCGCCTTCGCGTTCGTGATCGTCACCTCCGTCCTCGTCGACATCGCCGTCCAGCTGAACGTCTGGCGCGTCATCGGCGTGTCGGGGCTGCGCGCCAACGAGCTGACCAACCGGATCGTCCCCGGCCTCGGCTGGGTGCTGTCCGCGCTCGTCCTGCTCGGCGGCATCGTCTTCAACATCGGCAACATCTCCGGCACGGGCCTCGGCACCGACGCGATGTTCGGGCTCGAGCCCAAGATCGGGGCGCTGATCTCGGCGGCGATCGCGATCGCGATCTTCCTCGTCAAGAAGGCGGGCGCCGCCCTGGACCGGATCGTGGTCCTGCTCGGCGTGGTGATGATCGGCCTGACGACCTGGATCGCCGTCACGAGCCACCCCCCGGTGGGGCTGGCCCTGAAGAACACCGTCCTGCCGGACCAGCTCAACTTCCTGGCCATCACCACCCTGATCGGCGGCACCGTCGGCGGCTACATCACCTACGCCGGGGCGCACCGGCTCGTCGACTCGGGCCGGATCGGGCGGGAGCACGCGACCGAGATCAGCAAGACCTCCGTCATCGGGGTGCTGGTCACCGGCGTCATGCGCGCGATCCTCTTCCTCGCCGTGCTCGGCGTCGTCCACGCCGGAGCCAAGCTGGCCGCCGACAACCCGTCGGCGAGCGCCTTCCAGTACGCGGCCGGCGAGTTCGGGCTGCGCGCGTTCGGCATCATCTTCTGGGCCGCCGCCCTCACCTCGGTCATCGGCGCCAGCTACACGAGCATCTCGTTCCTGACCACCCAGCGCACCTCCGAGCGCACCCGTGACCTCGCGACGGTCGGCTTCATCGTGATCTGCTCGGTGCTGTTCCTGCTGCTCGGCAAGGCGCCGGTCAAGCTGCTCATCTTCGCCGGTGGCTTCAACGGGCTGATCCTGCCGATCGGGTTCACCGCGATCCTCTGGGTGGCCTGGCGGCGTCGCGACCTGCTGCACGGCTACGCCTACCCGAAGTGGCTGCTCAGCATCGGCGTGCTCGCCTGGCTGCTCACCCTGTTCCTCGGCTGGGAGTCCATCTCCGGCCTGCAGAAGCTGTGGGGCTGACATGACGACCATCGACCTGAACTCCGACCTCGGCGAGTCGTTCGGCACCTGGCAGCTCGGCGACGACGCCGCGATGCTCGACATCGTCTCGAGCGCCAACATCGCCTGCGGCTTCCACGCCGGAGATACCCTGACCCTGCAGCGCACCTGCGCCCAGGCTGCGGAGCGGGGCGTCGTCATCGGCGCCCAGGTCGGCTACCGCGACCTGGCCGGGTTCGGGCGGCGCTTCATCGACATGGCGCCCGACGAGCTGACGGCGGACATCCTCTACCAGCTCGGCGCGCTCGAGGCGATGTGCCGGGTGGCCGGCACCCGGGTCGCCTACGTCAAGCCGCACGGAGCCCTCTACAACACCGTCGTGCGGCACGAGGCGCAGGCGGCTGCCGTCGTCGCGGCCGTCGTCGCCTACGACCGCCACCTGCCCCTGCTGGGGCTGCCCGGTTCGGCCCTGCTGCGCCACGCAGCCGAGGCCGGCCTCACCACGGTCGCCGAGGCCTTCGCGGACCGGGGCTACACCCCCGAGGGCACGCTCGTGTCCCGCCGAGAGCCCGGCGCGCTGCTGCACGACCCCGAGCAGGTGGCCGCCCGGATGGTCCGGCTCGTCACCGAAGGCCGGATCACCGCCGTCGACGGCATCGACGTGACCGTCCGGGCAGACTCGCTGTGCACCCACGGCGACTCCCCCGGCGCGGTCGTCATGGCCCGAGCCGTGCGGGAGGCGCTGGTCGCCGCCGGCGTCCGGATCCGGCCCTTCGTGAGCCGGGACTGACGTGTCGTCCACCGCCGCCACGCCGGCCCTGCACATCCTGCCCATGGGGGATGCCGCGCTCCTGCTCGAGACCGACGACATCGACTCCGTGCTGGCGCTCGAGGCCGTCCTGGCCCCACTGGCCGGGGCCGGCCCGGGAGTCTGGGGGCAGGTCGAGGACGTCGTCCCCGCCGCCCGCACCATCCTGCTGGTCGCGCGCCCGGAGACCGACCTGCGCGCCCTGGCCGACGCCGTCTCCGCGGCCACGGCGCCGGACCGGGCCGGAGCGGACTCCCCCGCCGGAGACAGCACCACCCGCACCACCCGCCGGGTCGAGATCCCCGTCCGGTACGACGGCCCCGACCTGGCGGAGGTGGCCCGGCTGGTCGGGCTCACCCCCGAGCAGGTCGTCGCCGCCCACACCGGCACGCCATGGCGGGTCGGGTTCGGTGGCTTCGCCCCGGGCTTCGCCTACCTCGTCGACGGGGACGCCCGTCTCGAGGTGCCGCGCCGGGCCGAGCCGCGCACCCGGGTGCCCGCCGGCGCCGTCGGCCTGGCCGGGCAGTTCAGCGGGATCTACCCCCGCGAGTCGCCCGGCGGCTGGCAGCTGCTCGGCACGACCGACGCCCCGCTCTGGGACCCCGACCGCGACCCGCCCGCGCTGCTCACCCCCGGCACGACCGTCCAGTTCGTCGACGCAGGCGGCCGCTGATGGCCCACCTCGAAGTCCTCGCCCCCGGCCCGCTCACCCTCGTGCAGGACGCCGGCCGGCTCGGTCACATGGACGTGGGCGTGGGTCGTGCCGGCGCCGCCGACCAGGCCTCCTACCACCTCGGCGGCCGGCTGCTAGCCAACCGGCCCGGCGCAGCCGCACTCGAGGTCACCTTCGGCGGGCTGCAGGTGCGCACCCACGGCGCGGTGACCGTGTGCCTGACCGGCGCACCCGCACCGGCCCTCCTCGACGGCCGCCCGGCCCCCCACGCCGCCCCCTTCCCGATGTGCGACGGCCAGCAGCTCAGCCTCGGTATGCCGCCCACCGGCCTGCGCACCTACCTGTCCGTCCGCGGCGGGCTGGCGGTCCCCGCCGTCCTCGGGTCGCGTTCGAGCGACACCATGTCCGGGCTCGGGCCGGCCGCGGTCGCGGCGGGCGACCGGATCCCGGTCGGCGGCGACGTCGCCGGATACCCCGACGTCGACGTCGCGCCCGTCGCGTGGCCCACGGCCGGGGTCGTCGAGCTCGGCGTGCTGCCCGGCCCCCGGCGCGACTGGTTCACCCGCCCCGAGGCGCTCGCGGAGGGCTGCTGGGTCGTCTCGGGACGCAGCGACCGCAAGGGGGTCCGCTTCGAGGGCAAGCCGATTGAGCGGCATACCGACTGGGCGCAGGCCGAGCTGCCGAGCGAGGGGATGGTGCGCGGCGCCATCCAGGTGCCACCGGGCGGGCAGCCCGTCCTGTTCCTCAACGACCACCCGGTGACCGGCGGGTACCCGGTGATCGGCGTCGTCCGCTGGGCGCACGTCGACCGGGCGGCACAGCTGCGCCCGGGCCAGCAGGTCCGATTCAGATGGGAGAAGTGATGAGCACGAGCACGTCCACACACCAAGCCCCCTCGCTGCCGGAGGACCCGGCTGCCCTCTCACCGATGGCTGCTCGTCGGCTGTTCGCCGACGGGCTGACCGTCCCGACGTCGGGGTGGTGCGCCGGGTACGCGCAGGCGAACGTCATCGCGGTGCCGAAGGTTCTCGCCTTCGACATGCTCCTGTTCGCGCAGCGCAACCCGAAGCCGTGCCCCGTCCTGGAGGTCCTCGACGCCGGTGAGGTGCGCGGCGGGGTGCTCGGCGGGGCGTCGGGGACCGGCGACATCCGCACCGACGTGCCGCTCTACCGGGTCTACGAGCGGGGCGAGCTCGTCGCGGAGGTGCCCGACGCGAGGGCGCACTGGCGCGAGGACCTGGTCACCTTCCTGGTCGGCTGCTCGTTCACCTTCGAGCACCCGCTGCTCGAGGCGGGCGTGCCCGTCCGGCACATCGACGCGGGGCGCAACGTGCCGATGTACGTCACCTCGAGACGGTGCCGCTCCGCGGGTGCGCTCGGCGGGCCGTTGGTCGTCTCGATGCGGGCCATCCCGGCCGACCAGGTCGCCGACGCGGTCCGCGTCAGCTCCCGCTACCCCGCGGTGCACGGCGCGCCGGTCCACGTCGGCGACCCCGGGGCGCTGGGCATCGCCGACCTCGACGCGCCCGAGTTCGGCGACCCGCCGGTCGTCGAGCCCGGCGACGTGCCGGTCTTCTGGGCCTGCGGGGTCACCCCCCAGGCGATGGTCATGGAGTCGCGTCCCGAGATCGCGATAACGCACGCGCCGGGGCACATGCTGGTCACCGACGCGCGGGACAGCGGGTACGCCGTCCCCTGAGCCGCCTGACCGGCTGGACATAGCGGGCATCGCGAGAGGACCGTGGAGGGACGCGCCGTACCACGACGCCCGTCACGACAGGGGCACCATCGTGAACGACCAGCTGCGCACCCTTCGGCGACCGGTCTTCCTCGCCGCCTCGATCATGTTCGCCGCCGGGGCGCTGGCAGGGTGTGCGGGGCCGCCCCCGCCGACCAGTCCGCCGGCGACGACGGGCTCCCCGGTGACGAGCTTCACCACGCCGCCGCCCGAGCCGACGACCACCTCGTCGCCGACGACCGCCTCGTCGCCGGGCACCCGCGGCGACGGCGGGCCCATCGTCAGCCTGCCCCGCCTGCCCATCGGGGGCGACGCGGTCACCGACGAGGACGACCCGGCGCTCCAGTGCGTCGCGGTCAGCTGGATCGTCACCAAGTCTCCCTACCCGGACATCCCACCGGGCTATGCCGTGGAGATCACCGGGGCGACCTTCTCCGGTAGGGGATTCGAGGTGGTCCGCGGTCCCTGCGGGTCGGACGCCCCGGCCTGTGTCGGAAGGATCATGCGGGCCGGCGCCATCCGGTGCTCCCTGGCGGTCCGGGCCCGGCCCGACGCCGACCCGGACGTCACCGTCTCGGTCGGACTGAAGGGAATCGCCTACTGTCCGAGCGCCGGACAGCGCTGCCGGCAGTTCGTCGACGCCGTGGCTCGCGAGCCGGGGGTCACCATCCGGCTCAACCCGCCTCCTGGCACCGCGACGAGCAGCACCGGGCCTGAACAGAGCACCGGCCCGATCCCGGGGTCGGGCAACGGCGTGACGACCAGCAGTGGTGGCTGATGACCGAGGCACAGCATGCCTCATGGGAGCGCTGGCTGAGCATCGGCGGCAGCATCGTCGCCCCGATCACGGCCATCAGCACGCTGCTGTTCTACTTCGGCTATGTCTCCACCAGGGCCCAGTACCTGTACTTCGGCCTCGACGTCGACACCGTCGGCCTGACCACCCAGGACTTCGTCATGCGCAGCGGACAGCCCCTGCTCGTGCCGCTCATCGTCCTGCCCCTGGTGGCCGCGCTGGCCGTCGTCACGGCCCGCGGTCTGCGGCCCTGGCTGGTCCGGCACTCCGCGGCGAGCACGGTGGTCGGAGCCGTCCTGCTCGGGACTGGTCTCGGCCTCGTCTTCGCCTATGCGCCGCTCGAGGGCTGGCCGTACTACCCGCTCGTCACGCCCCTCGTGGTGGCCGCGGGAGGCACGGTGACGGCATACGTCATCGGTCTGCGCGGCGCACCGGTCGCGGCCCGCGTCGGGCTCTGGGTGCTCGTCGCAGCCGGGGTGTTCTGGGCGAACGCGACGGTTGCCCAGTGGTCCGGGGCCGGTCTCGCCCGAGAGCAGGCGGCCCACCTCGAACAGCTGCCCCAGGTCCTCTTCGACACCAAGGAGCGGCTCTACCTGCCCTACTCAGGCAGCGTCGAGACCGCGTTGCCGCCCGCCGAGGGCCAGCAGTTCACCTACCGCTACCGCGGGTGGCGGCTGCTCGTGCAGAAGAACGACCGGATGTTCCTGGTGCTCTGCCAACAGACCGGCAGCACGTGTGCCCTGAACCCGGACAGCCCCACCCTGCCGCTGACCGTCGACGGGGATGTCCGGCTGCAGTTCTTCGCGCCGTGAGCGTGCTGCTGCCGGTGCCGACGACCCGCCCCTGGCAGGCGCCGCGAACCGGGTGACGCAGCCGCTGGACCGGGCGCGGGTGAGCAGCCCGAGGGTGGGCGGTGGGCGCGGCGCGCCTCCGCGCGACCCCGCATCGGCACGACGGGTCACGACGTGGCAACCTCGTCCCATGACCTGGGCACCGACAGCAGAGTTCACCGCGGAGACGTGCTACCTCAACACCGCCTCGATCGGGCTGCCCCCACGGGCGGCGACGCGTGCCATGCAGGACGACATCGGGGTCTGGGCGGCCGGGCGGCGCGAGCCGGCCGACTACGACCCATTGGTCGAGCGCGCCCGTGAACGTTTCGCCGACCTCGTTCACGTCGACCGGTCCCTGGTCGCCATCGGCCACCAGGCCTCGCCGCTGGTAGGGCTCGTCGCCGCAGCCGTGCCGGACGGCGCGGAGGTCGTCGTCGCCGAGGGCGAGTTCACCAGCGTCACCTTCCCGTTCGCCGCCCACGCCGGGCGTGGGGTGCGGGTGCGGGAGGTGCCCCTGGACGAGGTCGCCGCCGCGGTCGGACCGGCAACCGCGTGGGTCGCCGTCGCGGCCGTCCAGTCCGGCAGCGGGGCGCTGGCCGACCTCGACGCGATCATGGCGGCTGCGCGGCGCCACGGCACGCGAGTCCTCGTCGACCTCACCCAGTCCGCCGGCTGGCTCGACCTCGACGCGAGCCGCTTCGACGCCACCGTGACGAGCGGCTACAAGTGGCTGCTCGGCCCGCGTGGCACCGCATTCCTCACCGTGGCGCCCGACGTCATCGGCCTGCTGCGCCCGCTCGCGGCGGGCTGGTTCGCCGGCGCCGAGGTCTGGTCGAGCATCTACGGGCTGCCGCTGCGCCTTGCCACCGACGCTCGACGGTTCGACGTCTCTCCGGGATGGCCCGCCTGGGTCGGTGCCGAGCGGTCGCTCGAGTTCCTGTGCGGGATCGGCCCGGTCGCACTGCAGGGCCACGCGCTCGAGGTGTCCCGCGCGTTCTCGGCCGCAGCCGGGCTCCCGGTGCCGAGCTCGGCGATCCTCTCACTGGAAGCCGTGCCCGGCGCGGACGCCAGGGTCTCCGAGGTGCTCGAGCAGTTCCACGTGGTGGCGGCGCACCGGGCGGGCCGGCTGCGGGTCTCGTTCCACGTGCACAACACCGTGGAGGAGGTGACCCCCGTCGGGGCAGCCTTGGCCGGTCTGGTCACCGTGGGCTGAGGGTGGCACGATCCGGTGGAGCTCCTCTCGTCCACCGCGCCACGGTCCTGGCCGGCGGGTCCTGGTGAGGGGAGAATCCAGGCATGAGCACCGACGAGCTACCGCCCGTGGCGGGCCGGGACCCACGCTGGTTCATCGTGGGGGTCTCGCCGGAGCAGGACCGGCTCGTCCTGCCCGTTGACGACCGGAGCGGGTCGTCCTCCGGGATCAGGATGGTCGAGGCGCTCGGCTCGGATGGCCGGTTCAGCGAGGCCGTCGTGGCCACCGCGCAGCGCCATCTCGTGCAGGGCGAGACGGTCCCCGGGCTGGACCCGATCGCGTTGTGGGCCGCGACAGCAACGACCTCGGATCTGCGCGAACAGCTCCGCGAGCCGCTCGGGGGCCTGGTTGACACCCTCGCCCTGCCCGGCGAGAACACCGGGCTGGTCTACCAGCCGGACTCGCCACGCCCCGGCTGCGCCGCGTGGCACGACGACGGTTTCGCCGTCGTCGAGGTACCTGCCGGCCTGAGCCATGTCGTGGTCAGCTACCAGGAGTCCGGCACCGCCGCGCTGTCCCGCACCGTTGCCCTGCACGCCCTGACCCGGGGCCGCCGTGACGGGATCGAGCAACCCCCGCCCGAGACGTTCGACACCGGGATCGAGTGGTTCTGTTTCGGCGGCGACAACACCGTGTCGCTGCACGGGAACGACCTGACGACATCGCCGCTGTCCGCGCGAGGCACCGGAACCGTACCGATCGAGACCGGTGGTCGCCACTGTGCCTTGTTGTTGAGACCGTGGCAATGGCTCGGCTCCCGTCTCGACCCGCCACGGTCCGATCCCATGTTCCAGACCAGGCTTGCCACCCACCTCGGCGCGCATCGTGATGCCGACCACTACCCGGAGGTGGCAGACGTGCCCGACCAGAGCCTCCCGAACGCGCTGGTCTGGGTGCACGGGACGGTCTCGTGTGGGCTACCCGGGGCGATCGAGCTGGCAAACCTGCTGGACCGGGCGGTCTACCGATACGAGCACGACACGTTCCGTGACATCGAGGAGAACGGCAGGGACCTCGCCGACCTGCTGAAGGACAAGCTGACGTCAGAGGCCGGCAGACTCGTGCTCGTCGGCCACTCCCGGGGCGGCCTGGTGGCCCGGGTGGCGGCCACCGTCATCAAGCAGCGCCGGAAGGACCTCGACCTGACGGTGCTGACCCTCGGGACGCCGCATCGGGGGACACCGATCGTCAACCTCGGCGAGCGCGCCTTACGGGCTCTCGTCGCGGCCACCACGTTCGGCCTGCGCGCCGTACCGGACCCGGCCTCGATGCTGCTGAAGTACCTCGTCCGCTACGCCCGGGTGCCCTCCGGGATCGGCGACATGGCGGCCGACGGCCCCTGGATCCGGGGCCTGAACGCCGGACCGGAGCCGCCCTACCCGATCATCTCGATCGGCGCCGACTACACGGCAGGAGCGAGACCGGAGTCCAGCGGCGTCAAGGCACTGGGCCGGCTGCGACCGCTCTTCGAGGCAGCGGGCACGCCGGAGAACGACCTCGTCGTCGCGCTCGCCTCGGCAACCGCGGTCGGGACGCGGGTGCCACTCGATAAGTCCTGCGGGCACTTCCAGTACCTGCAGGACCCGGACGTGCGCGGCAGGCTGCGGAAGCTGGCCCCCGGCCTGAGCCACGTCGCGCAGAAGCAGGCCGGGCTGCGCCGGATAGCACGCCGAATCCGCCCGAGGCCGGACTGATCAGCCGGCGAGCGCGGAGTGCAGGGCGCGCCAGTCGATCCCGCGTGGCGCCCGCGCGACGATGGTCTGCAGCAGCCCGAGCCGGGCCGCCCGCAGCTCCGGCTCCTGCGCCATCACGAGCACCTCGTCGAAGAACCGCTCCAGCTCGGGCACGACCGGCTCGGCGACGTCGGCCCACTCGGGTAGGGTGCCCGCGGCGAGGTCGGGCAGGGCCGCGACCTTCAGGTGCAGGGCCAGCTCCGCGTCGTCGCTGAGGGCCCCGGGGTCGTATGCCGCCGGGCTGCCTTCCGGGACAAGGCGGGTGATGCGCTGGGTGGCCTCGACGAGCCGCGGGAAGCCGTCTCGGCCGCGGATCGAGTCGATGTCGTGCAGGGCGGCTTCGGCCTTGCCCGGGGAGTCGGCGAGCGGCTGGACCGCCGCCGCCAGCGACACCGGCACACCTTCGTCGCGCAGCTGCTGCCCGAAGCGGGCCGTGACGAACTCCGTTGCGGTGTCGACAGATTCGGTCATGACTTCCAAGCCCTGGCGACGCAGCCGGGCGGCTGCGACCTCGAGACCGTGGCGCACCGAGATGCCCGACAGGGACGGGTGGGCCCGCAGGATACCGACGACGCCCAGGGCGGCCCGGCGCAGCGCGAACGGGTCCGACGACCCGGTCGGCTTCGCGCCCAGGGCGAACATCGCCATGAGCAGGTCGAGCCGGTCGGCCAGGGCGAGCAGGGCCCCCGGCTTCGTCGCGGGCAGCGCACCCCCTGCGGTGCGGGGCAGTTCCATCTCGTAGAGGGCGGTGGCGACCTCCGGGGTCTCGCCGGCCCGGGTCGCGTACTCGCGCGCCATCGTCCCGGCGAGGCTCGACAGCTCGACGACCATCTGCGAGGCCAGGTCGAACTTCGCGAGCTCACCGGCCCGCGCCAGGGTGCGCTCCTCGACGGCGGCCAGCTCGACGCCGCCGGCCAGCGTGAGAGCGGCGGCGACGTCGCCGATGCGGTCGGCCCGGTCGGCCATCGAACCGACCCGGTCCTCGAAGGTCAGCTTGGCGATGCCGGCCCGCAGGTCCTCGAGCGGCACCTTGAGGTCGGCGGCGTAGAAGAAGGCCGCATCCTCGTACCGGGCCCGCAGGACGTTCTCGTTGCCGTCCCGGACGAGCTCGTCGTCGCAGTCGCCGTTGGCCATCGTGACGAAGTGGGGCATGAGCGCGCCGTCGCCGGATCGCACTGGCAGATAACGCTGGTGCTTGCGCATCACCGTGGTGAGGATCTGCTCGGGCAGCTCGAGGTAGCGCTGCTCGAACGACCCGAGGATCCCGTGCGGCGTCTCGACGAGGTTGGTGATCTCGTCGACCAGGTCCGCCTCGGCCTCGACGTCGACTGTGCCGCCGACCGTGGCGGCGAGCGCGGCGGCCTGCTCCACGACGCTGGCTCGGCGGGCCACCGGGTCCAGGACGATCCCCCGCTCCTCGAGCTTGGGCACGAGCACCGCGGCGTTCTCGATGTCGACGAGGGGGCTCGCGGCCCGGCGGTCGACGTACGTCGTGCGCCCCGATCCCAGCCCGGAGACCTGCACCGGCACGACGGTCTCGCCCCAGAGCGCGACGACCCACCGGATCGGTCGGCTGTAGGCGAGCCCCGGGTCGCTCCACCGCATGTTCTTGTCGGCCCGCAGGCCCGAGATCACCTCGGCGAGAAGGGATCCCACCACCTCGCGCACGTCCCGTCCGGGTTGGTGCACCGCGACGGCGACGTGCTCGACCCCGTCGAACTCGGCCCGGACCAGGTCGGACACGGCGACCTTCTGACCGCGCGCGAAACCTTCGGCGGCACGGGTCGGGTTGCCGTCGGCGTCGAACGCGGCGGCTACCCTCGGGCCCTTGCGCAGCACCTCGGCGTCCGGCTCGTGCCCAGCCACGTCGACCACCAGGGCGATGACCCGCCGCGGCGTGCCGACCACCGACACGGCGCCGTGCGGGAGCCGGGTCGCCCCGAGCCCGTCGACGAGCGCGGTGCGGACCTGCTCGATCGCCTGGTCGACGACGTGCGGGGGCAGCTCCTCGACACCGAGCTCGAGAGCCAGCAACCGCGGGGCCGCGGCCGCGAGATCACCCGGCTGGGCGGCATACTCGCCGGTGGCTCCGCGGGTCGGCGGGGTGATGGCACGCCCCCGCATCGGTGGCAGCTCGTTGGCCATCAGGGGGAACCCGAGCTCCTCGCGCCGCTCCACCCACAGGCGGGAGACCTCGCGGGCCAGCCGGCGCATCGTGCCGAACGCCTTGGCGCGCTCGGTCGTCGAGATCGCGCCGCGCGAGTCGAGGACGTTGAAGGCGTGCGAGCTCTTCAGGACGTAGGTGTGGGCGGGCACGGGCAGGCGGGCGTCGATCATCCGCTGCGCCTCGGCCGTGTACGAGTCGAAGAGCACCTGGTTGGTGGGGACGTCGGCGTCATCGAGGTAGTAGCGCGACATCTCGTACTCGCTCTGGCCGAAGACCTCGCCGTAGCTGATGCCGGGGGCGTACTCCATGTCCTTGAAGTGGGTCTTGCCCTGCAGGGCCATCATGATCCGCTCCATGCCGTAGGTCAGCTCGACCGACACGGGCTCGAGGTTCTGGCCGCCGACCTGCTGGAAGTAGGTGAACTGGGTGATCTCCATGCCGTCGAGCCAGACCTCCCAGCCCAGGCCCCACGCCCCGATGGCCGGCTGCGCCCAGTTGTCCTCGACGAAGCGGACGTCGTGGGCGGCCAGGTCGATGCCGAGCGCCTCCAGCGACTCGAGGTAGAGCTCCTGCGGGTTGCCCGGGTCGGGCTTGAGGATGACCTGGAACTGGGTGTGGGTCTGCAGCCGGTTGGGGTTCTCGCCGTAGCGGCTGTCGTCGGGACGCACGCTCGGCTCGACGTAGGCCACCCGCCACGGCTCGGGGCCCAGCACACGCAGGATCGTGGCCGGGTTCATCGTGCCGGCACCGACCTCGGTGTTGTAGGGCTGCACGACCATGCAGCCCCGGTCGGTCCAGAACCTCTGGAGGGTCAGCAGGGCGTCCTGGAAGGTCAGCGTGGAGTTCTCGGGCACCCGCCAAGGCTACCGGCGGGTCCGCGGGTCCCAGGACCACGTTCGTCCCGCTGCCGAAGGACGCTGCGGTATGCCGCCGAGCCGGACGGTCACATCGGCGGGTTGCCGTGCCGCCGGGCCGGGACCGGACGCTCCTTCGTCCGCAGCATCCGCAACCCCTCGACGAGCACCCGTCGGGTGTCGCGCGGGTCGATGACCTCGTCCACGAACCCCCGCTCGGCGGCGTTGTAGGGATGCATGAGCTCGGCCGCATACGCCGCGGCCAGCTCCTCGCGCAGCCGCTCCGGGTCGAGGGCGTCGGCCAGCTCGCGCCGGTGCACGACGCTCGCGGCCACCGAGGCGCCCATGACCGCGATCTCGTTGGTCGGCCAGGCGAAGGACAGGTCGGACCCGGTGCCGAGGGAGTCCATGACGATGTATGCGCCGCCGTAGGCCTTCCGCAGGACGACCTGGACCCGGGGCACGGTCGCCTCGCAGTAGGCGTACAGCAGCTTCGCGCCGACCCGGATGACCCCCGCGTGCTCCTGGTCGACGCCGGGGAGGAACCCCGGCACGTCGACGAGGGTCACGATCGGGATGTTGAAGCTGTCGCAGGTGCGCACGAAGCGGGCCGCCTTCTCCGAGGCGTCGATGTCGAGCACGCCCGCCTTCGACAGCGGCTGGTTGCCGACGATGCCGACGACGTGACCGTCGAGCCGGGCGAAGGCGCAGACGACGTTGGTCGCCCACCGCTCGTGGACCTCCATCAGCTCACCGTCGTCGACGATCTCGCGGGCCACGGCCCTCATGTCGTAGGGGCGGCGCGGGTCGCTCGGGACGATGTCGTACAGCCGGTCACACGCCCGGCCGGGCCAATCGTCCGGCTCGTAGTGGGGCGCCGCCTCGCCGTGGTTGGCCGGCAGCAGTGACAGCAGGTAGCGGACGTCGGCGAGGCAGGCCTGCTCGCTCGGGGCGACGAACGAGGCGACACCGGACCGGGACCCGTGGACCGCAGGCCCGCCCAGCTCCTCCTGGGTGACGCATTCGCTCGTCACGGCCGCGATGACGTCGGGGCCGGTGAGGAACATGTACGAGGTGCCCTCGACCATGAAGACGAAGTCGGTCAGCGCCGGGGAGTATGCCGCCCCGCCGGCGCACGGTCCGAGGATGACGCTGATCTGGGGGATGCTCCCGGAGCTCTGCACGTTGCGGCGGAAGATGCCGGCATACCCGTCGAGGGCGGCGACCCCCTCCTGGATCCGCGCCCCTGCCCCGTCGTTGAGCCCCACGATGGGAGCCCCCACCGACAGCGCGAGGTCCTGCACGCGCTGGATCTTGGCCGCCTGGGCCGCCCCGAGCGCACCACCGAAGATCCGGAAGTCATGGGCGTAGACGAAGACCTTGCGGCCGTGGACGAGGCCCCAGCCGGTGACGACGCCGTCGGTGTAGGGACGCCGACGCTCCATGTCGAACCCCGACGCCCCATGGCGCCGGAACGTGCCGAGCTCGGTGAAGGTCCCGGCGTCGAGCAGCAGCGCGATGCGCTCGCGTGCCGTCAGCCTGCCCCGGGCGTGCTGACGCTCCGTCGCTCGCGGGTCCTCGGTCCGCTCGGCCCTGGCCCGCTCCCGCGCCACGTCGGCCGCTTGGTCGGCGAGGGTCGCCGGGGGGCTCGCGACAACAGGAGGAACGGGCCGCAGCCTCGGCCTACCCGGCCGGTCGGCTGCGCGTCCGATGGGCCCACGGCCCACGCCTTCGTGCCTCGTCGCGTCGTCCCCCAGGACGTCGTCACCGGGCCGGCTCGGAGTCGTCGACATCAGTCCCGTCCCTTCTCGGCGATCGTCATGCCGCGCCGACGTCGCAGCGGTGCTCGGCCGGTCCGGAGGGCAGGCTCCTGGCCAGGCCGGCGCGCGTCGGGTACGCGCGGACGGCAAGGCAGACGTTGTGCCCGCCGAAGCCGAAGGAGTTGCTGAGCAGCAGCCCGGCCGGGACCGCGCGGGGTCTGCCCGTCACGACGTCGAGGTCGATCGAGGCGTCGAGGCGATCGAGGTTGAGGGTGGCCGGCACGAGCCCCTGGTGGGCCGACAGGACGGTGACGACCGCCTCCAACGCACCCGCCGCACCGAGCAGGTGGCCGGTCATCGACTTGGTCGCGGTGACCGCGGGACGGGACCGTGACCCGAGAGCCGCGGTGATGGCGAGCGACTCGGCGATGTCGCCCAACGGCGTCGAGGTGGCGTGGGCGTTCACGTGGACCACGGCGCCCGCCTCCTCGCCGGCATCGGCCACTGCCATCCGGATGGCCCGGGCGGCACCGCTGCCGCTGGGGTCCGGGGCGACGACATGGTGCGAGTCGGCGCTCATCCCGGCTCCGGCGAGCTCCGCGTAGGGCACGACACCCCGCCGGCGGGCATGGGTCTCCGACTCGAGGACGAGGATCGCGGCGCCCTCGCCGAGGACGAACCCGTCTCGTTCGGCGTCGAACGGCCGGGATGCCTCCGACGGGCGGTCGCTGCGACCGGAGAGCGCGCGGATCGCCGAGAAGCCGGCCATCGACAGCTGGTGGACGGCCGCCTCCGCACCGCCGCACACGACGATGTCCGCCCGTCCCGCCCGGAGCAGGTCGAGGGCCAGGGCCACCGCCTCGGCGCCGGAGGCACACGCCGACACCGGGGTGTGGACGCCGGCCCGGGCCCCGAGCTCCAGGCCGATGGTGACGGCCGGCCCGTCCGGCATGCACATCGCAAGGCTGTACGGCGAGACGCCCCGAGAGCCGCGCTCGGCGAGGTTGCGTCCCTGCTGCAGTATGGTGCCGAAGCCGCCGACACCGGAGCCGACGACGACGGCCAGGCGGTCCTGGTCGACCTCGGGACGCCCCGCGTCGGCCCAGGCCTCACGCGCCGCGACGAGGCCCAGCTGCTGGACCCGGTCCAGGTGCCGGCTCACCGACGCGCCGAGAACCTCCCCCGGCTCCCGCCGGACCGGTGCGCCGATCCGCACCGGCAGCTGCTCCACCCACGGCGCGTCGAGCCGGCGCACCCCGGAGCGGCCCGCGAGGAGCGCCGCCCAGAGCTCCGCGACGTCGGCGCCGATCGGGCAGGTCACGCCGACCCCGGTGACGACGACGCTGGTGTGTCCATCCATGAGAACTCCTCCGAATCCGATCCCGTGGGCCCGGGTCCGAGGTGGTGTCCCCGCCCGAGCCGACCGCACGTGGCCCTGGTTGTCGATCGTGCTGACGTGTAGGAGCGCCCGGACCGCTCTGAGATACGGCCCGGCCCGGCACGCGGGACCTCGGTCCCCCGCCGGCTCGGAGAATTCGCGGTGGGTGCGCAGAACGGGCGTTCCCGGCCAGTCGGACGTATCAGCGAAGCGGGTCCGGCCTCCTTGGTCGATAAGGCGCGCTGCCGACCGCGCCCACGCCTAGGAGGGCTCCATGACCCACCACGCTCGTCACGTCCGGCCCGGTCTTCGTGGTCGGCGATCCCAGCTGGTCCTCGCAGCAGCGGGTGTGGCCGTCCTCTCGGTGCTCGCGATCGCCACCTTCGTCACGCGGTCGCCCGCGAGCACACCGGAGTGCGCGACGGCCGCCCAGCCGCTGCGGGTCGTGGCCGCACCGGAGATCGCTCCCGTCGTGGCCAAGGTCGCCGGCATCGGGAGCGCCTCGGGCGAGAGCACGTCGTGCGCCCGGACCGTCGTGCTCGCAGCCGACCCGGCCACGGTCGCCGCGTCCCTGTCGCAGACGGCGACCGACCGGCCGGACGTCTGGATCCCCGACTCCTCGACGTGGACCGAGCGGCCGACGACGCCGGGCACGGGGGTCCCTGTCGACAACCCGTCGGTGGCCAGCTCACCGCTCGTCCTTGCCATCCCCCCGGCCCTCGCGCGCTCCGCCCACCGCGGAAGCGGTCCGGTGAGCGTCGCCGACCTCGTCACGCGAGCGGCATCCGGGGACCTGGCGCCCTGGGCCATCGGGGACCCGCGTCGCACCTCCGCCGGCGTGGGCGCCGTCCTGGAGCTGCGGGCGGAGGTCGCGACACGGCCACATGCCGACGCGCTGCTCACGACGGTGTTCCAGGGTGCCCGGCGGGATCTCACGCCGGGCACGTCGGCCAGCCTGACGGCGATCGGGTCACAGCCGCTGGCCGTGCCCGTCCCGGAGCAGGTCCTCTACGCGCACAACGTCGCACGTCCTGCGGACCGGCTCGTCGCGGCATACGCGACCCGTGGGCGGTTCTCCTTCGACTACCCCTTCGTCGTCCTTGCCGCCGACGGCGCCCGACGCGCCCAGGCCGCCGGACTGCTCGCCCAGCTGCACTCCGCGCTCGGGCGGAACCTGCTCGCCGACTCCGGTTTCCGCACGACGTCCGGCACGGCATCCGGGCCGTTGACCAAGGCGTGGGGGATCGCCGCCACCGAGCCGGGCGCCGCAGCGGTCCCGGCCGGCGCCACGGTGACCGCGGCCGTCGACGCCTTCCGGGCGGTGACCCTCGGCTCGAAGCTCCTCGTCGTCGTCGACGTGTCCGGCTCCATGGCGAAGACCGTGCCGGCAGCCCACGGCGCGACCAGACTCGACCTCGCGCTCGAGGCGGCCGTCAACGGACTGGCGCTCTACCCCGATCCGACCGTCGTCGGGCTGTGGACCTTCTCGACTGCGCTCACGCCCACTACGGACTACCGGTCGCTGGTGCCCTACACCTCGCTCGGCCGCGCACCGGACGGCTCGACGGGGCGGCAGCGCCTCGCGCAGGCGCTGCAGCGGATCACCGTCGACCCGCACGGCTACACCGGTCTCTACGACACGGTCCTGGCCGCGGTGCGGACGGCGCGGCGCGCGTGGGACCCGGACCGGGCCAACTCCGTCGTCGTCATCACCGACGGCGCGAACTACGACCGGCACGGGATCAGCCTGGCCACCCTGCTGCGCACCCTCCGCGCGGAGAACGACCCCGCCCGCCCGGTCCGGGTCTACAGCATCGCCTACGGACCGACCGGCGACCTCCCGGCGCTCTCCGCCATCAGCGCCGCGGCCGGCGGGCGGGCCTACCCGGCCAGGGACCCGCGCACCATCGGTGCGGTCCTGCAGGACGCCATCGGGCGCCGCGCCTGAATGCATGGACCGGACGGATTCCTCGGCGTATCAACCGAACCCGCCACCACTCTCTTCAACCGACAGACCGAGCCCACCACAGGAGGACCCCGTGGACCTGTTCGACAAGTGCCGAGCCTTCACCTCCGCCCGCGAGGCCATGACCGCGGGCATCTACCCCTACTTCGCGCCGTTCGAGAACAGCGACGCGACGACCGCCCGGCTCGACGGCCGGGAGATCGTGATGGCCGGCTCGAACAACTACCTCGGCCTCACCAAGGACCCGCGAGTCCTCGACGCGGCCCGGGCTGCGCTGCAGGAGTCGGGCACCTCGTGCACCGGCTCCCGGCTGCTCAACGGCAACCTGCGCCTGCACGAGGAGCTGGAGGCCGAGCTCGCCGACCTGCTGGGCAAGCCGGCCGCTCTGGTGTTCTCCACCGGCTACGGCGCGAACGTCGGCACGATCAGCGCCCTGATGACCCGGGGGGACACGGTCGTCCTGGACCGCGAGGCCCACGCCTCGGCGATCGACGGAGCCCAGATGACGCTCGGGCGGGTCCGCTTCTTCGCCCACAACGACGTCGACGACCTGCGCCGCAAGCTCGTCCTGGCCGGTCGCGACGGAGGGGGTGTCCTGGTCGTCGTCGACGGCGTGTACTCGATGGGCGGCGACGTGTGCCCACTGCCGGAGATCGTCGCGGCCTGCCGGCAGCACGGCGCGACGCTCCTGGTCGACGACGCCCACGGGGTGGGCGTCCTCGGACAAGGGCGCGGGACGTGCGCCCAGCTCGGGCTGACCGACGAGGTGGACCTGATCACGATCACCTTCTCCAAGTCCTTCGCCTCCATCGGCGGCGCGGTCCTCGGCGACGCCGACGTCATCCACTACCTGCGTCACCACGCGCGGGCCGAGATCTTCTCGGCGAGCCTGTCCCCGGCCAACACCGCGGCGGCGCTGGCGGCGGTCCGGGTCGCCCGGGCCGAGCCCTGGCGCGGCCGGCGGGCGATGGAGAACGCGGCCTACGTCGCTGCCGCCCTCGCCGACCTCGGCCTGCCGGTGGGCACGAGCGACAGCCCGATCATCCCGGTCCACACGGGTGAGGCGCTGCGCACCGCCTTCCTGTGGCGCCGGCTCATGGACCTCGGCGTCTACACGAACGCCGTTCTGCCACCGGCCGCCTCGCCGCGGCTGCGGGCCAGCTTCATGGCCACGCACACCCGCGACCACCTCGACCGGGTCGTCGCAGCGTTCCGCACCATGGCCGGCGAGGGGCTCGTCGACGGCAGGACCGGGACGGCCGCATGAGCCTGGCCACCGCCCGGGGGTCGTCGGCGCTCGTCGTCGCGGCGGTGTCGGTCGCGCTCTTCGCCGACAGCCTCCTCTACAGCGCTGTCGTCCCCGTGCTGCCGGGGTATGCCGAACGGCTGGGCGTCGGTCCGCTCGGCATCGGCGCCCTCTTCGCGTCGTATGCCGTCGCCCTGGTCGCCGCCACCCTGGTCGCCGCCCGGATCGGCGACCGCGTCGGGCGCCGGGGCCCGCTCGTGGCCGGGATGCTCGGGGTCACCGCGGCGACCCTCCTGTTCGCCTTCGCGACCGGCTACCAGCAGCTCCTCGCCGCCCGGTCCCTCCAGGGCGCGGCCGCCGGCGTCGTGTGGACCGCCGGCGTCGCCCTGGTGGCCCACCGGCTCCCCGCGAAACGGATGGGACTGGGCCTGGGGGTCGTCATGGCGAGCATGTCGGCGGGGCTCCTCGTCGGCCCACCACTGGCCGGGATCCTGGCCACCGCGCATGGTTTCCGCGCGCCGTTCCTCGTCTGCGCGGCGCTCGTCGGCGTCTGCACACTCGCCCAGCTGATGCCCGCCGCCGGGCCCGCCCCGTCCCCGGCCCGCACTCCGGTCCGGGCGATGCTCGGCCGTGGCCGGTTCCGGGCCACCCTGACCGCCGTCGCTCTCGCGGCCGCCGTCCTCAGCATGCTCGAGCCGCTCCTGCCGCTCGACCTCGCCGGGAGACTGCAGGCCACCCCGATGGTGGTGGGACTCGTCTTCGGCGCTGCGACGCTGGCCCACCTGCTGGTCAGCCCCGTGGTAGGCAGCGTCGCCGACCGGCACCCAGCCTTCCCCGCCCTGCCCGCCGGGCTGCTCGTCATGGCCGTGGCCGTCCCCTTCGCGACGCTGCCGGGCTCCGGCTCCGGCGTCGCTGTCGTTCTCGTCGTCGTCGCCGTCGGATACAGCCTCGTGCTCATCCCGGGTCTGTCGCGCCTCACCCTCGACGTGCGAGCCACCGGTGGCGGGTATGCGGCCGCCTGCGCCGTCTTCAACCTCACCTACGCCGTCGGCATGGCCGCCGGCCCGGTCGCCGGTGGCCTGGCCGCCGACCACGTGCCGTTGCCCGGTCTGCTCGTCGCGACCGCCGTCGTCCTCGGCGTCGGCGCTCTGCTCGTGCACCGGCTCGAGGGCCGCCGAGATCCTGCCTGCCCGGTCGACCCGACACACCGGCCCAGGACGGCGCGCGACCGGCCCCTCGCCGCCGCCCCGACCGGACCGCGCCGCCCGACCGGAGCACTCCCGCCACGCCGGCCCCGTCCGGCCGGCTCCCGCACCAGTCACCGTGATCACCGAGTACCACCCACCGAAGGAGAACCCATGTCCCGCACCGGTCTTGCCCTCCGGGCCCTGCGTCTGTGGATCCACGGAGCGAGCGCCGATCCCACGCCCGACTACGACATCGCCAGCCCGACCTACGACGACTACTTCACGAGTGTGATGGGCCCGCACTCGGTGGGCCTGCTCGACCGGGTGCGGATCACCCCGGGCGACTGCGTCGTCGAGCTGGCCTGTGGCACCGGTCATCTCACCGCAGAGATCGTGCGACGCCTGGACGGGCGCGGACGGCTGGCCGTCGTCGACAAGTCGCCGGGCATGCTGGCCGTGGCCCGCAGCAAGGTGGCCCCCCGGCCCGGGCTGCACCTGGGCTTCACCGAGGGCGACATGGAGGACTTCCTCCGGCGTCAGCCGACTGGCAGCGCGGACCTCGTCGTGATCGGCTGGGCGATCTGCTACAGCCAACCCGTGCGGCTACTGCGCGACGTGCGCAGGGTGCTGCGTGAGGGAGGGCAGGTGGCGATCATCGAGACACGCTCGACCGCCCTGTCGACGCTGCGCGAGGCGTTCGAGCACGTCGTCGCGGACGACCCGAGCATGCTCACCTCCCTCATCCGCGTGTCCCTGCCGAAGAGCGAGCAGGTGCTCGGGAAGTGGTTCCGCAAGGCCGGGCTCGACCCGGTGATCCTCGAGCAGGGCGAGCAGGAGCTGCCCATCACGTCCGCCGCCGAGGCGATGGACTGGGTCGAGCGGTCCGGTGCCGGTGCGGGGTTCCGCGACTCCTTCGACATCAGCCGCGAGGAGGAGATCCGCGCCCGCCTCGGCCAGGCGCTGGAGGAGCACCGGCGGGAGCACGGCGGCCTCGGGCTGCGTCACACGTTCGTCCTCGGCGTTGCGCGGCACGGTGTGTCGCGGGCGGCCGCGGCCTGAGCCCGGGCCATGAGCGGCGCGCGGCACCCGGACCGGGGCCGGGTCCACACGGTCCTGGAGGGCTTCGCCCGGGCCCTCGTCGCCCACCCCAAGCTCGTCATCGGGTGGTGGCTGCTCGTCGTGGCCCTCAGCACCCCGCTGGCCCTGCAGTCGTCGAGCGTGCTGGGCACGCAGGGCTCCTCCAAGGTCGTGCCCGGCAGCGAGAGCGCGGCCGTCGCCGCCGACATCGCCCGCGACTTCCCGGCCCACTCCGAGGGGGAGACGCTGGTCGTCCTCGACCACTTCGACGGGCGGTCCCCCCGGATGCGGCAGCTCCTCGCGGCGCTCGACGGGGCGGTCGGAGGGCTCGAGGCACGCGGCAGCGTCATCCGGTCGGTGTCCGCCTACACCCTGCGCCGGGACGCGGTCCTCGACGTGGTGGACCGGACGCTCGCCGCGGCGGCACCCGCGCTCGCCGACGTCGGCCCGGCCGAGCGGCGCGTCCGGCTCGCTGCCATCGTCCACCGCGCGGGCCTGGCTCCCGCGCTGCAGCAGCTCGTCCTGGCCAGCGACGCCACACCGGCAGCCGCGCGGGCGGGGCTCGCGGGCGACTTCGTGACGGCAGCCGACTGGTCCCGCTTCCCCCTCCCGGTGGTCACGCGGGACGTCGTGTCCGCCGACGGGCGGACGGCCCTGGTGATCGTCAGCTTCCGGCCCGGCAAGGGCGACCCCGACATCGTCGGACTACGCGCCCTCACCAGCCGCGTCGTCGCGAGCCTCGGGCTGCAGGACGCGGTCGCCGTGCACGTGACCGGCGAGATCCCCCTCCTGCAGGACACCTACCGGCAGGCCGAGGCCGACAACGCCCGGATGGAGCAGGTCGCGTACCTCGTCATCGCCGTCGTCCTGCTGCTCTTCTTCCGGGCCGTGCTGCCGGCCCTGATCACGGTCGCGACGATCGGTCTCGCGTCGAACGTGAGCCAGGCGTGGCTGACCGTCATCGGGCACCAGGTCCATCTCACCCAGTTCACGACGACGATCATGACCTTCGTCATCCTCGGCGCGGGCATCGACTACAGCATGCTGCTCTCGTCGCGCTACCGGCAGGAACGACTCACCGGGGCAAGCGTCGAGGAGGCTGTCGTCCGGGCCACCGTCCGGGCCGGCGACAGCGTGGTCCTCGCCGGAGCAGCCGTCGTCCTGTCGTTCGGAGCCACCCTCGTCTCGCCGATCGACTGGATCCCCCCGCTCGGGTACGGCGGCCTGGTCGGCATACCGATCATTCTCGCGGCGGCCCTGACCATCACGCCCTGCCTGCTCATCCTCCTCGGGGACCGGTTCTTCCTGCTCGGCCTGCGTCCGCTCGCGGACCTCGAGACGAGCAGCGCCCTCGCCCGGGCCCTGCGCCGGGTCGTCCGGTCGACCCGCACCTGCCCGCTCGCTGTCGCAGCCGCCTTCGTGCTCGTCACCGCGCCGTTCGCGGTCGTCGTGGCGGGCCACGGGCTGTCCGCCGACCCGCTCGCCCTCAGCCCGGCGACCGATGCCAAGGCGGGCGCCCAGGTCGTCGCGCGGCAGTGGGGCCAGGGCACCCTGTTCCCGACCGTCGTCACCGGGCGGCTGCCGTCCGCCCTCGTGGACTCCGGCACCCTCACGGCCGAGGGGCGCGCCCGCATCTCGTCGGTGGGCGCCGCCCTGGCCGCCGAGCCCGGCGTGGCCCGGGTGGCCACGGTGACGAGCCCCTTCGGAACCGACCTCACCGGTCCGCCCGCCGGTGAGCAGCCCACGGCCCTGACCCGCGACTTCCTCGCGGCCGACGGCACCGTGCGGATCGCCGTGACACTGCGTGGGGACCCGCTCTCGGAGCAGGCCCGGAGCACGGTCGACCGGCTCGGCGAGGTCCTCGACGCCCACGGCCTGACGACGCTGCGGGTCGGTGGAGCGACCAAGGTCGACGCCCAGTACAACGAGGCGCTCCGGACGAGCTTCCTGCGGATGATCGGGCTGGTCGCCTCGGGGGTCTTCGTCCTGCTCCTGTTCGCCCTTCGGTCGGTGCTCATCCCGGTGCGTCTGATCCTCACCATCCTGATGAGCAACCTGTGGGCCATCGGCATCACCGTCCTGGTGTTCCAGACGTGGCTGGGACAGCCGGTCATCGACGACCTGCCCGTTTTCCTCGTCATCCTCATGATGGGCCTCGGGATGGACTACGAGATCTTCCTCATCACCCGGGTCCGGGATCTCGTCCGGCACGGCCACACCGACGCCGACGCCACGAGCATCGCCGTCGTCGACACGGGCCGGGTCATCACCGCCGCGGGCCTGGTCATGGCAGGCAGCCTGGGCACCATGGCGCTGTCCTCGACGCTCATGCTGCGCCAGTACGGCGTCGGTCTCGGGGCGGCGGTGCTGCTCGACGCGACCCTCGTCCGGATGCTCTTCGTACCTGCCTCCCTCATGCTCTTCCAGCGGTACAACTGGTGGGTCCCTTCCCTCGGCCGGCGCGCGGCGGTCGAGGCGTGAGCCCCCTCGAACCGGGCCGGCCGGATCCCACCGGCGTCCGGGCCCACCACGCCCTGCAGCGGGGGTACGCGGCATACCCCCGGGCCACGGCGGCCGCCTTGTTCGCGGCGCTCGCGACGGTGCGCCTCCTCGGCGCCTTCAGCCAGAGCCTCATGGTCGTCTCGGTTGTCCTCACCCCGCTCGTGCTGCTGGTCCTGCCCCGCGCCGCGTGGGCCACCGTCGGGCTGCGTCCTGCCGTGTCGGCCCGTCGCGTCGCGGAGGGGATCGCGGTCGTCGTCGCCTCCTACGCGTTGAGCGTCGGGGCATGCGTGCTGCTCGTAGGGACCGGCCGGGACAACTGGGCGCTCGGGCTGCGCACCCTCGTCGTGGACACCGCGCCCGCGGCACCCGCCGGCCTGGTCGCCCTCGGCGCGGTGCTCGTGCTCGGCCTGCTCGTCCCACTGGCCGAGGAGACCTGCTTCCGCGGCGTGCTGCACACGACGCTCGCGAACCGGCACGGCGGCCCCGTCGCCGTCGTCGTGACCGCAGCGGCGTGGGCTCTCGTGCATCTCGGCGACTACGGCCTGCGGCCCTTCGACGGCACCGTCATCGCCGGCGTGCTGCCCTCGGTGTTCCTGATGGGTCTGGCGCTCGGCTTCTGCCGGGTGCGCACCGGCTCGGTCTACGCCTGCGTCCTCGCGCAGGGGGTGGCCAACCTGCTCCTGCTCGGCTGGGTCCTCACCTGGTGAAGCGTGGCGGCCCGAAGACACCGACCTGCCCTCCCCGCGCCGGCTCCGGCTCAAGAGCCCGAAGGCGTGACCCCGGTCGGTCCACGGACCCGAGGGTCAGGCCCGCGGGGCCTCCTCCGGTGCGACGCCGTCCGGCTGGGGCGGGCCGGCGCTCGCCCCGGCCAGCGCCGGAGCTGCCGCGCCCGGCCCGTCGGGCCGGCCCGGCCCATTCGGACCACCGGACCCGACCACCTCGTCGAGGTCGGCCGCGGCACCGGCGAACTGAGCGGCATACAGCCGGGCGTACGCACCGTGGCGCTCGAGCAGCTCGGCGTGGGTGCCCTGCTCGACGATCCGGCCGTGCTCCATGACCAGGATGAGGTCGGCGTCGCGGATCGTCGAGAGCCGGTGGGCGATCACGAAGCTGGTCCGGTCGGACCGCAGCGCCGCCATGGCCTGCTGCACGAGCAGCTCGGTGCGGGTGTCGACCGAGCTCGTCGCCTCGTCCAGGATCAGCAGCGCCGGGTCGGACAGGAACGCGCGGGCGATCGTGAGCAGCTGCTTCTCGCCGGCCGAGATGTTCGAGCCCTCGTCGTCGAGCACCGTGTCGTAGCCCTCGGGCAGCGAGTGGACGAACCGGTCCACGTACGTCGCCTGGGCCGCCGCGACGATCTCGGCATCGGAGGCCCCCGGGCGACCGTAGGCGATGTTCTCGCGAATCGTCCCGGCGAACAGCCAGGTGTCCTGCAGCACCATGCCGATCCGCGAGCGCAGCCCGTGCCGGGTCAGGTCGCGGATGTCCACGCCGTCCAGGGTGATCCGGCCGGCGTCGAGCTCGTAGAAACGCATGATGAGGTTGACCAGCGTGGTCTTGCCGGCGCCGGTGGGGCCGACGATCGCGACCGTCTGGCCGGGGTGTACCGACAGGTCCAGGTCGCGGATCAGCTCGCTGTCCGGGCTGTAGGAGAAGTCGACCGACTCGAACGCGACGGCGCCGCGCGGGTCCTCGATCACCGCCGGCGTGGCCGACTCCGACTCCTGCTCGGCGGTGTCGAGCACCTCGAAGACGCGCTCGGCCGAGGCGACCCCGGACTGCAGGACGTTGGCCATCGAGGCCACCTGGGTCACCGGCTGGGTGAACTGGCGGCTGTACTGGATGAACGCCTGCACGTCGCCGAGGCTGATCGAGCCCGACGCGACCTTCAGCCCACCGACGACCGCGATCACGACGTAGTTGATGTTCCCGATGAACATCATCACCGGCATGATGATGCCGCTGATGAACTGCGCCCCGAAGGAGGCCTTGAACAGCTCCTCGTTCTTGGCGTCGAACCGCTCACGCGACTCCCGCTGCCGGCCGAAGACCTTGACCAGCCCGTGCCCGGTGAAGGACTCCTCGACCAGGCTGTTGAGCTCGCCGGTGTAGCGCCACTGCTGGACGAACAGCTTCTGGCTCCGCTTGGCGATCAGGGCCGTGACGACCACCGAGACGGGGATCATCACGATCGCGATGAGGGCCAGCAGCCACGAGATCCAGAACATCATCCCGAGCACGGCCACCACGGTCAGCAGCGAGTTGAGCAGCTGCGACATGGACTGCTGCATCGAGGTCTGGATGTTGTCGATGTCGTTGGTCACCCGCGACAGCAGCTCGCCGCGCGGCTGCTTGTCGAAGTAGGGCAGCGGCAGCCGGTTCAGCTTGACCTCCACCGCCTCGCGGAGCCGGTACATGGTGCGCTGCAGGACGCCCTGCAGGATCCAGCCGGCGACGAGCATGACGAGCGAGGCGACGGCATACAGCACGACGACCAGCAGCAGCACCCGGCCCACGGCCTCGAAGTCGATGCCGTGGCCCGGCGTGAAGTCGACCCCGGTGAACAGGTCGGCCATGGTGTTGTCCCCCCGGGCGCGCAACCCGGCGATGACCTGCTCCTTGGTCACCCCGGCCGGCATCTTCGAGCCGAAGAACCCGGCGAAGATGAGGTTGGTCGCGTGGCCGAGGATCTTCGGGCCGACCGCGTTGAGCGCCACGCTGACGACGGTCAGCCCGACGATGAGCGCCACGAGCCAGCGCTCGGGGCGCAGCAGCCCGACCAGACGCCTGGCCGACGGCCAGAAGTCGAGCGACTTCTCCCCGGGCTGGCCCATCGTCATGTGCGGGGGCCCGTGCCGCCGTCCGCCCGCGGGTCCGCGGCGGGCCTCGGCGGCGCGCTCCTCGGCGCTCCTGACTCCCTCTGCCATCAGGCCACCTCCTCCGCCGCTCGCTGGGACTCGACGATCTGCTGGTATGTCTCGCACGTGTCCAGCAGCTGGTCGTGGGTGCCCTGGCCGACGACGTGCCCGTCATCGAGGACGACGATCTGGTCGGCGTCGATGATCGTCGAGACGCGCTGGGCGACGACGATGACGGTCGCGTATGCCGTCCACGGCCGCAGCGCCGCCCGCAGCCTCGCGTCCGTGGCCGTGTCGAGCGCCGAGAACGAGTCGTCGAACAGGTAGATGTCGGCACCCTTGACGATGGCCCGCGCGATGGCCAGGCGCTGCCGTTGGCCCCCGGAGACGTTGGTGCCGCCCTGGGCGATCTCGGCCGCGAGCCCGCCCATCTCGGTGACGAAGTCGTCGGCCTGCGCGATCCGCAGCGCCTGCCACAGCTCGGCGTCGGCGGCGTCGGGGTTGCCGTAGCGCAGGTTGCTGGCGACCGTGCCGGTGAACAGGTACGGCTTCTGCGGGACCAGGCCCACCCGGGCCCACACGTCCTCGAGCGCGGCGGTGCGGATGTCGACACCCGCGATCCGCACGGCCCCCCCGGTGACGTCGAACAGGCGGGGAACCAGGTTGACCAGGGTCGTCTTGCCGGCGCCGGTGGAGCCGATGATCGCGGTGGTCCGGCCGGGCGCGGCGCTGAAGGTCAGCCCGTGCAGCACCGAGAGCTCGGCGCCGGGGTAGTGGAAGTCGACGTCCTCGAAGGTGACCACGGCCGGCCCCTCGGGGATCGGGACGGGCCGGGCCGGCGCCGTGACGGTCGAGCTGGTCCCGAGGACCTCGTCGATGCGGCCGGCCGAGACCGCCGCACGCGGGATCATCGAGGCCATGAAGGTCGCCATCATGACGGACATCAGGATCTGGATCAGGTAGGTCAGGAACGCGGTCAGCGCGCCGACCTCCATGTCGCCGCTGGCGACCCGGTGCCCGCCGAACCACATCACCGCCACCGAGGACAGGTTGAAGATGAGCATGACGACCGGGAAGATGAACGCCATCAGCCGCCCGACGTTCAGGGCCGCGGTCGTGACCTGCTCGTTCGCGACGGCGAAGCGCTGCTCCTCCTGAGGCTCGCGCACGAAGGCGCGCACGACGCGCACGCCGGTGATCTGCTCGCGCAGGATCCGGTTGACGCTGTCGATCGCGGTCTGCATGACGGTGAACTGGGGCACCATCCGGCTGATGATCCAGCCGACCACGATGCCGAGCAGCGGCACCGACACGCCGACGAGCCAGGACAGGCCGACGTCCTCGCGCATCGCCATGAAGATGCCGCCGACCATCATGATCGGGGCCATCACGAGCAGGGCGAGGCTCATGAAGGTGACCATCTGGACCTGGGTCACGTCGTTGGTGTTGCGGGAGATCAGCGTGGGCGGGCCGAACCTGGTGACCTCCTGGGTGGAGAAGTCCCCGACCCGGTGGAACAGCGCGGCCCGGATGTCCCGGCCCAGGGCCATCGCGGTGCGGGCGGCCAGGTAGGTGCCGGCGATCGAGGCGACGATCTGCACGAGCGTGACGGCGAGCATGACCGCCCCGGTGCGCATGATGTAGCCGGTGTCGCCCTTGGCCACGCCCTGGTCGATGATCTGGCCGTTCATGCTCGGCAGGGTCAGCGCCGCGATGGTGCTGACCAGCTGGAACAGCACGATCAGCGCCAGCTCGCGCCGGTAGGGGCGCAGGTATGTGCGCAGCAGTCGCAGGAGCATCAGCTGCCCTTTCGGTTCAGTGCGTGCAGGCGGGCCTCGGCGACGTTCGGGTGGGTGCGGCCGGTGGTGCGGTCGGCCTCGACGGTAGAGCCTCCCCCGGCGTGCGGGTCAACCCGGTTTCCCGGTATGCCGCCCACGCCGGCCTCCGCGCGCACGCGCAGCCCGTCGAGCACGGTCGCGACGATCTGCTCGGGCGAGAGCAGGCGGCCGTCGGCGATGCCGGGATGGCTGGCCGAGAAGGTCAGCAGCCGGATCCGGTGGATCACCTCCGCCGGCTCGACGGTCAGCTCGTCGTGCAGGTCCGCAACGAGCTCGTGCATCGAGTCGAGCAGCGGCTGGTGCACGGGGCGTCGGGTGCGGCTGCCCGCTGCGCCGGGCCGGTGGTGACCGGCCAGGAAGCACTGGTCGTGTCCGTTGCGCTCCGGCGGCTCGGTCAGGCCGAGCGCGGCCATCAGCTCGAAGACGTCGGTGAACCGCTCCTGCATGATCCGGGTGAACTCCACGAGCCGCTGCCGTGCCGGCAGCCCGGGGTCGATGGCCGCGATGAGACGGCGCACCGGTCCGGGACAGAACGCGGCCTGCACCGCCTCGGTCTCAAGCTCGTCCTTGGTCCCGAACGCGCGGTAGATGGTCCCCTCGGCCACGCCCGCCTCGTGCGCGATCTCGTTCGAGGTGGGCCGGCGCGCGTACCGGCGGGCCAGCCGCACGTAGACGTCGACGAGCGCCTCCCGGCGCGCGTCCGGCGTCATCGGGGCCGCCCGACCCTGCTTGGCTGCCATGCCTCCAGCATGAATGAGTGAGTACTCACTCACAACTGTGCACGTCAGCCTCCATATCCTTGCCTGCCGAGTGAGCGCGCGCTCACTCCCGGCGCGGGTCCGCGGGCCTCGGGCCGCCGGAGTTCCGGTGTCGCGAGGCGACCCACACCGCCCGCACCAGCAGCAGCGCGGCGAGGGCGATGCCGACCAGGTGCGCCACGGTGGTGGTCGCCACGAAGACCAGCGCCATGGCCACCAGGGTCGGGACGAGGTAGGTGAAGGCGGCCACGATGTAGCCGCCGAAGGAGGGCATCAGCACGCCGGCGCTGTCGGCGACCGCCTTGACCATGAAGTTGGGCCCGTTGCCGATGTAGGTGACCGCCCCGCAGAAGACGGCGCCGGTGCTGATCGCGACCAGGTAGGGCTCGTAGACCCCGGCCACCGCCGGCTCGCCGCCGAGCTGCTGGGCCATCTCGAAGAAGGTCAGGTAGGTCGGGGCGTTGTCGAGCACCGACGACAGGCCGCCGGTGAAGAAGAAGAAGGTCAGCTCGTTCAACGGCAGCGACGGCGCGACCTGGGCCAGGTAGCGCAGCGCCGGGATCATCGTCAGGAAGATCCCGACGAACAGGGCCGCCACCTCCAGGATGGGCCCCCACCGGAAGGTGTTGTGCACCCACCTGGCCCGCTTGTCGCCGGTGTAGATCGACAGGGCCGCCACGCCGAGCAGGACCAGCTCGCGCCACGGAACCCAGGCGGCGACGCCGGCGTGACCCTCCTCGATGGCGTGCAGGTCGATGGACGGGGCCAGCGCGACCGCGGCCACCACGACGACCAGGTAGAGCAGGTGGATCCTGCCCTCCACCCCCAGCGGGGCGACCGCCGAGCGGTCCCAGGCGCGGGCCTTGGGCGACTCCTGGGCGTACAGCTTGTGGTCGAGGGCCCAGTAGGTCACCAGCAGCAGCCCGTTGACGAACAGCCACTCCGGCACGAGCCGCAGGGTCCACAGGAACGGCACCCCGCGCAGCATGCCCAGGAACAGCGGCGGGTCACCCAGCGGCGTGAGCAGCCCACCACAGTTGGCCACGACGAAGATGCAGAAGACGACGGTGTGCACGCGCCAGCGTCGCTGCGCGTTGGTGTTCAGCAACGGCCGGATCAGCAGCATCGCCGCCCCGGTGGTGCCGATGATCGACGCCAGCACGGCACCGACCCCGAGGAAGGTCGTGTTGGTGCGCGGGCTGGCGCGCAGGTCACCGGTCAGGTAGATCCCGCCGGACACCACGAACAGGGCCAGCAGCAGGATGATGAACTGGGCGTACTCGACCATCGAGTGTGCCACCGCCATGCCCTCGCCGGCGGCCAGGAACCAGACCGCCACCGGCACGCCGAGCACGAGCGAGACGAGCAGCTGGACCCGTTGGCGCTCCCACAGGCCACTGACCGCCTCGACCAGCGGGGCGACCGCGATGCACCCCAGCATGACCACGAAGGGAATGATTCCCCACCACTGGGTCTGCATCCGATGACCTCCACATCCGATGACCTCGACATCCGATGACCTCGACATCCGATGACCTCGACGAGTCGGCACGGCGCCTGCCTACCTCGTGGCGAACCTACCCCGCCCCGCCGACGGACGGGGCAGGAGGGCGCCCCGGGGTCCGGGCCCGGACGCGTCCGCGGGCGGGGATCTCAGCCGGCCGGCCGGACCAGCAGCCCGCCGGCGACCAGCTCACGGATCCGCGGCACGACCCGGACGCGCACGTCGACCGCGTCGAGACCGAGCACGCCCGCGAGCGCGGCCAGCGCCGCCCCTGCGGTCAGCGAACCGTCGGCCACCCCGAGGTAGCCGGCCAGCAGCGTGTCCGCGGACACCACCCGGCGCAGCCCACCAGCCTGCCGGAACACGATCACGCAGTGGTCCCGGTCCCCGGGCCGGGCGTGCCGCTCCTCGGTCACGTCGGCGGCGCAGGTCCACGCCACGGACAGCACCTGCTCGTCGGTGTGCTCGGCCAGCCAGGTCCGGGCGAGCAGCCCGGCCTCGACCGTCGGCCCCATCGGCGTCGCGACCGGCCCGCGGATCTCCTCCAGCGCGACCCAGGGCGTGCGCTGCCCCCGCGGCCGTTGGAGCGTCACGATCCCGAACCCGACCGACTCGACACCCCGCGAGGCGAAGTCACGCAGCCAGGCGGCATACATGCGGTCGTGCGCCGGCGTCCCGGGCACCGTCCCACCGTCGCGCGCCCACAGCTCCGCGTACTCGGCCGGGTCCTGCACCTCGCGCTGGACGACCCAGGCGTCCAGGCCGGTGCCGCCCAGCCAGCGGGCCCACACGTCGTGCCAGGTCCGCCCGACCGGCACCTCCCAGTTGCCGAGGAACTGCGCCACCCCGCCCGGCTCGAGCACCTCGCCCACCAACCGGACCAGGGAGTGCACGAGCGCGTCGCCGGAGCGGCCCGCGTCGCGGTACTCGTAGCGCGGCACGTCGCCGTCGCGTGGCGTGATGACGAATGGCGGGTTGCTGACGACCAGGTCGAAGCGCTCCCCCGCCACCGGCTCGAACAGGTCGCCGCGGCGCAGCTCGAGCCGCACCCCGGCCAGCTCGGCGTTGAACGACGCGAACGCCAGCGCGCGCTCCGAGACGTCGGTCCCGACGACCGACCCGCAGTGGTCGGCCAGGTGCAGCGCCTGCACCCCGCACCCCACGCCGAGGTCGAGCGCGCGTCGGACCGGCCGGCGGATCGTCCACGACGCCAGCGTCCGGGACGCGCCGCCGACGCCGAGCACGTGGTCGGGCGCCAGCGTCTCCCGGGTCGCGACCTCGCTGAGGTCGGAGGCGACCCACCAGTCGTGCGTGTCGTCGGCGTACGGGCGCAGGTCACAGCACGCCTCGACCAGCTCCTCCTGCTCGCGCCCGGCGTGCAGCACCCGGACCAACCCGAGCTCGACGGCACCGTCCACCCCGAGACCCGGCAGTGCCTCGGCCAAGGCCGAGGCGGGCACCGGCCGGCCGAGGGTGAACAGGCGAAGGAGTATGCCGCTCACGTCCGTCGCGCCGTCGGTGACCACGAGCGCGGGCAGCGGTTGCTCCCGCTGCAGCGCTGCCGACGCGAGGGACCCGAGCCGGGCGGCCACGCCGTCGACGGTCAGGCCGGCCGCGAGCAGGTCGCCACGCAGGCGCCGGGCGAGCGTCGGGTCGGTGACCGGTGGTGCGCTCACGCGCCGCGGTCGCCGGGGGCTGCCGAGGTCGCGGCGTGCTCGGCAGCGGCGGCCGAGGACCCGGTCGGGGCCGGTCCGGCGGCACCGTGGGGTGACCGCGGCTCGAGCCCGTCGGCGCCCTGCTGCCGGTGCGGCTGCTCCTCGGGGTCGACCGGGTCGTCGTCACCTGCGAGGGCCTCGGCCAGGGTGGGGTAGATCTCGAACACCTTGTCCAGGCCGGTGATGGCGAAGACCTTGAGCACCCGCGCGTCCGTGCCGACGAGCCGGAGCGAGCCACCGAGGCTCCGGGTCAGCTTGAGCCGCCCGACCAGCACGCCCAGCCCGGTCGAGTCCAGAAAGCGCACCCCGGTCAGGTCGACCACGAGGTTGGTCCGCCCCTCACGCACCGCCTCGTCGAGCCGTTCCCGCACGAAGGGTGCCGTGTAGACGTCGATCTCTCCGCCGAGGGTCATGATCGTGCGCCCGCCCCGGTCGACGCGGTTGATCGAGAGGTCCACCAATGTCCTTCCGTGTCGTTGCCGACGGGTCCCGTCCCGCGGCGGTTCGTCCCCGGAGGGCGGCCGACGCGGCACCCAGGCCCCACGGCGCAAACCTACCCCGGCGACATACCGTTGCTCCAATGAAAGCCGAAGATCAGCGCGAAAGCCGTCGACCCGTCCGGCGCGTGCCGGTCGATCCCGCGGCGCTGCTGACCCTGCTCGTCGGCGACCAGCCCGGTCGGCTGCTGCACGTGCACGAGGTCCCGGCGCGCCGCGCGCGGTACGCCGGGTGGCCCACGTGGGCCGACCCCGTCCTGCTCGCCGCACTGCTCGGGCAGGGCATCGAGCGACCGTGGTCCCACCAGGTCGCGGCGGCCGAGGCGGCCCACCGCGGCGAGCACGTGGCCATCTCGACCGGCACGGCCTCGGGCAAGTCGCTCGGCTACCTGCTGCCGATCCTCACCGACCTCATGGCCGCCACGCACGCCCCGAACGGCCGCGGCGCGACCGCCCTCTACCTGGCCCCGACGAAGGCGCTGGCGGCCGACCAGCTCGCCCGGATCGACGCGCTCGCCCTGCCCGGGGCGCGGGCGGCCACCTGTGACGGCGACACTTCGCCGGACGAGCGCCGCTGGATCCGCGACCACGCGAACCTCGTGCTGACCAACCCCGACCTACTGCACCACTCCCTGCTGCCCGGCCACGAGCGGTGGGCTCCGTTCCTGCGGGCCCTGCGCTACGTCGTGGTCGACGAGTGCCACGTCTACCGCGGCGTCTTCGGCGCCCACCTCGGGGCCGTCCTGCGCCGGCTGCGCCGGGTCGCCGCACGGTACCGGGCGGCCCCGATCTTCGTGTTCGCCTCCGCCACGGTCGCCGACCCGCAGGAGCACGCGGCCCGACTCCTCGGTATGCCGCTCACCGCGGTCACCGCGGACGGCTCGCCCCGCGGCGCGATGACTGTCGCCCTCTGGGAGCCGCCCGTCATCGAGGGTCCGGACGGCCGGCCGCACCGGGTCAGCACGCTGACCGAGACCGGCTGCCTGCTCGCCCAGTGCGCCGCTGCCGACGTGCAGACCGTCGCGTTCGCCCGGTCCCGCACCGGGGTGGAGGTCGTCGCCCGGATCGCCCGGGACCGGTCCGGCGGGGCGCTGGAAGGCCGGATAGCGGCATACCGCGGGGGTTTCCTCCCGGAGGAGCGAAGGCAGCTGGAGAGCGGCCTGCGCTCGGGGGAGCTGGTCGCGCTCGCGGCGACGAACGCGCTCGAGCTGGGGGTCGACGTCAGCGGGCTCGACGCGGTGCTGCTGGCCGGCTGGCCGGGGACCCTGGCGTCCCTGTGGCAGCAGGCCGGGCGGGCCGGGCGGAGCGGGGAGCGGAGCCTGGCGGTCCTGGTCGCCGACGACGACCCGCTCGACACCTATGTCGTGCACCATCCGGAGGCCATCTTCGGGCGCGGGGTCGAGGCGGCGGTCGTCGACCCGGACAACCCCTACGTGCTCGGTCCGCACCTGGCCGCTGCCGCGGCCGAGCTGCCGGTCACGCCTGCGGACGAGGAGTACTTCGGCGCGGGCATGAGGCCGCTGCTGGACCGGCTCGTCGCCGGCCGCGTGCTCCGGCGGCGACCCGGCGGGTGGTACTGGGCGCGCCCGGACCGGCCGACCGAGCACGTGTCGCTGCGCGGGGCGGGCGAGCCGGTGCGGATCGTGGAGGCGCGGACCGGGCGGGTGGTCGGGACCGTCGACGAGGCGGCCGCGCACGCGCAGGTCCACACCGGGGCGGTGCACCTGCACCAGGGGCAGACCTGGGTGGTGACCGAGCTCGACCTGCCGGAGGCGGCGGCCTTCGTGGTGCGCGGCGACCCGGGCTGGACGACGCAGGCCCGCTCGGTCAGCGACTTCGAGATCGCCGCGGAGCTCGAGCACCACGACTGGGGGGCGCTGCGCTGCTCGTTCGGCCGGGCCCGGGTGCACACCCGGGTGACCTCGTTCCTGCGGCGGCTGCCGAGCGGCGAGGTGCTCGGCGAGCACCCGCTGGACCTGCCGACCCGGACCCTCGACACCAAGGGGGTCTGGTGGACGATGCCAGTGGCGGAGCTGGAGGCCGTGGGGATCCCGGAGCTCTCGATCCCGGGGGCCGCGCACGCGGCCGAGCACGCCGCGATCGGGATGCTGCCGCTGTTCGCGACCGCCGACCGGTGGGACATCGGCGGCGTGTCGACCGACCGGCATCCCGACACCGGGCTGCCCACGATCCTCGTCTACGACGGGCACCCCGGCGGTGCCGGTTTCGCCGAGCGCGGCTACCGGCGGGCGCTCGAGTGGCTGGGCGCGACCAGGCAGGCGATCGCGGCGTGCGAGTGCAAGACCGGCTGCCCGTCGTGCATCCAGTCGCCGAAGTGCGGCAACGGCAACGAGCCGCTCGACAAGCGCCTCGCGGTCGTGCTGCTCGACCTGACGCTGCGGTGGGCCCGGGGCGGGTGATGTTCGAGGGGCGGGGTCGGGGCCCGGGCGGCTGGGGCCGGGGCCGGCGCCCGGCACGAGAACTGCAACCGGCGTGACTTCTCGTGGGCTGACAGCCCCGAACCCCACGACAACTGCAACCGGCGTGACTTCTCGTGGGCTGGCAGCCCCGAACCCCACGACAACTGCAACCGGCGTGACTTCTCGTGGGCTG
>NZ_JBDIAQ010000020.1:0-37162 GCF_039812505.1 Intrasporangium sp. | reverse complement strand
TCAGGCCGGGGTCCGACTGGTTCGAGTATGTCCCGGATGTCCGCACGTCGCGCGCGACAACAGGGACGGCTGTGCCGGTTCCATATCGCCTTGTCTCGCGCGACGACACTCTTGATGGGGGTGGACATGTCATCTGTGATGTATTCAGGTGCAGGTCCCCACCCGAGTTGACGCCCGCGCGAGTAGGGGCGCCGCATCGGCAACACCCACCGACGGCCAACCGTCCCGGCCTCCTCGACCGGTTCGACTCGGCGTGAGGCGGCTTGAACCCTCGCCGGTAGGCGCGCGATCCGACGGGCAGGGCCTTCATCGGTGCGCGGCCGCCGTGCATCGCGCGACGCGTTGTTGGTCTCGCGGCCCAGGAGAAGGCGGCGCTGTGCCGCGCCTGTGCCAACAACGACGGGGCGGAGCAATGCCCGTGTGAAGCACGACAGGAGCGTACGAGGGCACCACGCCCGCCCGTTCCTGGCTCGGCCAAGCTGAGCCAAGCGTTGTCACGTACCCCGCGTGGCGAGCAGGCCGGCCCACCGCTCGGCGCCCGACTCCGAGAACAGGTCGGTGCCGACCACGAGCCAGCCGGCCCCGGCAGCGGACAACCGGTCGGCATGGCGACGCTGTATGCCGCCGTCGACCCCGATCCGCCGGGTGGGCGAGGCGGCGTGCAACGCCTGCACCTTCAGCAGCACGCTCTCGTCGAAGGCGCTGCCCGCCGTGCCCGGCACGATCGACATGCACAAGGCAACCAGGTCGTCGGGCACGACCGTAACCGGCGTCTGCGGGGAGATGGCCACGCCGGGGCGGCAGCCCCGCCGGGCGATCCGGTCGACGGCCAGGTCCCAGTCGTCGCTCTCGGCGTGGACCACGACCAGGTCGCAGAAGTCGGCCCACGCATCGACCTCCCGCAGCGGGCGCTGCACCATGAGGTGTGCCTCGGCGGCCAGGCCAGTGGTCTGCGTGAGCTGGCGGGCCTGCTCGGCGGTGAACCCGCCGGGGCTGGCGAACCGCCCGTCCGTCGTGTCCCAGTGCAGCCGGCGCAGCCCAAGGTCCTTCAGCCGCTCCACCTGCGCGACCTGCTCGGACGGGCTGACCGACCAGAGTGATCCGGCGATCTCAGGCATCAGGGCCTCCCAGGACCGCGAGGGCGAGCGTCTGGTCGGTGACGAGCTCGGTGATCAGCCCCGCTCGGGCCACCACCCGGACCGCGTTCGCCTTGGCGGCACCCCCGGCGACGGCGATGACGCGGGGCACGGCCCGCAGCTGCTCGTAGGAGATCGTGATGCAGCGCTCCTGCAGGGCCGGGTCGACGGGCGCCCCGCTCCCCGTGAGGAGGATGCCGGCGATGTCCGCGACGACACCGCCGTCGACCACGCGGGCCAGGTCCTCGTCCGGCAGCACGCCGCGCATCTGGCTGTCCGGCGGATCCCACGAACCGACCGACAGCACGGCGGTGGTCAGTCGCGGGAACAGCGTCATCACCGCACGGATGTCGGGATGCCGGCGCAGCCCCTCGGCCGTCTTGGCGTCCGGCACGAACAGGGGGGCGAAGATCGGGTGCACGTCACCACCGGAGTGGCTGAAGACCTGGCGGGCGACCTCGATCGGGGACGAGGAGATGTCGCCCGCGATGACGCCGGTGAGCTGGACCACCGAGAGGCGCGGCAGTCGTTCGAGCTGGCTGGTCGTGGCGGTGAGTGTGCGCCCCCACGCCACGCCGAGGACCTCGTCCGGTCGCAGCGTCTCCGAGAGCAGCCCGGCCGCTGCGGTGCCGACATGATGCCGGATGGAGTCGCCGTCCCCGTGCGAGCGGACGACCCGGCACGCGTCGAGCCCGAGCTCGGCCCGAAGCCGTCCGGCAAGGTCCGGAGCGGGCAGGCCCTGGTCGTTGATCTGGATCGTCACGATGCCCTGCTCGGTCGCGCGGGCGAGCAGCCGGGCGACCTTGAACCGGGACACCCCGAGCTCGTCGGCGATGTCGACCCGGGACCGGCCCTCGAGGTAGTGCGCCCGGGCCACCGCGGCCAAGAGCGCCCGACCGGACTCGGAATCAGGCGCTCCGCTCGGATGAGCGCCCATAGCGCTACTGTGTGACATGAGTCTCAGTCCTTTTGTCGGGAGTACGACTTTGCTACGCTCGCCTGTATCAAGTTCACGCTCACATGAGCAGACTACCTCTCATGAGCGAGGAAAGGCCAGCGTCGACCCACGAAGGAGCGAAGGTGAGTGCGGAGAGCGGCATACTGGCGGTCGCACGCCAGCGTATGGTCGCCGAGGCGGACGGCATCCGTGCCGCGGCCGAGGCGGTCGACACGACGTTCGTGCACGCGGCGTCGCTGATCCTCACGTGCGAGGGCAAGCTGTTCGTTGGCGGCTCCGGCACCTCGGGGACCGTCGCCCGGCGAATGGCCCACATCCTGTCCGTCACCGGCACCCCGGCGGTGGCGTTCTCGCCCATGGACAGCCTGCACGGCTCGTCGGGGGCGATCACCGCGACCGACCTCGTCCTGCTGATCTCCAACGGCGGCGCCTCCGCCGAGGTCATCGAGTCCGCCCGGATCGTGCAGCGGCGTGGTGCCAGGGTCATCGCGCTGACGCGCAGCCACACGACGCCCCTGGCCAGGCTCGCCGACCTCAGTGTCGCCGTCGCGGTGGATGCGCGAGCAGAGCTCGGCGGGGTCGTCGCCACCGGGATCACCCTCGCGCAGTCCGCCTGGGGCGACGCCCTGGCCGAGGTGCTGATGCGCGGCCGCGGCTACAGGTGGCAGCAGTTCATGGACACCCACCCGGCCGGTGCCGTCGGTCAGCTCGAGGACCTGCCTCCCGACCCGCCGCCGCTGCCCATCCCCGCCCTCGCCTCGATCGAGGGAGCGCGCCGATGACCGACGTCGTCGTCGGCGTGGACAGCTCCACCCAGTCCTGCACGGTGGAGGTGCGCACGCTCGACACCGGCGAGCTGGTCTCCACCGGGCGCGCCCCGCACCCCGTGACCCACCCACCGGTCAGCGAGCAGGACCCGGAGGCCTGGTGGCATGCCCTGATCGCCGCGGTCCGCGACGCCACGAAGGACCTGACCGCCCGCGTCGTCGGGGTCGCCGTCGGCGCGCAGTGCCACGGGCTGGTCGCCATGGACGCGTCCGGCGAGGTGATCCGGCCGGCCAAGCTGTGGAACGACACCACATCCGGTCCGCAGGCAGCCGCCTTGGTAGCGAAGTTCGGCACGGCCTGGTGGGCCGAACAGGTCGGGATCACCCCCTCCGCCGCGATCACCGTCACCAAGCTGATCTGGCTGCGGGACAACGAGCCCGAGGCGTTCGCCCGCGTGCGTCACGTCGCCGTCCCGCACGACTGGCTCACCTACCGGCTCACCGGGCGCCGGGTCACCGACCGTTCGGACGCCTCGGGCACGGGCTACTTCTCCGCCGACACGATGACCTGGCGGACCGACATCCTGACCGAGACGGTCGCCGAACGGAACTGGCTGCCCATGCTGCCCGAGGTCCTCGGTCCCGACGACGGCGCTGGTCGGGTGACCGCACAGGTCGCCGCGGAGCTCGGCATCGACGGTGGCGCGGTGGTCGCCGCCGGCGGCGGTGACCAGCACCTGGCCGCGCAGGGCATCGGGCTCGGCACCGGCGACATCGGCTACAGCCTGGGCACCTCGGGGGTCGTCTTCGCCACCACCGACCGGCCCGTGAAGGACCCCACCGGCGGCATCGACGGGGTCGCCAACGTCACCGGCGGGTACCTGCCGCTGGTCTGCACGCTCAACTCGACCAAGGTGACCGACACGATCGCCCGGCTGCTCTCGGTCGACCACGCGACGCTGAGCCGCCTCGCCCTCTCCGCCGACCGGGCCCCGGACCGCCCGATCCTGGCCGCCTACCTCGACGGGGAGCGTTCCCCACGCCTGCCGCACGCGCGCGGGATGCTCGCCGGGCTGACCACGGCGACCAGTCGCGAGCAGCTGGCGCTCGCCGGGTTCGAGGGTGTCGCGCTGGGCCTCGTCCGCGGCGAGCGGCTGCTGTCCTCGCACGGCATCCCCACGAACGGGCGCACCATACTCATCGGCGGAGGGGCTCGCGCGGCGGCCTACCGGCAGATCATCGCCGACCTCACCGGACGACCCGCGCTGACCGTCGAAGCGCCCGAGGGTACGGCACGGGGCGCCGCGATCCAGGCGGCCGCGGTCGTCCGCGGCGAGACCGTCGCCGCGGTCACCGCGCAGTGGGCTCCCCGGGTCACCTCGACCACCGACCCCGCAACCGACCGCAACGACATCTGGCACCGCTATCTCCACCTCGCCGACCTGCAGGCCGGCGGCGACACCTTCTAGACACGAGACGAAAGGACCTTCCATGAGCGAGATCCCGACGACGATGACCGCGAGCGTGCTGCGCGGCATCGAGGACCTGGTCCTCGAGGACCGCCCCGTGCCGAGCCCGGCACCCGACGAGGTACTGGTGCAGGTGCTCAGCGTCGGGGTGTGCGGCTCCGACGTGCACTACTACACGCACGGCCGGATCGGGCCGTATGTCGTCGAGTCGCCCCTGGTGCTCGGCCACGAGGCGAGCGGCCGGATCGTCGCGGTCGGCGCGGACGTCGACGCGGCCAGGATCGGGCAACGCGTCGCCATCGAGCCGCAGCGGCCCTGCCGGGTCTGCGAGCTCTGCCGCGCCGGCGCCTACAACCTCTGTCCCGCGATGGAGTTCTACGCCACGCCCCCGATCGACGGCGCGTTCTGCGAGTACGTGCTGATCCAGGACGACTTCGCCTACGAGGTGCCCGACTCCATCAGCGACCACGCGGCCGCCCTCATGGAGCCCCTGTCCGTTGGCATCGCCGCCGCACAGAAGGGCGGCATCAAGGTCGGCGACACCGTGCTGGTGGCCGGCGGCGGGCCCATCGGCATCATCGCGGCCCAGGTCGCCCGTGCCTTCGGCGCCGTCGACGTCGTGGTCAGCGACATCAACCCGGCCCGCCGGGAGCTGGCGGCAGGGTACGGGGTCCGGGTCCTCGACCCGGCCACCGAGTCCACCGAGCAGCTGGGCGCCCACGTCTTCATCGACGCGTCCGGGGCCGTGCCCGCGATCGTGAACGGCATCCGGTCCGTCCGGTCCGGCGGGACCGTCGTGCTGGTCGGCAGCGCCGACGAGATCCCCCTGTCCGTGCCCGAGATCGCGATGCGCGAGGTGAACGTCACGGGCACCTTCCGGTACACCAACACGTGGCCGATCGCCCGAGCCCTGCTGGCCACCGGACAGGTCGAGCTCGACTCGCTGGTCACGCACGAGTACGGGATCGAGCAGGTCGAGGAGGCGCTCACGGGTGAAGGCAGCGCGGGATCGCTGAAGCGCATCGTGCTGCCCGGCGTCCGCAGGGTCGCCGAGCCGGAGCTGGCAGGTCGGGCATGAGCACCGGTCCTGATGGCAGCCTGCTGTCCGTCGAGGGCATCTCCAAGTCCTTCCCGGGCGTGAAGGCACTCGACGGCGTCTCCTTCGAGGTCCGGCCCGGGACCGTGCACGCCCTGTGCGGCGAGAACGGCGCGGGCAAGTCGACGCTGATGAAGATCATCAACGGCATCTACCAGCCCGACACCGGCACCATCCGGGTCCGCGGCGAGCAGGTCCGCATCAGGAACCCCATCGAGGCTCGCGCCAACGGCATCGCGATGATCGCCCAGGAGCTGAACTACGTGCCCGAGATGACCATCGCCGAGAGCTTCTTCCTCGGGCGGCTGCCGATGCGGTTCGGCAAGGTCGACTGGCGCCACATCCGCAGCGAGGCCAGGCGTCTGCTGGCCGAGGAGGGCCTCGACCTGGCGCCCAGCAGGCGGCTCAGCTCCCTGACCGTCTCGGAGATCCAGACCCTCGAGATCCTCCGGGCCGTGTACCACAGCGCGGAGGTGCTCATCATGGACGAGCCCACCTCTGCGATCGCCCACAAGGAGGTCGAGTCGCTGTTCCAGAAGATCCGGGCACTGCGCAGCCAGGGCAAGGCCATCATCTACATCTCCCACAAGATGGACGAGGTCTTCGAGCTCGCCGACGACATCACCGTCCTGCGCGACGGCACCGTAGTCGGGTCGTGGCCGGCCCAGGAGATCACGCCGGGCCAGGTCATCTCCCACATGGTCGGCAGGGACCTCGACCACGAGTCCTACCCGAAGGAACAGGTCGAGATCGGCGACGTCGTCCTCAGCGCGAGTGGCCTGTCCAGCGAGAGCCTGTTCGAGGATATCCACTTCAGCATCCGCGCCGGCGAGATCGTCGGGTTCGCCGGCCTCGTCGGCGCGGGCCGCAGCGAGGTCATCCGCGCCGTGTTCGGTCTCGACCCGCTCGACTCCGGGACCATCGAGGTCGGCGGCCGGCCGGTGCGGCTGACCTCGCCGAAGAAGGCCATCGCCAACGGTGTCGCCATGCTCTCGGAGGACCGCCGCCTGGTCGGGATCATCCCGCAGCTGAGCATCAAGAAGAACGCCACGCTGGCCAGCCTGGGCAAGGTCATCTACGGCGGGTACACCCGCAAGGGAGTCGAGGACAAGCTCGTCGGCGAGTACTTCGCCAAGATGAACGTGAAGGCGCCCAGCCCCGAGACCCGGATCGAGACGCTCAGCGGCGGCAACCAGCAGAAGGTCCTGCTCGCCCGCTGGATGATCGCGGACCCGAAGGTGCTGCTGCTCGACGAGCCGACCCGGGGTATCGACGTCGGGGCCAAGTTCGAGATCTACAAGATCATGACCGAGCTGGCCCGTCAGGGCCGCGGCATCCTGATGATCTCCTCCGAGCTGCCGGAGCTGATCGGCATGTGCGACCGCATCTACGTCATGTCCGCGGGACGGCTTACCGCAGAGCTCACGCGAGACCAGTTCTCGCAGGAAACCATCCTCAAGTACGCCATGAACGAAGAGGCAGCCTGACCATGATGACCAGACTCAGAACCTTCGAGGCCAACCGCTACTCCATCTTCATCATCCTGCTCGTGGTGTTCCTCATCGCGAGCTTCCTGAACCCCAACTTCCTCAGCTCCAACAACCTGTTCAACGTGCTGCGTCAGGTCGCGGTCATCACGATCCTCGCCTACGGGGCGATGACCCTGATCATCGGCGGGATGATCGACCTGTCCGCCGGCGCCGTCATGGCCTTCGCCGGGGTCGCCTCGGTCATGGTCTACAAGGCGACGGGCAGCCTGCTGCTGGCCCTGCTCATGGGCATCCTGGTCGGGGTGGTCTGCAACCTGGTCAACGCCTTCCTGGTCGCCACGCTCAAGACGCCCGCCTTCATCGTCACCCTGGGCATGATGCTGATGGCCAGGGGCGCCGTGCTCGAGCTCACCCACGGCCAGAACATCCTGCAGCTCGGCGACTTCATCGTCGTCGGCCAGGGCAACCTCGGCTGGCTGCCGATCCCCGTGCTTATCCTGATCATCCTGACCGTCGTGATCTGGTACCTGATGAACCAGACGCGCTTCGGCCGCTCGGTCTACGCCGTGGGCGGCAGCGAGGAGGCCTCCCGGGCGGCCGGGATCGCGGTCGAGAGGGTGAAGTACCAGGCGTTCCTGGTCAACGGGGGCCTCGTCGGCGTCGCGGGCGTCATCTTCATGTCCCGCGTCAACGCCGGGCTGCCCAACGCCGGCATCGGCTACGAGCTGCAGGCGATCACCGCGCCGATCATCGGTGGCACGAGCTTCTCCGGCGGCGTCGGCACCGTGGCCGGCACCCTGGCCGGCGCGCTCATCGTCGGCGTGCTGAGCAACATCATGAACCTCGTCGGCGTCGGCTCGTACGTCCAGCAGATCGTCATGGGCCTGATCATCGTCATCGCGGTCGCCTACGACGTGTTCAGCAAGCGCGGCAAGAAGAAGACGACGATCCTCAAGTCGGGTGGGCGGGACGCCGCCGCCGCGCCGCCGACCGCGTCGGCCCTGACCGCCTCCGAGGGCGAGGGAGCGAGATGACCCGGCACCACCGACTCGCCGGCGAACCGGCCGGAAGGCGGGCGGCCCTGACCGGCACGGTTCGCCGTCTCATCGCCGTGGGCATCGCGGCCCTGGTCGCGGCCACGCTCACCGGGTGCGCCGTCACGATCGGCAACCCGGGATCGGCCAACATCGTGCATCGCGAGAAGAAGGACATGTACAACGTGGCCTTCATCGCCCGGGCCCAGGCCGACTCCTTCGCCGCGTGGCTGGCCAACGAGATGAAGGCCGAGGCGGGCAAGTACCCCGACCTCAGCCTCCGGGTGTTCGACGGGCAGGCCGACGACGAGGTCGAGAACCGGATGATCGAGAACGCGATCACCAACCGCTACGACGCGATCATCATCCAGGCCAACAACGCCGAGGCGCAGCGGCCCTACATCGAGCAGGCCGTCCGCGCCGGGATCGTCACGATCACGACCAACCCACGCGTCGAGGGCATCCCGGGGGCCAACTCGGTCGATGCCAACCCCTACGACCAGGGCGGCGTGGTCGCGAAGTACGCCCTCGGCCTCGTCCCGAAGAACGCCAAGGCCGTGGTGCTCAACGGACCACCCGGCAACTTCCACAGCACCGAACGCCGCAAGGCCTGGCAGCAGGAGTTCTTCGACAGGCGCCCGGACGTCAAGATCGTCGCCGAGGACACGGCCCACTGGAACAAGGACGAGGCCCTCGACCTCATGGAGGACTGGATCCTGGCCCACCCGACCATCGACGCCATCGTCGCGATGAACGACAACATGGCGGCGGGCGCCCTCGAGGCCGGCAAGGGCAAGTCCATGCTGGCCTTCGGAGTGGACGGCACCCCCGAAGCCGCCCTGCTCATCAAGGCGGGCACGATGACGGCCACCTCGCTGCAGAACGCCCAGGAACTCGCGCAGCTGAACATCCGGGCCGCGCACGACCTGCTCACCAGCGTCAAGAAGGAGGTGAATGCCGACATCGGCAACCCGCTGATCACCAAGAAGAACGCCCAGCAGTACATCGACATGTACATCAAGGCGGGCCTGATCGAGCAGTGAACCTCCGACCGACGGGCGGTCCCGGACCGGTGCGCGCCAGCGCTCCGGCTCAGGGCCCGCCCGTCGCGACGTTGCGCAGGACCTGCAGGTAGTCCTCGACGCCGTGCAGGTCGCCCAGGCTGGTGGCGTGGTTGGCCACCAGGAACGGCACCGCGGTGGCAGCAAGCTCGCGAGCCGCCCGCTCGTCACCTCGCACCGTGGCGGAGTAGTCATGGCCGGCCAGCACCGTGGCCGCGCGCCCCTCGTCGAGGCCGGCCTCGGCGGAGATGCGCTGGAGGACGTCGCGGTCGTCGAGGGCGAGGCCCTCGGTGAAGTGCGCCGCGAAGCACCGTTCGACCATGGCCGACTGCAGCGCCGGGCCGCCCAGGTCTCGGGCGAGGGCGCAGAGCCGGTGCGCGTCATGGGTGTTGGCGCGCACCGCCCCATCCCAGTCGAACCGGATCTCGTGGTCGACGGCCGCCTGCTCGATGCGGACCCGCTGCTCGCCGGGCGCCACGGACTCGCCGGGCAGGCCGGCGTCGTGGTCGACCGGCCCGCCCCTGCCCGGCTCGAGATCGGGGTGCAGCTCCCAGGACCGGTGCAGCAGGGTGACCTCGCTGGGGCGCTCGAACCGGCCGACGGCCGCCTGGACCCGACGCCTGGCGATGTAGCACCACGGGCAGACCAGGTCGACCCAGAGCTCGAGGGTGATCGGCGTGGTGGACTCGGCAGCGGACTGGTCGGTCACCCGGTCAGTCAACCACGGCCCGAACCCCCCGTCCGGGAGACGCGGGTGGCCCCGACCGATGCGGTCGGGGCCACCGGAGAGGCGGGCTCGGGCCCGGCCGAGCAGCGGCTCGGGGCCGGTCAGAAGCGGCCGTAACCCGACGGGGTCGTCCAGATGGAGTGGTTGCCCACCGTCGTGCCGGGCCGCTGCGCGTCGATCATCCGGCCGGGGCTGACGTAGATGCCGACGTGGTAGGCCGGGTAGCCGAAGAAGACCAGGTCGCCGGGCCGCGGGGAGGAGACCCGGGCCGCCGCCGACTGCTGGGCGGAGGCGGTACGCGGGATCGAGACCCCGGCCTGCCGGTAGACCCAGGAGGTGAAGCCGGAGCAGTCGAAGCCGCTCGGGCTCGACCCGCCGTAGACGTAGGGCACCCCGAACATCGACTGCGCGATCCCGACGATGCCCGAGGCCCGCGGCGCCGGGTTGCTCGCCGGCTTGGCGGCACTGCGGGAGCCGGAGACGGCGCCCGAGCTCGGGGAGGTCCGGTTGGTGGAGCGCGACGCCGTCGCCTGGGTACGCGCGGCGGCGGCCCGTCGGGCCTGGGCGCGGGCGGCCTCCTGGCGGGCCCGCTCGCGGGCCTGCTCGGCACGTTCCCGCTTGACGACGAGGTCCTCGATGACGATGGGCTTGGGCCTGGGGGCCGCGGCGGGCTTGAAGCCGATGGTCGCCAGGGCGTCGCCGGCCGTGCTGACCGCCGCCCCTGGGCCGACCACCGCGGGGGTGGCGGCGGCAGCGGCGCTGACGACGGTGTCGGCGGTCGCGGGCCGGACCTCGGCCGCGGTGGCCGGGCCCGCCACGGACGCGATGAGCCCGCCCGAGGCCGCGACGATGGCGGCACCCTTGACGGCCGGCTGCGCCGACTCCTTGGCGATGAGCGTGAGTTCTGCGAGCGGGTTGTATCGACCCGGGGCGCGGTGGCGCCCGGTTGCGTTGTGAGCCACGAGTACCTCTCCACACGCCTACGGGGTGAGCTGTCGGGTTCGGGCTGGGAGGTCTGCCCGGCCCCCGCGCGTGGCCGTCCGGCCGCGCCCGGGGACTACACCCCAAGGGCGTCTCACGACGCCCGGGAAACGTGGTTCCCCCGCTCCTGCCATGCGAGTCTCGCGAAGCGTGGGCCGGCGGCAGGACTGGGCGAGTCGGTTCACGCACCCCCGCGCTGTCCGCGGGCGCCAGCCCAAGGTATCGGAACAGACACGGTCATGTCACATTGAGGTCACGCACATCACACTGAGGTCACGGAGCCCGGGCGGCTGTCTCAGCAGCTGGTCACCGGGCGGCTGCCGGCGGCTCGAGCTCGCAGAAGACGTGTGCCGCCACCTCAGGGGGCAACGGCACCGCGTCGTCGGGTGCCGAGCCGGCCGGGCTGACGTTGACGCCGCCGCTCCCGGGTCCCAGCCGCACCTGCGCCCCGGGCAGGGCTCCCGCGCGCGTCAGCAGGGCCAGGGCCGCCGGGTCGACCTGGACCGGCTCCCCGATCCGGCGCACCGTCGCCCGGACCGGCACCTCGCCCGCGCCGCCGGCGACCGCCTCGACCAGCGTGACCAGCCCGGCGCGGAAGTCCCCGCCCGCCGCGTCTCCGAACTCGTCGAGGCCGGGAATGGGGTTGCCGTACGGCGACTCGCGGCCCTGCCCGATCAGGCCGAGGATCTTGCGCTCGACCTGCTCGGACATGACGTGCTCCCAGCGGCACGCCTCCTCGTGCGCGTACTCCCACTCCAACCCGATCACGTCGACGAGAAGCCGCTCGGCGAGGCGGTGCTTGCGCATCACGCGCACCGCCCGCAGCCGGCCCTCCGTGGACAGCTCGAGGTGCCTGTCCCCGGTCACCCGGACGAGCCCGTCCCGCTCCATCCGACCCACGGTCTGCGACACCGTCGGTCCCGAGTGGCCCAGCCGCTCGGCGATCCTGGCCCGCAGCGGGACGATGCCCTCCTCCTCGAGCTCGTAGATCGTGCGGAGGTACATCTCGGTGGTGTCGATGAGGTCGGTCACGGTCCTCCTTGGTCAGACTTACGAGGATACTCGGGAGCCCACCCCCGAGCGGGGGCTACGGGACACGTGACCGGACCTGTCCCGGCCCGGCCCGTCACCCCCAGGCGACCCGCCGATCCGCGAGAAACCCCTTGCCCGACGCAGCACCCCGTCGTAGCGTCGGACCAAGAGCAGAGAAGGGAGGTGATCCGAGAAGTGATTTCTTCCGGAACGTGTGAGGTGGCTGCCCGATAGTCGGGTATCCACCGACACCAAGGACAGAGGGAGCGGGACGACCCGGACGGTCGTCCCGCTTCTCTAATCCCGCTCGTGTCCTGGCTCGTGTCCTGGATCAAGGCTGCCGGCGGCTCACCACCCACGAGCCGGGGTCGCCCAGGCTGCCCTCGCCGGTGCGGGTGAACACGATGCGGTCGTGCAGCCGGTTCGCCCGGCCGGCCCAGAACTCCACCTCGTCACACCGGATCCGCCACCCGCCCCAGAAGTCGGGCACCGGCACGTCCTCCGGGTCGCCGGTGTCCGGGAACCGCTCGCCGGCCTGCGCCCACTGCTGCTCCAGCTCCGCGCGGCTGTCCACCGGGCGCGACTGCCGGGAGGCCCACGCGGAGAGCCGGGCGCCGTACGGGCGGTGGTCGAAGTAGGTGTGCACCTCCTGCCGGCCCAGCAGCTCTGCGCGCCCGCGGAAGCGGATCGCCCGGTAGCGCCACGGCCAGGTCAGGGTGGCCGCGACCCACGGGTTGCCGCGCAGCTCCTCGCTCTTGGTCGACCCGAGGTTGGTGACGAAGCCCGGGCCGCGCTCGTCGAAGAACCGCATGAGCACGGTGCGCACGTTGGGATGGCCGGCGGCATCGACGGTCGCGACGCAGATCGCGGTCGGCTCCAGGGACCGCGGGCTGTCCAGGGCGGCGGTGATCGCGTCCTCGACCCACGCCTTGGCCTGCAGGTAGGGCGAGGGCTCGAGCTCGGACTCGCTGAGCCCGTCTCCGGTGTAGTCGACACGAGGCACGGCTGGCACATCTCCTTCCGTCATTGGCACAGACTAGGGTGGGCACGTCCGGCCGCTGCCGGACGTGTCGCATCGCCGGGCGAGCCCGGTGGGCACCCGCGTGATCGAGGAGGGCCCGGATGACGCGCAGCCGCCGGCTGCTGGCGACCGCGGTCGTGCTCGGGGTCAGATACGGTCCCCGGGTCTGGGTGGCGGCCCAGGCGCTGCGCGGGCCCGCGGAGAAGGTCGTCGCGAGCGAGCAGGCCCGCCGAGCGGCATACGCACACGCCCGGACCGTCTCGGAGGGCAGCATCCTCAAGGTCTACCGCGGCGAGCGCGCCCACTGGGTCGTTTTCACCGGCGACACGGCGATCACCGTCCACCCGATGACCGACGTCCCGCTCGCCGACCTGCTCCGCGGCGCCGACCTCACGCGACGGGTGCACACCGACGTTCGCGTCTCCGCGAAGGCACGGCTGCGCGACCACGCCGCGACCGCGCTGCGGCGCTCGCACTGAGCTCGACGATGCCGCTCACCCCTCGGTGACCTCGATGCCCGCCTCGGCCGCCAGGACGGGGCCGAGGTCGATCAGTTGCAGACGACTGACCCGGGCCCCGCGCAGGCCGGCGACGCCGTGGGGTGAGACGAGCTCGGCCCCGGCGAGGTCGAGGGTGTTGTAGCGACCCCGCCCGAACTCTGGCTCGACGAGCCGGCACCCGTCGAAGCGGACCGTGTCGACCGTCGCCTCCTGCAGGTCGAACTCGATGAGCACGCAGTCCTCAAACGTGACGTTCTTCAGGGTCGCACCACGCAGGTTGAGGAAGTCGATCTTGCCGCCACGAACGGTGACCCCACGCCAGTGCGATCCCAACGCCGAGACCGCCCCGAGTCGACACCGGTCGATGACGACGTCGTGCAGGCTCGCCTCGACCAGGGAGATCCCCGCGCCGTGGAGTCGCTCCCAGGTGCACCTGGACCACCGCGAACCGTCGAGAAAGGCCTCGCTGAGGTCGCACCCGACGAGGGTGCACTCCAGGAACGTGCGTCCCTGCGCGTAAGCGCGGGTGAAGTCGGTGGCCTCGAACCGGTAACCGTCGAGGTCGACGTCCTGCCCTACGAAGCTCGGGTCTGGGAATAGCCGCTGGTCGGGGATCTGCACCGTGCCATCATGACGCGAACGAACGCCCGGCGAACGAACGCACCGTGCTCCGCCACGTGCGTCGCATTGACGAGTCTGCGCTGGCTGCTGGCGACGCAGACTCGTCAACGCGACGCAGCGGCAACCTCGGGCCGGTTGTCCACAGGCTCCAGCGGCGAGCCCGCCGTTTCGGCGACGATGGGAGGCATGCCAGCGATGCCGTCCGAGTTCGCCCTGCGCGAGGTCTTCTCGGCGGCCCAGGCATGCCGCGCCGGAGTCACCTCCGACGCCTTGGCCAGGCTCGTAGGCACGGGCGATGCGTATCCGCTGATCCGCGGCTGGTACGCCACGCGCCCGCCACAGGACCAGACCGACTGGAACCGCCTGGCCACCCGAGCCGCGTTCCTCCGGATGGGTCGACGAGCCATGGCGAGCCACACCTCCGGCCTCATCTGGCACGGCCTGCCCACGGTGTATGCCGGACTCGCCCGGGTGCACCTGACCCGGATCGGCCCTGGCTCGTCGCGGATCCGCCCGCCGGTGAAGCTGCATGCCGCGATCCCGGGGCTCGAGGCGTCAGACCGTGTCCCAGTGGCCCATGCCGTCATCCAGTCCGGCCTCGAGTACCAGCCGCTGACCGCGCTCGCCGCTGCCGACGCGGCCCTCCACACCGGCCGGACGAGCCTCGGTGAGCTGACGGCGGCACTCCCGATCTTCGCCGGGCACACCAATGTCGGCCCGGTTCGGGCCATTCTGGCCGAGGCCGACGCGCGGATCGAGTCACCCGGCGAGAGCATCCTCGGGCACCGGGTACGGTCTCTGGGCTGGGAGGTCGAGCCGCAGTTCCGGGTCGAGACAGACTCCGGGTGCAGGTTCGCCGACTTCCGCGTCAGGGGGACCCGGCTGCTGCTCGAGTTCGACGGAGCCATCAAGTATCGCGGTGACGACGGCCCGGGCGCCGTGTTCCGGGAGAAGCGCCGCGAAGACTCGTTCCGGCGCCGACAGTGGCTCATGGCGCGCTTCGTCTGGTCCGAGCTGGACAGCATCCATCTGATCGACCGACGTATCCGAACCGTCCTTCAGGACGACGCGGCCTGATGCAAGATGCGGCGCGTTGACGCGTCTGCGCTGCCTGAAGACGGCGTGGATACGGCGAGGCGACGCGTTCGGAGCCGAGAACGCCGTCCACCCGATGACCCGCCGAGGTGGTCCGGCCGGGATGTGCGCTTCAATGGACGGCGACAACGGCGTCGCACCCCTGTATCCCCTTGAGCGAAGGCAACAACCGTGACCGATGCACCTGCCGTGACCATCCCCCGGGACCTGCTGCCCAGCGACGGCCGGTTCGGGTCCGGTCCCTCGAAGGTCCGCCCCGAGCAGGTCGACTACCTGAGCTCGATCTCCCGGACCGTGCTCGGCACCTCGCACCGGCAGGCGCCGGTCCGGAACCTCGTCGGCGCCGTCCGGGAGGGGCTGGCGAGCCTGTTCAGCCTGCCGGAGGACTATGAGGTGGTCCTCGGCAACGGCGGCTCGACGGCGTTCTGGGACATCGCGGCATTCGGGCTCGTGCGCGATCGCGCGCAGCACCTGTCGTTCGGTGAGTTCTCGAGCAAGTTCGCCAAGGTGACCCTCCGGGCGCCGTTCCTCGGCGAGCCGACGATCATCGAGTCTCCGCCCGGCACGCTCGCCGAGCCGAAGGCCGAGGCCGGGGTCGACGTCTACGCCTGGCCCCACAACGAGACCTCGACGGGTGTGATGGCCCCGGTGCGGCGGGTCGAGCGCACCGGCGACACGCTCGTGCTGGTCGACGCGACCTCCGGCGCCGGCGGCCTGCCGGTCGACGTGCGCGAGGCCGACGTCTACTACTTCGCGCCGCAGAAGTCCTTCGCCTCCGACGGTGGTCTCTGGCTCGCGCTCTTCTCCCCCGCCGCGCTCGCCCGCGTCGAGCAGATCGCGGCCACGGACCGCTGGGTGCCCGACTTCTTCAGCCTGCCGACCGCGATCGAGAACAGCCGCAAGAACCAGACCTACAACACCCCCGCGGTGGCCACGCTGGCGATGCTCGCCGCCCAGCTCGAGTGGCTGAACGGCAACGGCGGCCTCAGCTGGGCGACCTCGCGGACCGAGGACTCGTCGACCCGCCTGTACGAGTGGGCCGAGCGGACGTCCTACACGACGCCCTATGTCGCCGAGCCGGCAGCACGCTCGCGGGTCGTGGGCACCATCGACTTCGACGACGCGGTCGATGCCGCTGCAGTCGCCGGGGTGCTGCGGGCCAACGGCGTGGTCGACGTCGAGCCGTACCGCAAGCTGGGCCGCAACCAGCTGCGGGTCGCGATGTTCCCGGCCGTCGAGCCCGAGGACGTCACCAGGCTTACCCGGTGCATCGACCACGTGGTGGCCGCGCTGGCCTGACCGAGGCCGGTCAGCGGTTCACGATGGCCGCGACGAGGGCGATCGCCAAGAACAGGGCCAGCGCGGCGATGGTGATCCGGTGGCGGAACTTGAAGTTCACTTGACCGCCTCGGGAGCCGGCTCGCTGGGCTCCGGCAGCGCCGGACGGTTCACGGCGATGCTGATGCGGGGGTGACCCTGGGCCCGGAAGCTCACCGCCACATTGTGCGTCCTGGCGGCCCAGACGGCCACGACCAGAAGCGACAGGCCGACCATGATCGTGCCGATCGCGATGGTCCAGCGGGCCCCGAAGGCGTCGCCGATCCAGCCGATGACCGGCGAGCCGAGTGGGGTGCCGCCGAAGAAGATCGCCATGTAGAGGGCCATCACCCGGCCGCGCATGGCCGGGTCGACCGCCAGCTGGACCGTGGCGTTCGCGGTGGTCAGCGCGGTCAGCGACGCGAGCCCGGTCGGCACGAGGAAGACGGCGAACAGGGCATAGCTCGGCGCGATCGACAGCAGCAGCGTCGCTGCCGTGAAGCCGGTCAGGGCGACCAGCAGGATCCGCAGCCGGGGGTGGTTGCGACGGGCCGCGATCAGGGCGCCGACCAGCGAGCCGACCGCCATGATCGAGCCGAGCAGGCCGTACTCGCCGGCTCCCTTGTGGAACACCTGAGTGGCCATCAGCGCCGTCGTCATCTGGAAGTTCATCCCGAACGTGCCGAGGATGAACACGAGGAACATCACCAGCTGGATGTCCGGGCGGCCCTTGACGTAGCGCAGCCCCTCGCGGATCTGGCCCTTGCCACGCGACTTCGGGGCAGGGGTGAGCTCGGCGGGGTTCATCCGGGCCAGCGCGGCGAGGACGAACAGGAAGCTCGCGGCGTTCACGAACAGGGCAGGGGCGATCCCGGCGACGGCGATGACCAGGCCGGCGACACCGGGGCCCACGAGTCGGCCGAGGTTGAACGAGGCGCTGTTGAGCGCGACCGCGTTGGCCAGGTGGTCCCGGCCGACCATCTCGGATACGAACGTCTGCCGCGCCGGGTTGTCGAACGCGGTAGCGACGCCCTGGGCGAACGCGATGAGGTAGACGTGCCAGAGCTGCACGACCCCCAGGGCCGTGATCACCGCCAGCACGAGCGCAGTCAGCAGCAGGGCCGACTGGGTCATGAACAGCAGGCGGCGGTTCGGGACACGGTCGGCGACCATGCCGGCCCAGGGCGCGAGGATCAGGAAGGGCAGGAACTGCAGCCCGGTCACGATGCCGAGGGCCGAGGCCGACCCGGCGGTCAGCACCGTCAGGACGAGCCAGTCCTGGGCGACCCGGCCCATCCAGGTGCCGACGTTCGAGACGATGGAGCCGCTGGCGTAGATCCGGTAGTTGCGGACGCCCAAGGACTGGAAAGTGGGGCTCACTCGCTCGCCACCTTGAGCAGGACGTCGCGCACCGAGGCCAGCAGCGCGTGCTCCTGCTCGGTCAGACCCTCGAACCGTTGCAGCATCCACTCGTCACGGTGGCGGCGGATCCGTCTGAGGGCCTTCAGGCCCTCCGGGGTGAGCGAGAGGATGACCTGTCGCCCGTCCTGCGGGTCGTCCGCACGGGACACGTAGCCCGCCTCGACCAGGCAGTTCGTCGTGCGCTTCATGCTCGGCGCCGAGACCCGTTCGATCTCGGCGAGCTCGCTGTTGGTCCGCGGAGTGGACTCGAGCCGGGACAGCACCGAGAACTGGTGCGGCGGCAGGAGCAGGTCCGACTCGTAGCGCACCCGGCGCGAGATGCGCATGCAGGCCAGACGCAGGTCGCTCGCCAGCCGCGCGAGTTCCGTCCGGCTCAACGCGGTCACCTCAGCGCGGGCCCGTTCGCCCTGTCCACCCACTGCTTCCCATCCCTCCTGACAACTAGTTAGCGTAACTCATTAGTCGTGCTAATCATTCCGAGGGTCGGGCCGGCAGATGGGTCCGGGGCGGCCGGCGTGCGTTTACACGGGCGCGAGCGCGGTGCTAGCGTCTTCTGGCGCCCCCCAGAGTGAGGACCGTGCCATGGACGCCAAGACGTTCCATCTCATCGCGATCGTGCTCTACTTCATCGGGATGCTGGCCATCGGCTACTTCGCCTACCGACGCACCTCCGACCTGGACGACTACATGCTGGCCGGGCGTGGGCTGCGGCCGGGCGTGGCCGCCCTGTCCGCGGGCGCGGCCGACATGTCGGGCTGGCTGCTGATGGGTCTGCCCGGGCTGATCTACTCCGTGGGCCTGGTCGGTGCCTGGATGTCCATCGGGCTGGTCATCGGGGCCTGGGTGAACTGGAAGATCGTGGCGCCGCGGCTGCGGGCCTACACCGAGGTGTCGCAGAACGCCATCACCATCCCGAGCTTCTTCGAGAAGCGGCTCAAGGACCACTCGCACGCCCTGCGGATCTCGGCCAGCCTGATAGTGCTGGTGTTCTTCACGTTCTACGTCTCGTCGGGCATGGTCGCGGCCGGCAAGTTCTTCATGTCCTCCTTCGGCTGGGGCTACACGAGCGGTCTGCTGCTGGTCGTGGTCATCACGCTGCTCTACACCACGTTCGGCGGCTTCCTCGGGGCGACCCTGACCGACGTGGCACAGGGGCTGCTGATGCTGGGCGCACTCATCGCGGTGCCGATCGTGGCGGTCTTCCAGGCCGGTGGGATCGGGACCGTGATCGAGCGGATGAACGCGGCCAAGCCCGACGTGCTCAACCTCTTCGCAGGGTTCGGCGAGGGGAGCAGCCTGCTGTGGACGCTGGGCATCATCTCGACCGCGTCGTGGGGGCTGGGCTACTTCGGCCAGCCGCACATCGTGGTGCGCTTCATGGCCCTGCGCACCCCCGCCGATGCGACGGCCGCCCGGCGCATCGGGATCGGGTGGATGGTCCTGGTCACGCTCGGGGCGATCGCCACGGCCCTGGTCGGCATCGGCTACTTCGCCAACAACCCGGCCAGACAGCTGGGTGACCCGGAGACCGTCTTCCTGCTGTTGAGCGAGATCTTCTTCCACCCGCTCGTGGCCGGGTTCGTGCTCGCGGCGGTGCTGGCGGCGATCATGTCGACGATGTCCTCGCAGCTGGTCGTGTGCTCGTCCGCGCTCGTCGAGGACCTCTACAACATCCTCGGCAAGAAGTCGACCCCCCACAAGGAGGTGCTGCTCGGTCGCTCCGGCGTGCTCGCCGTGGCCGTCATCGCCTTCCTGCTCGCGCTCAACCCCGACTCCTCCGTCCTCAGCCTGGTGGCGTTCGCCTGGGCCGGGTTCGGTGGCGCGTTCGGCCCGATCGTCCTGCTCAGCCTGTACTGGCGTGGCCTCACCGCGCGAGGCGCCCTGGCAGGCATGCTCTCCGGTGCGGTGGTGGTCTTCGTCTGGGGCTCCATCGAGGCCCTGACGAGCCGGATGTACGAGATCGTGCCGGGCTTCCTGACCGGGCTTCTCGTCGCCTGGCTCGTCTCCCGGCTGACCGCGAAGGACGACGAGGACGTCCAGGCGGAGTTCACCGCCATGGAGCGCGAGCTGCGCAAGGGCGGCTTCGGCGTGCGGGACACTGCGCCCGTCTCCGCCCGGCCCTGACGGTCCGGGTTCGGCCTGACGAGACCCGGGTTCAGCGCTGACGATCCCGATCCCGGGTTCGGCTCTGACGGAACCCGGATTCGGCTGAGCGTTGCGTCCCCGCCTTGGCGCCACCGGGGTTGTGCGTGGTTGTGGTCGCCAGGGCAGCCACAACCACGCACAGCCCGCGGCGGGTGGACTTGGTCAGCCGGTCAGGAGCGACTCGATCGGCGCCTTGGCGAAGAAGACCACGAAGGCTGCCGCGATGATCCACAGGAGCGGGTGGATCATCCGGGCGTGGCCCCGGGAGATCTTGATCGCGACCCAGGCGATGAAGCCGGCCCCCATCCCGACGGTGATGTTGTAGGTGAACGGCATCAGCACGATCGTCAGGAAGGCCGGGATCGCGACCTCCATGTCGCGCCAGTCGATCCCGGTCACCTGCTGCATCATCAGAAAGCCGACGATGACGAGGGCGGGCGCGGCCGCCTCCGAGGGCACGATCGCGAACACCGGAGCCAGGAAGGTGGCCAGCAGGAAGAGCACGCCGGTGACGATGGACGCGAGCCCGGTGCGCGCGCCCTCGCCGACGCCGGAGGCCGACTCGACGTACGAGGTGTTGCTGCTGATCCCGGCCGCGCCGCCGGCCGCTGCGGCGATCGAGTCGACCACGAGGATCTGCTCGGTCCGCGGCGGCGTGCCGTCCTCGTCGAGCAGGCCGGCCTCGGCACCGATCGCCACGATCGTGCCCATCGTGTCGAAGAAGTCGGCCAGCAGCAGGGTGAAGACGAACATCACCGCGGTGACCACGCCGAGCTTCTCGAAGGACCCGAGCAGGCTGAACTGGCCGAGGATCCCGAAGTCGGGGGTGTTCGTCGGGTGCGCCGGCCACTGCGGGACGCTCAGGGCCCACGACTCCGGGTTGGTCAGCTTGCCGTCCTCGAAGACCCGTGGCCCGATGTGGAACAGCGCCTCGAACACCATCGCCAGGGCGGTCGCGACGACGATGCCGATCAGGATCGCCCCCTTGACCTTGCGGATGACCAGCACCGCCATCAGGAGCACGCCGACGACGAAGACGACGGTCGGCCAGCCGTCGAGGCTGCCCCCGATGCCGAGCTCGCTGGGGACCGTGCCGTTCAGCGGGGGCCGGGCGAAGCCCGCGTCGATGACGCCGATGTAGGCGATGAACAGGCCGATCCCGACCGAGATCGCCACCTTCAACGGACGGGGGATCGCATGGAAGACCGCGGTGCGAAAGCCCGTCAGCACCAGGACGAGGATGATCACGCCCTCGATGACGACCAGCCCCATCATGTCGGCGAAGGTGATCCGCTCGGTCGCCGCGTGCGCGACGACCGCACTGGCGATCAGGCCGTTGATCCCCAGGCCCGCTGCGAGCGCGATCGGGAAGTTGGCGACCAGGCCCATCAGGATCGACATGACACCGGCCACCAGGGCCGTGCCCGCCGCGACGAGCAGCTTGCTGTGGGTCAGGTCGCCGGTGCCGCCGATGAAGCCGCCCGAGCCGTCGCGGATGCCCGACAGGATGATCGGGTTGAGCACCACGATGTAGATCATCGTGAAGAAGGTGACGAAGCCGCCGCGCACCTCCCGGGCCAGGCTGGAGCCGCGCTCGCTGATCCGGAAGTACGTGTCCAGGCGAGAGCGCGGCGAGCGGGTCGATGTCTCGGTCGACATGGCGCTCACCCTAGTTGCCGCGGGCGGGAGCGAGCCGCCGGACACTCTAGGGTGGACGGGTGGCGACCGACGAGACCCGGCCCGGCGCGGCCCGTCCGGACGACGACGTCGTGACCCCGGTACACGTGCCGATGGTCCGGGTGTTCCAGATCGGCATGCTCGGCTGGCTCGTCGCGCTCATCGTCGTACTGGTGGTGCCCACCCTGCACACCGGCGACCGGTCGTGGTGGCCGTGGTGCTGCGTGACCGGGCTCGCCCTGGGGGCGATCGGGCTGCTCTACCTCAGACGGGGGCGCGGCAACGCGGCCGACGCCTGAGCCGCGACGGTTCCGGCCCGACGATCAGTCGGTATGCCGCTGTGCCGGCGCACGCTGGTCCGCCGTCTCGGGTTCGGCCACCGGCTCAGGCTCGGCCACCGTCTCGCGCTCGGCCACCGTCTCGCGCTCGGCCACCGTCTCGAGCTCGGCCACCGGCTCGGGCCCGGCCACCGGCTCGGGCCCGGCCACCGGCTCGGGCCCGGCCACCGGCTCGCGCTCGGCCACCGGCTCGGGCTCGTCGACTGTCTCGGGGCCGTCATCCTCGGCAGCCACCTCCCCGGTCGGATCGACGCTCTCGGTCGAGCCGGCGCTCGGGGGCAGGCTGTCGGGCTGCTCCGGCTGCTGGACCTCGATGTCCACGGCGAGCTCGTCGAGCACCGGGTCGGGCACCGGAGTCGGCTGCGAGCGCCGGACGTCGACCTCGGAGTGGGCGCCGCAGCCGTGGTCGAGCGACACGACGTGGCCGTCCGAGGGGGACCACTCGTTCGCGCAGATGCCGAACACGGCCCGCAGGGCACCGGCCATCGGGACGTAGTAACCGCACGTAGCGCACGGTTCCGGGGCCTTCTGGGCCACCTCGGAGCTCGGCCCGGCCTCCCCCTCGTACCACCGGGTGGCGGCGCATGCGCGCCCCTCGGCGGACAGCACCCGGTGGCGCCCCAGCCCCAGCTCCCAGAAGGCCATCTCGTCTACGTCCTCGTCGCCGGTCGCCTCGAAGCCCTCCTCGAGGTTGGGGTCGTCGGCCCGGTAGGGCAGCACGTCGCCGGCGCCGAGGTCGCCGGGGGCGATCCGGTCGGCGTAGGGCACCCAGTCCGGGGCGAGAACCGCCTCGGGCCCGGGCAGCAGGTTGGTCTCGCAGACGGTCGCCGTGCGGGAGCGGGACACCCGGGCGACGCTGGCCCCCCAGCGCCAGCCGTGGTAACCCGGCGAGAGGCACTCGAACCAGTGCATGGCCAGCCGTCCGGCGAGCATCTCCATGCCGAGGTGCTCGCCCACCGTGCCCGGCTCGGCGATCTGCTCGATCTCGGTGCGCGCGAGCAGCACGGCGTCGGCGAGGACGGCGTCCTTCTTCACGACCGCGGCCGGAGGCACCTCAACCCTCCAGGTCGTCCGCGACGCGGCGCAGCACCTGGGCGACCTTGGCGCCGACCTTGCGGTCGGGGTAGCGCCCCTTGCGCAGCCCGGTGCTGACCCCGTCGAGCAGCTGCATCAGGTCCTCGATGATGACGACCATCTCCTCGGCCGGCTTGCGGTCACGTTCGCGCCGGTTGGCGGCCACCGACTGGGCCGGCCCGAGGACGCGGACCGAAAGAGCCTGCGCCCCCCGGCGACCCTCCACGATCCCGAACTCGACCCGGGCGCCCTTCTTCAGGGTCGTCAGACCCGCAGGCAGGGCGCTCGCGTGCAGGAACACGTCGCCGCCCTCGTCCTCGGCGATGAAGCCGAAGCCCTTTTCGGCGTCGTAGAACCTGACCTTGCCAGTGGGCACAGTCCACCCCTTGCTCGTCGCTCTCGAAAGTGAGTCCCAGCCTAACTGGACTCACCCCTCCCCCGAACCGACCGCTCGTCGGAAGGGCGCCCCGGCCGCAGGTCAGCCGGGGTGGATCCCCCACGTGCCGGTCCACTCCCGACCGGGCTCGAGGACGACCAGGCCCGTGCCGGAGTTGAAGGCGTCGGCGGGACACGACATCGGCTCGACCGCGATGCCCGGTGCGCCCTTGCCCTCGTGGGCCGCCCCGGTGAACACCTGCAGCCACGGGAACGCGGCGTCGGCCCAGAGGGTCACCGACCCGAGCGGCTCGGAGCCGACCCGGCAGCGCCACATCCCGTCGGCATCTCGGGCCACGTCGGTGTAGGCGGTGTCCACGACCTCGGACCCCACCCGGCGGCCGGACCGGAAGTCGTACCGGGTGCCCGCGACGGGGCGGGCCCCGGCCGGCAACATCCGCTCGTCGGTCGCGAGCCAGGTCGCGGCGGGCACGGTGAGCTCGACGTCCGCGACCGGTGCCACACCGATGGACAGGTAGGGGTGGGCGCCATACCCGAACGGCGCCGGATCGCGGCCGACGTTGCGGGCCGCGGTCGTGACGACCAGACCGGTGTCGTCCAGGGCGTAGGTCGTGCGCAGGTCGAGGTGATGCGGCCAGCCCGGCTGCGGGTGGAGCCGGAACCGGACCGTCACCGAGTCGCGTTCGTCCTCGAGCAGCTCCCAGAGCGACCAGCGCACCAGCCCGTGGCTCGCATTGTGCCGCGGCACCTCGGTGATGGCCAGCTGCTCGACCCGCCCGGCGAACTCGTAGCGCCCGTCGCGGATCCGGTTCGGCCACGGCATCAGCTGCTGGCCCCGACCGGACCGGCACTCCTCGTCGGCGCGGTACCCGGCCACGACCGGCACACCGTCGCGGGTGAGGGTCCGCAGTCCCCCGCCGACCTCGACCACCGTCGCCTCGAACGGCCCGTGCGCGATCGTGAACTGCTGCCCGGTCGGCGCCGGGGCCCCCACGCCGGCGTCCTCGCTCGTGTCCTCGCTGCGGTCGGCGCTCATGCCCTAGAGGGTACTGGCGACTAGGTTTGACGACATGGCCGTGCCGAGCCGGAGCCTCGCCGACGACATCCGTCGCCGCACCGACGACGAGCTCGTGGCGCTGGTGCTGGCCCGACCCGACCTGGCCCGGCCGGCCCCGGCCGACCTGACCGGCCTCGCGGCGCGGGCCGGCACCCGGGCGAGCGTCCAGCGGGCCGTCGAGGCGCTGGACCAGGGTCACCTGCAGGTCCTGGAGGCGCTCGTGCTGGCCGGCGAGGGCGCCACCCCCACCGACGTCCGCCGCCTGCTCGCCGCCGCGGAGGCCGACGACGCGACGGTCGGCGCCATCGTCGAGGACCTCCGGCGCGTGGCCCTGCTCTGGCGCACGGACGGCGTGCACCACGTCGTGCGCACCGTCCCCGAGGTCCTCGGCCGAACCGTCGCGGGGCTCGGCGCCCCGATCCGCGACCTGCGCCCGACCCCGAGCCGCGCCACCGCCACGATCGAGGACCCCACCGCGCTCGCCGCCCTGCTGGACGAGGCGCCGCCGGCCGCCCGGGCCGTGCTCGACCGGATGGCGTGGGGTCCGCCGCTCGGCGTCCCACCGACCGGGGGCGCGGGACGAACGGCGGTGGGCTGGCTCCTCGAGCACCAGCTGCTGGTCAGCGTCCCGTCCGACCGCGTCGCCCTGCCGCGCGAGGTCGGCCTCGCCCTGCGCGGCGGTCGGCTGCACCGCACGACCGCCCTGACGGCGCCCGACCTGCCCACGCGCCCCGTCGCCGCCGTCGACGCCCTCGCCGGCGGCGCCGCCAGCGACCTGCTGACCCGGGTCGACGAGGTCGCCGAGGCGTGGGGCGCCGAACCGCCGCGCGTCCTGCGGTCCGGTGGTCTGGCCGTACGCGACCTCAGGCGGGCCGGCGAGCTGCTCGACACCGGCACCGAGCGCGCGGGGTTCCTCCTCGAGGTGATGTATGCCGCCCAGCTGGTCGCCGACGACGGCGAGCTCGCGCCGGTGTGGGCTCCCACGCCACGGCTGGACGAGTGGTCCGCGGCCCAGGCCGGCCGGCGCTGGGCGGTCCTGGCCGCCGCGTGGTTGCAGTCGACCCGGGCCCCGCACCTCGTGGGGCAGCGCACCCCCGCCGCCTCCGGGCCGGCGAACGCGCTCGGGCCGGACCTGCAGTGGCCGCCGATCCGGGCGATCCGGCACGACGTGCTCACCGAGCTCGCCGGCCTGCCGACGGGAGCCGCCCCGAAGCCGGAGGACCTGCTGCGCCGGCTGCTCTGGCGCCGCCCGCTGCGCTCCGGCGCCGTGCTGGCCGACGCGGTCACCGGGGTGCTGCGCGAGGCCGAATGGCTCGGGGTGACCGGCCGCGGCGCCCTCTCCACCGCGGGCCGGGCGCTGCTCGGCGACGGCACCGGCGAGCCCCGGCTCGAGCCGGCGGTCGGCGCGATGACGGCCGAGCTCCCGCCACCGGTCGACCACATCCTCGTGCAGGCCGACCTGACGGCCGTCGCCCCCGGCCCCCTAGTCGGCAGCCTCGCCGCGTTCATGCGCCTGGCCGCCGACGTCGAGTCCAGAGGCGGCGCGACGGTCTACCGCTTCGCCGCCGGGTCCCTGCGCCGGGCGCTCGACGCCGGCTGGTCGGCCGACGAGCTGCTCGACACCCTCCGGCGGGCCAGCCGCACCCCGCTGCCGCAGCCGCTCGAGTACCTCGTCACCGACGTCGCCCGCCGGCACGGCCGCACGCGGGTGGGCGGCTCGGCGGCATACGTCCGCTCGGACGACAACGCGGTCCTCGAGGCGATGCTCACCAGCCACGACCTCGCCCCGCTGCTGCTGCGGCGCATCGCGCCGACCGTCCTGGTGTCGCAGACGAACCCGGCCATGGTGACGCAGCTGCTGCACGACGCCGGGTTCTCGCCCGTCGTCGAGTCGCCGGAGGGAGCCGTCGTCGTGGCCCCGGTGCCACGGCGCCGGGCCCGCAGCCGCCGCGCCCCGGCACTGGCGCTCTCCCCCGTCGACGAGCCGTTCACGCGCTCCCTCGTCGCGGGCCTGCGCATGGCGCAGCAGGCGTCCGACGTGCGGCGCGCCGAGGAGGAGCACCGCGAGGGGCCGCGCATCCCGGCGACCGATCCCGTCGTCACCCTGGCCCTGCTGCGCGACGCCGCCGCGGACCGGCACGGGGTGTGGGTCGGCGTGACCGACCGGCACGGCGCCACGACCCGGGAGCTGATCCACCCGCGGCGGATCGACGGCGGCCAGGTCCGGGCAACCGACGCGGCCGGCCACGAGAAGACCTACTCGGTCCACCGGATAACCGGCGCCACCCTGGCCTGACGTCCGCTCCCAGCGGGGTCACCAGCGTTCTTCAGGGGATTACCAGAGTGGAGGCCGACGATCGTCTACGGGCTGGAAGGTCCCTGCAGGTGCGCTGATGATCTCGCGCACCGGGGTCCGTCCCGAGCAGGCGGCGCCGTCCGACCCGGCTGCAGAAGGAGCGAAGGATGACAGTTGAGACAAAACGCAGCGCCGCCGTCGCAGGCGACGACCCCAGACTGAAGAAGGGGCTCGGCACCGTCAGCCTGCTGTTCACCGCGATCGGGTCCATCATCGGGTCCGGGTGGTTGTTCAGCTCGCTGGCCGCCGCGAAGATCGCCGGTCCAGGGGCGATCATCTCGTGGGTCATCGGCGCGATCATGTTCATCTTCATCGGGCTGGCCTACTCCGAGCTGGGCACGATGTTCCCGCACTCGGGCGGCGTCGCGCGCTACCCGCACTACTCGTTCGGGTCCTTCACCAGCTATTCGATGGGCTGGGTGACCTGGCTGGCCGCCGCCGCGGTCGCGCCGGTCGAGGTCTCGGCAGTGCTGACCTATGCGACCAGCTACCTGCCGTGGCTGGAGAACTCCAACACGACCCTGACCGGGGTCGGCATCCTCGTGGCCGTCGTGCTCATGGCGATCTTCGTCGGGATCAACTACATGGGCGTGAAGTGGTTCACCCGGGTCAACAACGTGGCCGTGTGGTGGAAGCTGGGCATGATCGGCCTGGTCATCGTCATGCTGCTCATCCACTTCAACGGCAGCCACCTCAGCAGCTTCGGCGGGTTCCTGCCCTACGGGTGGCACGGCGTCTTCTCGGCCATCCCGGCGGCGGCGATCGCCTTCTCCTTCTTCGGCTTCCGCCAGGGCATCGAGCTGTCCGGCGAGACCGACAACCCGAAGCGGAACGTGCCGCTGACCCTGCTCGGCTCGGTCGTCATCTGCGGGATCCTCTACATCCTGCTGCAGTTGGCGTTCATCGGGACCGTGCCGGAGACCGCCTTCACGCACGGCTGGGCCGGCATCGGCGCCGGGTTCGTCTCCACGACCGGAGCCGCCGCCAACTTCGCCCCCCTGGCGGCGATCGCGAGCGTGCTCGGCCTGGTCTGGCTGGCCGGGCTGCTCTACGCCGACGCGATCATCTCCCCGAGCGACACCGCGATGATCTACCTCAAGGTCACCACCCGCATGTCCTACGCGATGGGGCGCAACCGCAACGCCCCGGCCGCCCTGTCCAAGGTCAACGACAACGGCGTCCCGTGGGTCAGCCTGATCCTCGCCTGGGTCGTCGGGTGCATCTTCTTCCTCCCGTTCCCCAGCTGGCAGTCCCTGGTCGGGATCGTCACCAGCATGACGGTGCTGTCCTTCGGCAGCGGGCCGATCGCGCTGCTGGCCATGCGCAAGCAGCTGCCCCACCAGCACCGCCCGTTCAGCCTCGGCGTCGCCGTGTGGCCGGTCGCGTTCCTGGCCCTGCTCGCCACGAACCTGATCATGTACTGGTCCGGCTGGGACCAGGTCTGGAAGATGATGCTGGCCATCCTGCTCGGCTACGTCCTGCTCGGCGTCTTCCACCTGCTCGACAAGGGGCGGGCGCCGAAGCTGGAGTTCCGCAACGGCTACTGGGTGCTCATCTGGTTCGCCGGCATCACCCTGGTCAGCTACCTGGGCCAGTTCTCCGGGGTCGCCGGACAGACCGACGCCGGCGAGCTGAACTACCTGGACTTCAACGCGGGCATCATCGCCAACATCATCCTGTCGCTCGTCGTCATGGCCGTCGCATGGACCTGCCAGCTCCCGAGCCACCGCGTGCACGAGATCCTCAACGAGACGGACAACCCCGCGAGCATCGGCTCGATCATGGACGACTGACCGCGACGTCGCCGCGCACCAGGTGGACCGACGGGGACCCCCGTCGGTCCACCTGCGTACGGGGTCAGCCCCCGGCCAGCGCCCGGACGACCCGGGAGGGGCTGGGCCGACCCAGCAGGCGCGCCATCCAGGCGCTCGTCTCGACCAGCCTGTCGAGGTCCACGCCGGTAGAGACGCCGGCCCCGGCCAGCGCCCACACGAGGTCCTCGGTGGCCAGGTTGCCGGTGGCCGACTTCGCGTAGGGGCAGCCGCCGAGCCCGCCGGCGGCCGCGTCGACCGTGGCCACCCCGTCCTGCAGGGCGGCCAGCGTGTTGGCGAGCGCCTGCCCGTATGTGTCGTGGAAGTGGACGGCGACCCGTTCGGTGCCGATCCCGCGCCGGGCCAGGGCCTCGAGGAGCCGGTGGACGTGACCGGTCGTGCCGACGCCGATCGTGTCGCCGAGGCTGAGCTCGTCGCAGCCCAGGCCCATCAGCCGCTCGGCGACGTCGACGACCTGCTCGACCGGGACCGGCCCCTCCCACGGGTCGCCGAAGCACATCGACACGTAGGCGCGCACCCACAGCCCGTCGGACCTGGCCCGCTTCACGACCGGCTCGAACATCGCGTACTGCTCCGCGACGGAGCGGTTGAGGTTCTTCTGCGCGAAGGTCTCGGTGGCCGAGCCGAAGATCGCGATGGCCTGCAGGCCGAGCTGCTCGGCCCGGTCCAGCCCGCGCTCGTTGGGCACCAGGGCCGGCCGACGCCGGCCGACGCCGTCGGGGCCCAGGGCGGCGAGCACCTCCTCGGCATCGCCCATCTGCGGCACCCACCTGGCCGGGACGAACGAGGTGGTCTCGATCGTGCCGAGCCCGGCGGCCTCGAGCCGCCTGATGAACTCGACCTTGGCCGCCGCCGGGACCACGGTCTGCTCGTTCTGCAGGCCGTCTCGCGGGCCGACCTCGTAGATGGTGACCTGGGCGGGCAGCCCGGATGCCGGCTCGACCTGGGGGGTGCGCATGGCTCCATGGTGGCAGGCCCCCCTGGGCGTGCAAACCCGTCGGCGCGCCCGCTCCCCGGGCGACGCCCCGAGTTGCCGGCACTGCACCAGCTCCGCCTGCGTCGCCCCCGAGCCGCCGCCACCGCACCAGCTCCGCGACCGGCGGCCCAACCGCCGACGGAGTAGGTTGCGGAACGTCCGGGCCGGACGAGCGGACCCGGACGAACCGGACCGGACGAACCGGACGGGACCAGCGAACGGCAGGAGCACCAATGAGCTTGCACGACGATGCGACCGCGATGGCGGCCGATCTGGTGGCGCTGCGGCACGAGCTGCACCAGGACCCGGAGATCGGCCTGGTCCTGCCCCGCACGCAGGCGAAGGTGCTGGCCGCCCTGGACGGGCTCCCGCTGGAGGTGAGCACCGGCACCCGGACGACCTCGGTCACGGCCGTGCTGCGCGGCACCGGGAGCAGCGGCTCGCCGGACAGCACCCCGGCGGTGCTGCTGCGCGGGGACATGGACGCCCTGCCGGTGACCGAGCGGGCCGAGGTGCCCTACCGCTCGCGGGTCGAGGGCGCCATGCACGCCTGCGGCCACGACCTGCACACGACGATGCTGGTCGGCGCGGCCCGGCTGCTGTCCGCGCACCGGGAGCGCCTCGAGGGGGACGTGGTGTTCATGTTCCAGCCCGGCGAGGAGGGCTGGGACGGGGCCGGTGTCATGATCGAGGAGGGCGTCCTCGACGCCGCCGGCCGCCGCGTGGACGCGGCCTTCGGTCTGCACGTCTTCTCCGCGATCGCCCCGCACGCCACCTTCCTCACCCGAGCAGGGACGATCATGTCCGCCTCGGACGAGCTGCACGCCACCGTGCAGGGGGCGGGCGGGCACGGGTCGGCACCGCACCAGGCCAAGGACCCGGTCCCGGCCGCCGCCGAGATCGTCCTGGCGCTGCAGGCGATGGTCACGCGCCAGTTCGACGTCTTCGACCCGGTCGTGCTCACCGTGGGCCAGCTGCACGCCGGCACCAGGTCCAACATCATCCCGGACGAGGCCTACCTGGAGGCGACCGTCCGTACGTTCTCCGAGGGGTCCCAGGAGCGGATGGCCGAGTCGGCTCCACGACTGGTGAGGCAGGTCGCCGCCGCTCACGGCCTCGAGTCGAGCGTCGACTTCGTGCGCGGGTACCCGATGACGGTCAACGACGTCGACGAGACGGCGTTCGCCGCCCGGACGGTCGCCGAGGTGTTCGGGCCGGCGCGCCACGCCGCCCTCGCCGCACCGGTGGGCGCGTCCGAGGACTTCTCCCGGGTCCTGCAGCAGGTGCCCGGCAGCTTCCTGTTCCTCGGCGCGGTCCCCCCGGGGCGCGACCCCGCCACCGCGCCGATGAACCACTCGCCGCTGGCGACCTTCGACGACTCCGTCCTGCCCGACGGTGCCACGATCTACGCCGAGCTCGCGGTACGACGGCTCGCGGCGCTGGCGGCCCCGCGCTGAACCGGCCCACCGCGAGGTCCCCGGGAACACGGGCACCACCGAGGGTGTTGGTCACTCGTGATGAACGACGGAGCCCTGATCGTCCAGAGCGACAAGACCCTGCTGCTCGAGGTCGCCCACCCGCGGGCGGAGGAGGCACGTCGGGCGATCGCGCCGTTCGCCGAGCTGGAGCGGGCCCCCGAGCACGTGCACACCTACCGGGTTACCCCCCTCGGCCTGTGGAACGCCCGCGCGGCGGGGCACGACGCCGAGCAGGTGGTCGACGCGCTGATCACCCACAGCCGCTACCCGGTCCCCCATGCCCTGCTGGTCGACGTCGCCGAGACGATGGACCGGTACGGCCGGCTCACCATCGAGAAGGAGGGGTTCGCCGACGACCCCACCGGGACCCGGCTGGTGCTGCGGACCACCGACCGGCCCGTGCTCGAGGAGGTACTGCGGTCCAAGCGGATCCGGCCGCTGACCGGTGAGCGGGTCGACGAGCTGGCCGTGGTCGTCCACCCGAGCGAGCGCGGCCGGCTGAAGCAGGAGCTGGTCAAGCTGGGCTGGCCCGCGGAGGACCTCGCCGGCTACGTCGACGGGGAGGCCCACCCGATCGACCTGGTCCAGCAGGGCTGGCAGCTGCGGCCCTACCAGCAGCAGGCGGTCGACGGCTTCTGGCACGGCGGCTCCGGTGTCGTGGTGCTGCCCTGCGGCGCCGGCAAGACACTCGTCGGCGCCGGGGCGATGGCCGCCGCCAAGGCCACGACCCTGATCCTCGTCACCAACACCGTCGCCGCCCGGCAGTGGAAGGACGAGCTGCTGCGGCGCACCACCCTGACCGAGGACGAGATCGGCGAGTACTCCGGAGCCCGCAAGGAGGTCCGACCGGTCACGATCGCCACCTACCAGGTCCTGACGACCCGTCGGAAGGGGGCCTACACGCACCTCGACCTGCTCGACGCGCGCGACTGGGGCCTGATCGTCTACGACGAGGTCCACCTGCTGCCCGCGCCGGTCTTCCGGATGACCGCCGACCTGCAGGCCCGCCGCCGGCTCGGCCTGACCGCGACCCTCGTGCGCGAGGACGGCCGCGAGGCCGACGTCTTCTCGCTCATCGGGCCGAAGCGGTTCGACGCGCCGTGGAAGGACATCGAGGCCCAGGGCTGGATCGCCCCGGCCGACTGCGTCGAGGTGCGCGTCTCCCTGCCGGACGGCCAGCGGATGGCCTACGCGACGGCCGAGCCCGACGACCGGTACCGGCTCGCGGCCTGCTCCGACGCGAAGCTCGCGGTCATCGAGAAGCTGGCCGAGCGGCATACCGGCGAGCCCACCCTGATCATCGGGCAGTACCTCGACCAGCTCCACGAGCTGGCCGAGCGGCTCGGCGCCGACGTCATCACCGGCGAGACGACGGTCCCGGAGCGGCAGCGGCTGTACGCCGCGTTCCGGGCCGGGCAGGTGCGCCGGCTGGTCGTCTCGAAGGTCGCGAACTTCTCGGTCGACCTGCCCGAGGCGTCGGTCGCGATCCAGGTGAGCGGCACGTTCGGCTCGCGCCAGGAGGAGGCCCAGCGGCTCGGTCGGGTGCTGCGCCCGAAGGGCGACGGGCGCACTGCCCACTTCTACACGGTCGTGGCGCGCGACACCGTCGACGCCGAGTTCGCCGCCCACCGGCAGCGGTTCCTGGCCGAGCAGGGGTACGCCTACCGGATCGTGGACGCCGACGACCTGTGACCCGCGTGGCCGGGGTGGTCACTGCAACGCCGTCTCCACGCCGACGACCGCCGCGATCAGCACGAGGAAGACGGCGAAGGCGCGCATGAGGTGGGCGCCGCGCAGTCGCCCCGAGACGCGGGTGCCCAACGCCGTACCGACCCCGGTGCCGACCGCGAAGGTCAGCACGAGCAGCCACGGTATGCCGCCCACCCCCTTCCCGACGAAGCGCGTGACCAGCGCCGCGACGGCGTTGACGCAGATGACGACGAGGCTGGTGGCCGTCGCCCGGGCGGGCGTCATCCGCATGACGAGCGCCAGGGCCGGCACGGTGGCGAACCCGCCTCCCACGCCGAAGAACCCGGTGAGCGCACCGATGCCCAGAGCGGTCGGGACCAGCTTGCCGACCGACCCCTCCCCCGGCCCCGCGGAGGCGGATGCGTCGTGGTCGGCCCGGCGCCACATCAGGACCGCGACCGCGGCGAGCAGGACCGCGAAGGAGCCCAGCAGCAGGCGGGGGTCGGCGGCATACGACAGCCGCGCGCCGACGACCGAGCCGGCGATGCCGAGCCCGCCGAAGACCAGCCCGGTGCGCCAGTCGACCCGGTCCTGGCCCCGCATGGCGGCCAGCCCCACGACGGCACCGAAGAGCACCACGACCAGCGAGATCGTCGTGGCCTGGTGGGCCGGCTGGTCGAGGGCGTAGACGAGCACGGGCACGGACAGCACCGCCCCGCCGCCCCCGAGGCCGCCCATGACGAGACCGACGACCAGCCCCACCAGGGGGGCCAGCACCCACGTCGTCACGGCTGCCAGCGTAGGCGCTGCCGCCGGTCCGGAGCCGGTGCACATCCCGCTCCCAGCCAACTCACAGGCAACGTGGTGACACTGTGGAGCGTGCAGACCCAGGCCCCCGAGGCCCGCCTCCTCGTGGTGGAGGACGAGCCGAACATCCGCGAACTGCTCGCGACCTCGCTCCGCTTCGCCGGCTTCGCGGTCGAGACCGCCGAGGACGGGACGAGCGCGCTCGCCCTGGCCGAGAGCTCCGAGCCCGACCTCGTCGTGCTCGACGTCATGCTGCCCGACGTCGACGGCTTCGAGGTGACCCGGCGGCTGCGCGACCGCGGCCGCCAGCAGCCCATCGTCTTCGTCACCGCCCGCGACTCCGTCGGCGACAAGATCGCCGGCCTGACCGTCGGCGGCGACGACTACGTCACCAAGCCGTTCAGCCTCGAGGAGGTCGTGGCCCGCATCCGGGCGGTCCTGCGGCGCACGCGCGGATCGGCCGAGGACGACACCGCCACGCTGCGCTTCCACGACCTCGAGCTCGACGAGGACTCGCACGAGGTGCGTCGCGCCGGGCGGGTCATCGAGCTGTCCCCCACGGAGTTCAAGCTGCTGCGCTACCTGCTGCTCAACCCGAACCGGGTCCTGTCCAAGCTGCAGATCCTCGACCACGTCTGGGACTACGACTTCCGCGGCGAGTCGGGGATCGTCGAGTCGTACATCTCCTACCTGCGGCGCAAGATCGACGTCGACGGCCTGCCCAACCTGATCCACACCAAGCGCGGCGTCGGGTACGTGCTGCGGGTTCCGCCCGAGTCGTCGCCCTGACCGGGTGGCCGGCATCGACGGATCGAGGCGACCGGGCCGGAGGCGGTTTGCGCTGCGCGCGATGCCGCTGCGGTGGCGGCTGCTGACCGTCGCGCTCGGCCTGATCCTGACCGCTCTCGTGCTGACCCTGGTCGTCACGAGCGCGCTGCTCAACCACTACCTGCGCGGGCAGGCCGAACAGGAGCTGCGGGTCTACGCGGCCAGCATCGTCACCAAGCTGCAGACGACCCAGCTCGAGCAGGGGCAGGCCCTGCTGCCGACCGGGTTCACGCTGCGGGTGATCCCGGCCGACGGCGACCAGCAGCTCTCCTTCGGCGAGGCGGTGACCGAGAAGGACCGGGCCGACATCCCCATCATCCGGCCCGACGACCCGCGGGTCACGCACGGCCAGGTCTTCACCGTCGGCTCCGTCGGCGGCGGGGTGCAGTGGCTCGCCCTGGCCACGACGAACCACGACCGCAGCGCGACCTTCGTCGTCGCGCTCTCACTGCGCAGCCTGGCCGCGACGGTGACCCAGTTCATCTGGTATGCCGCCGCGATCGGGCTGATCGTCCTCTGCGTCTGCGCGGTCATCGGCTGGTTCCTCGTCCGGCGTGTGTTCCGGCCGCTGACCGAGATCGAGGACACGGCGGCGGCCATCGCCGGCGGCGACCTGACCCGCCGCATCCAGGTGCCCGGCACCCGCGACGAGGTGGCCTCGCTGTCGCGTTCGCTGAACGTCATGCTCGCCCGGATCGAGCGGGCCTTCGCGGTGCGCCAGGCCAACGAGGCGCGGATGCGCCGGTTCATCGCCGACGCGTCGCACGAGCTGCGCACCCCGCTCGCAGCGGTCTCCGGGTACGCGGAACTCTACCGACAGGGTGCGCTGCGGACCGACGACGAGGTGGGCGGCGCGATGGCCCGCATCGAGGGCGAGAGCCACCGGATGCGCGACCTGGTCGACGACCTGCTGACCCTTGCCCGCCTCGACGGCGAACGGCCGCTCCAGTTCGGCTCGGTCGACCTGGCCGTGCTGGCCGCCGACGCCGCGCAGGACGCACGCACCATCGACCCGGCTCGCAGCGTGAGCGCGACCGGGATCGCCGGGCCGATCCGGCCCACCGAGCTGGTCGCGGACGAGAAGCAGCTGCGCCAGGTCGTGACGAACCTGGTGACGAACGCTCGCGTGCACACCCCTCCCGGAACGGCCATCCAGATCCTCGTCGGGCCGCTCGACCGCGGCCACGTGGCGCTCGCGGTCCGCGACCACGGGTACGGCATCCGGGAGGCGGACCGGGCCACGGTCTTCGAGCGGTTCTACCGGGCCGACGCCTCCCGCAGCCGCGGACACGGGGGCGGCAACGGGCTGGGCCTGGCCATCGTCGAGGCGATCGTCACCGCGCACGGCGGCACCGTGCGCGCCGACGAGACACCCGGCGGGGGTGCCACCTTCATCGTCGAGCTGCCCGTCCAGCCACCGACCCCGGACCACACAGCGGACTCATAGGAAGGCCAGAGGGGTAACCAAAGCAGCAGGTGTGGAATGTGGAGCAACCAGCCGATCGAAGGAGCCGCCATGACCATGGCACCCGGGACCCACAACCCCATGTCTGCGGTGCCCCCACCGCCGGGGCCCGAGCCGACGCCGCCGGGACACCGCGACCCCGAGCCGGAGCGTCGGCCCAGACGGCGCATCGTGGAGCTGACCGGGGTCGCCCTGCTCGCCGCGGTCCTGGCCAGCGGCGGCACGTATGCGGCGCTGCAGGTCGGAGGCGGCGGCGCGACGCCGGCGACGAGCTCGCAGACCCTCGTGCAGGGCGACACCTCACCGACGGTGATCCAGGGCGACGCCGCGGCGCCGGACTGGACCGCGGTCGCCAAGGCGGTCACCCCCAGCGTCGTGAGCATCACGGTGACCCTGCAGAACGGCGAGGCCCAGGGCTCCGGCGTCATCATCGACGGGCAGGCCCACGTCCTGACGAACAACCACGTCGTGGCCGGCGCGACCAAGGGGTCGATCACGGTGAGCCTGAACGACGGGCGCACCTACGCCGCCTCGATCGTGGGCACCGACCCCTCGACCGACCTGGCCGTCGTCAAGATCGAGGGAGCCCCTGCCGACCTGATCCCGATGACCCTGGGCAACTCGGACACGCTGTCCGTCGGTGACCCCGTCATGGCCGTCGGCAACCCGCTCGGCCTGTCGGGCACGGTGACGACCGGCATCATCAGCGCGCTCGACCGTCCGGTGACCACGCAGTCGAGCGAGCAGAACGAGTCGCCGTTCGGTGAGGGCGACCAGACCAGCAGCGACACCGTCGTGACGAACGCGATCCAGACCTCTGCCGCGATCAACCCAGGCAACTCCGGCGGCGCGCTCGTGAACGCCAAGGGCGAGCTGATCGGCATCAACAGCTCGATCGCCGAGCTCGGCAACAGCGGGCCCTTCAGCAGCGGCCAGAGCGGCAACATCGGGATCGGGTTCGCGATCCCGGTCAACGAGGCCAAGACCATCGCGAGCCAGCTCATCGAGAAGGGCCACGCCGAGCACGCCTTCCTCGGCGTGAGCGCCCGCGACGCCGTCGTCACCGACGGCGCGGCGAAGCGGGCCGGTGCCGAGGTGGTCCAGGTCGTGCCGGACACCCCGGCCGCCAAGGGCGGGGTCGAGCAGGGCGACGTGATCATCATGGTCAACGGCGAGCGCATCGAGTCCTCGACCGCGCTCGTGGCCCAGATCCGCGAGATGCAGGCGGGCCAGCAGGCCAAGCTGACCGTCGTGCGCAAGGGCCAGCGTCAGGAGCTGACCGTGACCCTCGCCGTCAAGCCGGCCGGCTCCGACTGA
>NZ_JBDIAQ010000019.1:0-37370 GCF_039812505.1 Intrasporangium sp. | reverse complement strand
GTGGAGCTGTTCAGGCCCCAAGAGTACGACCCATACTTGTGGGGGCAAACCTGTACTACGCCAAGCGAGCCAGGGACAACGGCCGGTGAGCAACGCGTCTGTAATCGATGAAGCGCCGATTCTACTCCTGGTCGTTCTGGCAGCCGCTTTCATGCTGACCGTATATATTGGCAAAACCGTGTTGGAGCGGGACTTATGGGTCATCAGCTCAGCGGTCAGCCTTGTTGTGGTCGGAATTTCGTCTAGCGGCTCATCGATAGCCCTGTTATGGATTAGTGCCTGCGCCTGGCTGATGGTGGAGGGGCTAGTCGCGAAGCAAGTACGTCATAACCGTCGAAAACGGCGTGCTTCTCGCGATAAGATGCGGCATCGCGGGGAATGAGACTATTGGGGAGGCGATTGAGGTTGATGTGCACTCGTGTCGTCTCCCAGCTGCTGCGCCCACGCTGTGGGTGTGGGGTGTGGGAAGTCCACTTGTGGTGGCCTCCTCTCACGCAGTGAGGTTTTCTCACCAGCCCTTTCAGGCCCTCCTCAAGTAGCGGCCGGCAACCTACTGTGTCGGTTTGGGGTACACCCGTACACCACACTCCGCGACACCGGTGACGAACGTCAGATTAGAGTCCATGTGTCAATGTCCGAAGTCGTCTGCACGGATGTCCGAAGTCCGCTGCACGGGGGGAGTTTCTGCGCCCGATAGGTGGATCGCGCTACGGGGACGGCGAGGCGGCCTTCCGGGGATGCTACGTACGAGACGCTCCTGGTCCCCCGAAGTCGGTGCGCCAGGTCGGGCGCGCGTCATCCCCCGTGCCATAGCCGTCACGCCGACCGGTCACCGTGAAGCTGGCCCAGGTGTCGGGCGGGAGATCGGGGCGGCCCGACTACGCGCTGTACGCGGCCATCGACGACGGCGAGTAGGCCGCCCGCCGATTCCGGGTGGGGGACCGAGATCATCCCCGGGCCGCGGATCAGCTACCGGCGGGCGAGGACCCTGTTGCCGTCGTCCCGGATCTCGCCGGTGGGTGAGACGTGCCGGTACAGGGTCTGCCGGGTGATGCCGAGCTCCCGGCACAGGGCGGCGACGTTGGTGTCGGGCCGTCCCATGGAGGCGGCGGCCAGACGGACCTTGGCCGGGGTCATCTTGAACGGGCGCCCGCCCCTGCGGCCGCGGGCCCGGGCCGCGGCGAGCCCGGCCCTGGTGCGCTCGGAGATGAGCGCCCGCTCGTACTCGGCCAGCGCGGCGAAGATCCCGAAGACGAGTTTGCCGGAGGGCGTGGCGGTGTCGATGGCGGCGCCCTGCCCGGTGAGGACCCGCAACCCGACGCCGCGCCCGGTGAGGTCGTGGACGATGTTGACCAGGTGGCGCAGGTCCCGGCCGAGCCGGTCCAGCTTCCACACCACCAGCGTGTCCTCGCCGGTGCGTAGTGCTTTCAGGCAGGCGGCCAGCTGGGGCCGGTCGTCGCCCTTGCCGGAGGCCCTGTCCTCGTACAGCGCCTCCGGGGCGATGCCGGCGGCGATCAGCGCGTCGCGCTGCAGGTCGGTGGTCTGCGACCCGTCCGCCTTGGAGACCCGCGCGTAGCCGACCAGCACCGCCGCCCCCTTGTCATCTATACGACCGTTTAGGTGACACATATCCGATCGACCGTTTTCAGATCGGGGTCTGTCACCTAAGCCGTCACTTATTCTACGTCCTGCAAACCTAGCGTTGCCGATGATGTGCCGGTGTTGTCGGCAACTGGCGTGACCTGGCGTTCGCGGAGCTCGGCCAACGTCTGCGGGAGGTGGTGTGGCGTCACGACGGATGAGACAAACCACGCCGTGCGTCACGAACGGTGAGACTGCGTCACGATGGGATGAGAACTGACGGACATGATCAGGTCAGGTACGGCCGGCTGTCCGAAGGATCGGCAACCCGAGAGTGCCATGCTGACATAATTAAAATTATCGGCGTTCAATATCGCGCTGGGGCCTGCAAGGAAATTCGATGTGCCGATAATCTCGATTATGACAGATTGTCATGGTGCCCGCCGTCGCCGCGGGCGCCATGATCTGACCCCGGGCTGCTGGCGCCCGGCCAGCGCATCCTGGGCGCGCTCCCGGGCGGGGGCACCGCCCGGGACCGCGCCACCAGCGTCCGCGGCGCTGATCGTGGCTGGGGATCCAGTAACCGTTGGGCGCGCGCCCGGCCAGCCCGCGGTCCGGCCCTCTAGGCCGGGTCGGCGATGTCGCGGTCGGCGATGGCCCAGGCGAAGTTGCCCCAGTTCGTGGCGATCTTGTGGACCGTGTTGCGTGGCGTCCCGGTGATCTGACCCCACTGGGCGGTGGTCGAGGGCTGGTTGCTGCGCCACCACTGGCCGGCCTTGGTGCGCACGTACGCGTAGTTCGCGCCCACCCACAGCTGAGTGATGCTGCCGGCCAGGGAGCCTGCGTTGGCGCTCGCGAAGCCGTTGGTGTAGTAGGCCCAGTAGGGTGCGCCCTCGGACATGGCCCACACGTAGTCGGTGCCCAGCTGCGAGGTGAGGAAGGTGGCCTTGCCGGGAAGCCCGACGAGTCGGGTCCAGTCGCCAGGTGCTGCGGCGTAGTGGGACCAGACGCTGCCGTCCTCGTCCAGCACATACGCCCAGGATGCGCCGATCGACAGGAACACCGGGTTGCTGGGCTTCTTCTCGGTGGTCGTGGACAGGTAGGCGAGGTTGTTGTCGAGCATGAAGTAGATGTCGGTGCCGGCGATGGCCCATCCGTAGCCGCCGCCCTGGTTCCCGTCGATCGCGGTCACGTCGGACAGGGGCGTCGTCGGGTCGGTGCCCAACATCACCTGATGAAAGGCCTTCTCGCCGTCGAGGATTCGGTAGACATGACCCTGCGAGTCCAACGCGAAGGTCCGACCACCGGTGGTCGCCAGACTGATCACCCCGGACGCGTCGCTCACCTCGAACCCGTCGGTGTTGGCCGCCGCACCATAGACCTTCCCGCCGGAGATGGCGTAACCGTAGTCCGAGGCGGTGCCGCCCCAGACGGAGTCGACCTTCGGGACACCGCTGATCTGCCGGTAGGGGTTGACGGCATCGGCGCCGGCCTTGACGAACCATGCGCCGGAGAGGGTCAGCGCGTACACGTAGCTGGTGGTGACGACGACGTCGCTGACGTCCGTGACGGTCCCGGTCGGGTCGGAGTTCAGGGCGTGGATCTGGTCGGCGGAGTAGTAGATGGTCCCCCCGGACTGCATCAGCTCACCGACGAGGGTGTGGGTCGCGGTGTCGCTGAGCCACTCGTCAGCGGGGAAGACCCAGGTGGCGTTGGTGGTGTTGTCCTTGACGAGGATCTTTCCGAGGAACCAGGCCGGGGCGGTGCCGGAGTCGTCCTGGCGGACGTCGACCGTCTTCAGACTGCCGAGGTCGGGGAACTCGAACGTGAACTCTCGCGTGCTGCCGAGCCCGAACTCGCCCTCGAGCTGGGTCTCCGGGCTGCTGCCCAGCGTGCCGTTGACCGTGATGTAGACCTTGGCCCGTGTGTCCGCGAACCTTCTGGTCCCGGTGATCACAGTAATGGTGTATCGCTTGTCGGCCATCGTGGTTCCGTTCTGTTGGGTGCAGTTCCGTATGACGCGATCAGTCCAGCACGGCATCGCCCACCCGGCAACCGGAGGCTCGCTCCGAGCGGTTGGCCGGGGGGCGGAACGGCGGCAGGCGCGACGACGCGGCGCACTTCATCACCGACGACGCCCCCGCCGCGGTCGCCGACTTGGCGCTCCACTGGTTCAACCGAGCAGCCCGACGACAGTTCGCTACTCGGTATGCCGCTCACCGCACAACGAGCCCGGTTCGCACTCCCCCGACGATACGCAGGCCGTTCGAGCCGTCGGTGACCCAGGCCGGGTGGCGCGTGGCGCCTGTTCCGGCGAGCTGCGCGCACGAGTGCGCAGAGACTGAGCATCTGACGCTGGCCAGCCGGCCCCACCTCGGAGCTTCGCATACTGATGGCGCTCGACTGCTCCGCGCGCGGTGAGGCAAGCGCCGCCGTCCAGACGCTGGCTTTCGGGCGTCCTCGATGTTTCCCGCGGCGGCCAGTAGCGTCTTGACGGCAGGCCAGTTCGAGGGCGCTGTGTAAGGTCTCCTGACTCGGCCTGGTTGCACTGCCCACGGCTGTGGACGGCCGGGCGGACGACCCGTCACGACCGAGGTGGCCATGAACTGTACGCTCGTCGTTCTCCTCTTCGCCGTCATCCCATCGCGATACGTGTGGCGGCAGTACGTCCACGCACCCGCCGGGCCCAGGCGGTAAGCCCCGGCACGGAAGCCATCTCGCACCGCCGACGCGGTCGGCGCCACAGGGCAGCCGTCGAGCAGAGCGTGCGCTGTCACGGTCACACCGCAGCAGTTGTCCGTTCCTCCCGGCGAGCTGTTCGCCCGCGCCGTCCTCTCCGTTCCCGCCCCGGAACGTCCGGCCGAGTGGGCCGCGGCCGCACCGGATGCTCCCGCCCGCGCAGCCGCAGCGCGCCGGAGGCAAACCCGGCTCCCCCGGCTCGGTTCGGAGCCGAAGGCAGGAGACGTTCCAGATCACAGGCAACCGCAGCGAAATGGGCTGAAGACCGATACACTGGCGTCCGGCCCCGGGCCGGGGGCGCCGAGCCCGCCGGCTGACCAGGCTCCTGTCGCATCCCCACCTCGCGGCGGCGATCCGGTCACCGAGGCCTTGCACAGACAGGCCCGTTGGAGTCGATCCCCCAAGCCAGCGAGCCTGTCTGTGCCCCCACCACCAGGCCCACCGGGTGCTCAGCGTGCCCGTCTGGCCTTGCCTTGGAGCATATGCCGCGAGCCTACTCCAAGTCACCAAAATGAGTTGATTGCTGAACCATCGCCGCGAGACCGGCCGACCGGCCCCGCCGGTGCCCTGGCTCAGGAGCCGGCGGCGAGCAGCCGGTCGAGCTCGACGCGCATCCCGTCGACCAGAGCCTGCGGGTCCGGGCATAGCTGGCGCACCGTGGTGACGCTGACATCGACGTGCTGTCCGTTGGTGATGGCGGCGACGAACAGGTGGATCGGCGGGCACACGATGCCGCGCAGAAAGATGTTCGCGACCCGGCTGGTGGCCAGGTAGGTGGGCTCCCGGGGCCCGGCCAGCGACGAGACGGTCAGGTTCTGGGTGGGCGGGAACAGGGTGAAGGCCTTGGTTCCCGCGAACGCCATCGCGGCGGTGACGATTCCGGGCAGCAGCAGGTCGCCGACGTCGGCCAGCGCGTCCCAGTCGGCCTGCGACTGGGGCAGGGCCGCCTTGGCCGCAGCCGAGCTCGCCCGCACCGCCGCCAGCCGCTCCACCGGTTCGGCCAGGTGCACCGGGAGGTCGACCCACATCGTGGTGATGTGGTTGCCCTGCGTGCCCTGCTCGCCCGAGGTGCGCACGTTGACCGGGCACGTGGTGCGGATCGACCGGGCGGGCAGGTCGTCGCGCGCCGCCAGGTAGTCGCGCATCGCCCCGGTCACGAGCGCCAGCAGGACGTCGTTGACGGTCGCCCCGGCGACGAGAGGGCGCACCGACTGCACCTGCTCGAAGGGCAGGGTGACCACCGCCATGGACTTGAGTGGGTCGCTGACATGCTGGTTGAACAGCGTCACCGGCGGTGCGTCGGTCGGCGAGGGGACGTAGCCGGGCAGCCGGATCCGGAAGGGTACCCGGGCCAGGGCGCCGACCTGGCCGGCCGCGTCCGCGAGCAGCCGGGTCGAGCCCTCCACCACCTGCGGCACGATCGGCACGAGCCGTCCCAGCAGCCGCTGGGTGGCGGCGGTGCTGGCCACGACCCGGCTCGGTATCTCGACCAGGGCGCGGCGCACCACCGACGGGTGCGCCCGACCGGTCAGCGGCGCCGGCTCGCGATCGCGGGCTACCGGGGTCGGCGCGGCATCGAAGAGGAGCTGCTGCAGCGCGATCATGCCCATGCCGTCGATCACGGCATGGTGCAGTCGCAGGACCAACGCCGTTCGCCCGTCGGCCAGGCCGGTCAGGTACCAGGCCTGCCAGAGCGGCCGGCCCCGGTCCAGCGGCTCACCGGAGATCTCCAGGATGCTCGCCAGGAGGTCGGACAGCTCGCCCGGTGCCGGGACGTGCCGATGGCGCACGTGCGCCTCGAGGTCCACGTAGTCCGTCTGGGTCCAGCGGTCCTCGCCGATGCCCAGGGGCGCGTGGGCGACCATCCGGTTCACGACCGGCGAGCCGGACAGCCGCTGGCCGAACAGCGCGCGGACGTCATCGAGCGGCAACGGTCCCTCCGGGCCGGGCTCGAGCAGGTAGATGCCCGCGACGTCCATCGGGTACCCGTCACGTTCGAGGCGCAGGAAGATGCTCTCGGTACTGCTCATCGACGGCATGTGCGTCCTCCCGAGTCGGTGTGCCCGAGCCAGCACGGCTCATTATGCTCGGCTTCGGGGTGAGCGGCTGGTGCCGGCCAGGGGTCGCCCGGCGACATACCCTTGGGCGCGATGCAGTGCGACCACTTCGACTCCGCACGGTGCCGCTCGTGCGCCCTGATGGGCGTGGAGTATGCCGCTCAGCTGGCCGCCAAGCAGGATCGTTGCCGTCGCGCGCTGGCACAGTTCGTCGCGCCGGGCGCGTGGCTGGTCCCCTACCCCAGCGCCGAGTCGCGCTTCCGCAACAAGGCCAAGCTTGCCGTCGGCGGCCGGCCGGGCCGGGTGAGCATCGGGATCCTGGACGGATTCGGGGCCGGCGTCGACCTGCGCGACTGCGGCCTGTACGAGCCCGGGCTCGGCGACGTGCTCCCCCGCGTCGCCGACGTCGTCGATGCCATGGGCCTCGAGCCCTACGACGTGCCCGCGCGCCGCGGAGAGCTCAAGCACCTGATCCTGACCCACTCCCCCGACGGCGAGGTGATGATCCGCTTCGTCGTCCGGTCCCGCCGGTACGAGACGCTGCTGCGTCGGCACCTGCCGACGATCCGACGCGAGATCCCTGCCGCCGCCGTGGTCTCGCTCAACATCCAGCCGGAGCACAAGGCGGTGCTCGAGGGCCGGCGCGAGATCGTGCTGACGGAGCGAGCGCTGCTGCCGATGCGGGTCAACGACGCGGTGCTCCAACTGCGCCCGAACAGCTTCTTCCAGACCAACACCGCCGTGGCGGCGGCCCTCTACCGCCAGGCCCGGACGTGGCTCGCGGCGGTGTCGCCCCGCGTCGTCTGGGACCTGTTCTGCGGCGTGGGCGGGTTCGCGCTGCACTGCGCCACCGTTGGGTCGCCACCACCTGACGAGGTCTGCGGGATCGAGGTGGCTCCCGAGGCGGTGGCTGGTGCCCGGATCAGTGCCCGGGCCCTGGTCGAGTCGGGCGCCGTCCCGGGACGGCTGCGCTTCACGGTCGGCGACCTCACCGACGTGGCGGCCGCGCGCGGTCGCAGCGCTCCCGACGCCGTGGTCGTCAACCCGCCCCGGCGCGGCCTCGGCAGCCCGCTTGCCCGCTGGGTCGCCGGGTCCAGCGCCCGCCATGTCGTCTACTCGAGCTGCAACGTCGGCTCTCTCGCCGCAGACCTGGCGATGCTGCCCGGGCTGCGACCGGTCGCAGCCCGGCTGTTCGACATGTTCCCGCAGACGGAGCACCACGAGGTGATGGTCCTGCTCGAGCGGGCGTGACCGGCGGGCACGCCGCAGGCCCGGATGGCACCTACGCTGGCAGATGTGCCGGCTCAGCCCTCCGATGCCGCCGAGCGAGCCCGGGTCGACGAGATCCGGGCCGACTTCGCCCGGTTCGCCCGGGACTACGCGAACCTTCCCCTCTACCGGGCGATCTGCCTCGGCCTGGCCGACGACTCGGAGGCGGCGGCGCTGCTGCTCGACGCCCAGCCCGGCCAGGCCCGGCCCGTGCTCCTGCTCGCCGCCCTGCACGACCTCGTGCTTCGACGACCCGACCTGCCCGCCGCCCGGTGGTACGCCAGCGTCGTGGGCCCCGAGGGCGTAGCCTCCGGCGATCCCTGGCCGGACGTGCGGGCCACGATCCGGGCGAACCGCGACGACCTGCGGCGCACCATCGCGACCCGGCGCACGCAGACCAACGAGGTGAACCGGGCCGTCTACGTCGCGGTCGGGTTGGCCCTCGCCTCCCGGGACGTGCCGAGCCGGCCGGCGCTGCTGGTCGAGCTCGGGGCCAGCGCCGGCCTGCTCCTGGCGGTCGACCGGTACCGGGTCGAGCTGCACCGGCGCGGCGTCGCGCTGGTCGTCGGCGACCCGGCCTCACCGGTGGTCTGCCACGGTGAGGACCGCTCCCCGGGCCCGCTGCCGGACCTGGCGCTGCCACGCATCATCGGGCGGGTCGGGCTCGACCTGGCCCCCGTCGACCTGGGCGACGAGACGGCGGTGCGCTGGCTCGAGGCCTGCCTCTGGCCGGACGTCCCCGGGCGGGTCGAACGGTTCCGGGCCGCCCTGGCGATGGTGCGTGCGGACCCGCCCACCCTCCGGGCCGGTGACATGGTCGACGATCTGGCGGCCACGGTCGAGCAGGCGCTGGCCCGCACCGGCTCCTCGGACGGGTCGGCCGGCCACCTGCTGGTGTTCAGCTCGTGGGCCCTGACCTACGTGCGACGGGAGCGTCGGGCCGAGCTGGCCGCGCGGCTGGCCCAGGTCGCCGGGTCGTTCGCCGCGGTCAGCTGGGTCACGGCGGAACCCCTCGGGTGCGTGCCCGGGCTGCCCGTCCCGAAGGCGGGCGCCCTCGCCGCGGACAGCACCGTCCTGGGCGCCCGGCGCTGGCGCCACGGGCGTGAGGTCCCGGCCGAGGTCTGGGGTACCTGCCATCCCCACGGCGAGTGGATCGCACTGGGCCGGGCGGCACTCGGCGGCATACGGTGAGACGGTGACCACGCTGCCCACCATCGAGCTCAACGACGCCACCAGGTTGCCGGTCCTGGGCTTCGGCACCTACCCGATGAAGGGCGAGGAGGCCGTCGCGGCGATCGGCTCGGCGCTCGACCTCGGCTACCGGCTGATCGACACCGCGGTCAACTACCGCAACGAGCGTGAGGTCGGCGAGGCGGTGCGGCGCAGCGACGTGCCACGCGAGCAGATCCTGCTGCAGACCAAGATCCCCGGCCGGCACCACGCCTACGAGCTCGCCCTGGAGTCGCTGCGCGAGTCGTCGCGCCTGCTCGGGGTGGAGCAGATCGACATCGCCCTGATCCACTGGCCGAACCCGAGCCGCGGGCGCTACGTGGAGGCCTGGCGCGCCCTCGTGACCGCTCAGCGCGACGGGCTGGTGCGCACGATCGGCGTCAGCAACTTCAAGCCGGAGCACCTCGACACGATCATCCAGGCGACCGGGGTGGTGCCGGCCGTCAACCAGGTCGAGCTGCACCCGTGGTTCTCCCGGCCGGACCAGCGCCGGGTGCACGAGCAGCTCGGGATCTGCACCCAGGCCTGGAGTCCGTTCGGCCGGTACCGCAAGCCGCTGGACGAGCCCGCCCTGGTCGAGGCAGCGCGCGCGCACGACGTGAGCCTCGCGCAGGTGGTCCTGCGCTGGCACCTGCAGCTCGGCTCGGTGCCGCTGCCGAAGTCCGCGACACCGTCCCGGCAGGCCGCCAACCTCGACGTGCTCGGCTTCGCCCTCACGGACGCGCAGCTGGCGGCGATCGGTGCGCTCAGCAGACCGGACGGCGGGTTCGCCGACCGCGACTCGGCCACCCACGAGGAGATGTGACCGGGTCAGCGGTCAGCGGAACGGGCTGGGGTCCCCGGCCCCGACCCGGACCACCTCGGCGTAGCCGTTGCTGAAGTCGACCACCGTGGTCGGCTCGAGCCCGCACTCGCCCGAGTCGATGACCGCGTCGACACTGTGGTCGAGCTCCTCCTTGATGGTCCACCCGTCGGTGAGCGGGTCGGCCATGCCGGGCAGCAGCAGCGTGCTCGACAGGATCGGCTCGCCCATCTCCTTGAGCAGCTCACGGACCACGGGATGCTCGGGAATGCGCACGCCGACCGTCTTCTTCCTGGGCTGGAGCAGGCGCCGCGGCACCTCCCTGGTGGCCGGGAGGATGAATGTGTACGGGCCCGGCGTGGCTGCCTTGACCGCCCGGAACACGGAGTTGTCCAGGTGGACGAGCTGGCCCAGCTGGGCGAAGTCGGCGCAGACGATGGTGAAGTGGTGCCGCTCGTCGAGGTGCCGGATGCGGGTGATCCGCTCCTTGCCCTCCGCGTTGTCGAGCGAGCAGCCGAGGGCGAAGCACGAGTCGGTCGGGTAGGCGATCAGGCCACCGTCGCGCAGGATCTGGACCACCTGACGGATCGCCCGGGGCTGCGGGTCGACGGGATGGACATCGAAGTACCTCGCCATGGGCACACCCTGCCATGAAGATCCGGGCCCTGCAGGCGCGCCCGGGGTCAGATCGCCAGGTCGGCCACCGCGACCCACAGCCGGCACGGCTGCGTGGAGCCCGGTCGGACCCCGGGACAGGGCGGCACCTGCTCGGGGGGCACCAGCTGACCCGCCTCGCTCCACTCCCACAGCTGCGGACCGGGGCGCCACACGACGTCGGTGACGCTGCAGTCACAGGTGGCGCCCCGGGCGACGAGCCGGCGGCCAAGCGCCGTGGCCCGACGGGTGCGGTGCACGCGGAACTGCTCCACCCAGCGCAGCGCGGCCGAGCAGCCCTGCCGCCCGACCATCCGGTGCACGAAGCAGGCGAGGCACTCGTCGGGACGGGGCAGGACCTCCTCGGGCGACTCGATCGGCCGGCGGGTCAGCAGGTGGATGACATTGGACATCGCGACTCCCTTCCATGCCCCCACTCTGCTGCCCGGTCGTACCCCCGGCACTCCTCACCCGAGCGACTGTGGACGGCCCGCACCACGCCTCCCGGTTGTGGACGGTGCCGTGGATGCAGCCCTTCTCGACCGCACAGCCGAGCGCAGGCGTTACCGTGAGCGCGTGGCGGAGCAGAAGGTCGTTGTCGTCGGTGCCGGGATCGTGGGTGCGGCGATCGCCCGCGCCCTCGCGATGGGCCACCCCGCCGCCTCGGTCACGGTGCTCGAGAAGGAGGACGAGCCGGGCCGCCACCAGACCTCACGCAACAGCGGTGTGGTCCACGCCGGGGTCTACTACCAGCCCGGCTCCGACAAGGCCCGCCTTTCCCGGGAGGGGGTGCGCCGGCTGCGCGAGTACTGCCACGAGCGTGGCCTGCCCTACCAGGAGGTCGGCAAGGTCGTCGTGGCCCTCGACGCCCGCGACGAGGGCCGGCTGGCCCGGATCCGGGAACGCGCGGTCGCCAACGGCGTCCCCGGGCTGCGCTGGCTCGACGCTGCCGAGCTGCGCGAGATCGAGCCGCACGTGCAGGGCCGGGCCGCGCTGCACTCCCCCACGACGGCCATCGTCGACTTCGCCCGGGTCGCGGCCGCATTCCTGGCGGACGCGCGCGAGCACGGCGCCCGGCTGCGCACCGGGTTCGAGGTCACCTCGATCTCGGTCGGCTCGCCCACCCGGCTGACCGCGGCCTCGGGCGACACCGTCGAGGCCGACCTGCTGGTCATCGCGGCGGGGCTGCAGGCCGACCGCCTCGCGGCCCTGGCCGGCGACTCGCCGTTCCCGCGCATCGTCCCGTTCCGCGGGGAGTTCCACGAGCTGGTGCCGAGCGCCCGCCACCTGGTCAAGGGGCTCATCTACCCCGTTCCCGACCCTCGCTACCCCTTCCTCGGGGTGCACCTGACCCGCCGCGTCGACGGCAACGTGCTGCTCGGGCCCAACGCGGTGCTGGCCCTGGCTCGCGAGGGCTACCTGCGCCGCGACCTGGAGGCTCGCGAGCTGCGGGAGCTGGTGTCGTTCAAGGGGTTTCGCACCTTCGCCCGGGCCAACGCCGCCACCGGGGTGCGTGAGGTGTGGGGCTCGCTCAACCGGCGGGCCTTCATCGCGGCGGCGCGCCGCTACGTCCCCGAGATCACCCCGGAGGACGTCGTCCGTGGGCCGGCCGGCGTCCGGGCCCAGGCCATGGACGCAGACGGTTCCCTCGTCGACGACTTCCGGTTCAGCCGGGTCGGGAACGTCTTCGCGATCCGCAACGCCCCTTCGCCGGCCGCCACCGCCTCGCTCGCGATCGCGGACCTGGTGCTCGACCAGCTGCGCCCCGACCTGCCCTGACGCGCCGCGGGCGCCGCGGGCGCCGGGCGCCACGCCCGGGGTCGGGGTCAGAGTCGACGGGCGAGGTTGTCGAGCCCTCAGGCTGCGCCGGTCACCTCGGCAAGCAGCGTCCGGAACGGGGTCACCTGCTCGAACGGGTCGACCTGCCGCGGGGCCGGCGCACCCGTCACCAGGCGGGCGAACGCGGTCCCGGCGCGCTCGATGCGTTCGCCGAGCCGGCCCGCCTCGGAGCTCCCCCAGTCCTGCGACGCGGCGAACACCGCGACGGGGGCCACGAGAGCGCCGAGGTATGCGAAGAGCGGCCGCAGCGCGTGGTCGATGGCCAGCGAGTGCCGGGCGGTGCCACCGGTCGCGCCGAGCAGGACCGGCTTGTCCCGGAGGCAGTCCGGAGGCAGCACGTCGACGAGCATCTTGAACAGTCCGCTGTACGAGGCGCTGTAGATCGGCGTCGACACGATCACCGCGTCGGCGGCCGCGATCGCGTCGAGCCGGCCCTGCAGCTCCGGCGAGGCGAACCCGGTCAGCACGTTGTTGGTCACGTCGTGGGCATGCTCACGCACGTCGACGATCTCCACGGCGACGGCCGCCGGCCCGCCCAGCGCGGCGGTGACGGCCCCGAGCAGCCGGTCGGCGAGCAGCCGGGTGGACGAGGGCTGCGTGATCCCGGCCGTGATCACGGCGAGACGGACGGTCATCGGTTCTCCTTCACGGTGCTGCGGGACGCCTCCGGCGAGGCGCCCGTCACGTCGTCCGCCGCGGCGTAGACGGTCGGGTCGTGGGCGCCGCCGGCGGCGGCGACGAGCGCGGCGTGGGTCGGTGCGTCCGGCACGTGCGCCGGCTTGAGGGCGGCGAACTCCTTGCGCAGGACCGGGACGACCTGCTCGCCGAGGATGTCGAGCTGCTCGAGAACGGTCTTGAGGGGCAGGCCCGCGTGGTCGAGCAGCCAGAGCTGGCGCTGGTAGTCGCCGACGTAGTCGCGGTAGCCCAAGGTGGCCTCGATGACCTGTTGGGGGCTGCCGACCAGCAGCGGCGTCTGGGCCGTGAACTCCTCCAGCGAGGGCCCGTGCCCGTAGACGGGCGCATTGTCGAAGTAGGGGCGGAACTCGCGGACCGCGTCCTGGCTGTTCGCACGCATGAAGACCTGTCCCCCGAGCCCGACGATCGCCTGGTCGGCGCTGCCGTGGCCGTAGTGCTCGAAGCGGCGCCGGTAGAGCGCGACCATCTGCCGGGTGTGGCCGGCCGGCCAGAAGATGTGGTTCGCGAAGAACCCGTCGCCGTAGTAGGCGGCCTGCTCCGCGATCTCCGGGCTGCGGATCGAGCCGTGCCAGACGAACGGCGCCACCCCGTCGAGCGGGCGCGGCACCGACGTGAAGCCCTGCAGCGGCGTGCGGAACTTGCCCTGCCAGTCGACGGAGTCCTCGCGCCACAGCCGATGCAGCAGGGCGTAGTTCTCGATGGCGAGCGGGATGCCGTCGCGGATGTCCCTGCCGAACCACGGGTAGACCGGACCGGTGTTGCCGCGACCCGTCATCAGGTCGATCCGGCCATCGGCGAGGTGTTGCAGGTAGGCGTAGTCCTCGGCGAGCCGGACCGGGTCGTTCGTCGTGATCAGGGTGGTGGAGGTCGTCAGGACGATCCGCTCGGTGAGCGCGGCAAGGTGCGCGAGCAGCACCGTCGGGTTCGGTGGGGCGACGAAGGGTGGGTTGTGGTGCTCCCCCGTCGCGAAGACGTCCAGGCCCACCTCCTCGGCCTTCCGGGCGATCTCGATGGTGGCCTTGATCCGGTCGTGCTCGGTCGGGGTGCGCCCGGTGGTGGGGTCGGTGGTGACGTCACCGACGCTGAAGATGCCGAACTGCATGTCGTGCCCCAAGGTCTAAGTAGTTGACTATTCAACTTACCAAACATGGGATGCTCCCGTCACATTCCCGACCCGCGCGTGACCGGGTGGGGCCCGCGCCCACCGACGACGCAGCAGTATGCCGCTCACCCGGCTGGGCGGCATACCGTGTCCTTCCGCTGTGCGATCCTGACGCGGTGCGCACCGACGTCTCCCCCAAGGACCGCTTCATCACGGTCTACGGCCGCCAACCCGTGCTCGAGGTGCTGCTCGACGGGGCGGTCGGTGTGGACAAGGTCGTCCTCGCCGAAGGGGCCCGGGGCGAGTCGCTGCGCCGGATCGAGCAGGCCGCGCGTCGGCGCGGCGTGCCGGTGCAGCGGGCCTCCGCCGAGCGGGTCAGGAAGCTGGCCGGCAACGGCCGGCAGGACCAGGGCGTCTTCGCCGACGTCATCGCACCGCGCATGCGGCCCTTGGCCCAGGCGCTGGCGCAGGGACGCCTCGCGACGGTCCTGGTGCTCGACGGGATCACGACGCCGGCCAACGTCGGGATGATCATCCGCTCGGCGACGGCGGCCGGGCTGGACGGCATCGTGGTGCCGCGGCGCGGGGTGGCCTCCCTGGACCCGTTGGTGGTCAAGTCCTCGGCCGGGGTCGCCTTCCGGGCGCCGATCCTCAAGTGCGCCACGGCGGCGGAAGCAGTGGCCGCGCTGCGCGCCGACGGCATGCACGTCGTCGGTCTCGACGCGTCCGGGGACGTGGCCCTGTTCACCGGTCGGCTGCCGAGCCGGGTCGCGTTCGTGCTCGGCAGCGAGAGCGCGGGGCCCGGTGAGCAGGTCCGTGCGCTCGTCGACCAGTGGGTCTCGATCCCGATGGCCGGTGGCGTCGAGTCCCTCAACGTCTCGGCGGCCGCAGCGGTGGTCTGCTTCGAGCTGGTGCGACGGTCTCGGACCCCTCCGGACCCGGGTCGCTAGATTGGGCCAATGCGCGCGCCCGACGGTGTCCTGCCCGGCAACATCTACCTGTTCCGGCACGGAGAGACCCAGTGGTCCCTGACCGGCCAGCACACCGGCACCACGGACCTGCCGCTGCTGCCCGAGGGCGAGCGGGCCGCCCGGGAGCTGGCCGAGATACTGCACGGCCACCCGTTCGAGCAGGTCCTGGTCTCACCGCTTCGGCGTGCCCGGCGCACGGCGGAGCTGGCCGGGGTCGGTCGCTTCGAGGTGGAGCCCCTGCTGCGCGAGTGGGACTACGGTGCGTACGAGGGGATCACCACGCCGCAGATCAGCAGCCGGCTCGGGCATCAGTGGGAGCTCTTCGCGGACGGGGTGGTCCCGGGGGCGACGCCGGGCGAGACGGTCGAGCAGGTCTCCGCGCGCTGTCAGCAGGTGATCGACCGGGTCTGGCCGGGCCTCGAGCACGGCGACGTCGCCCTGTTCGGGCACGGCCACGCGCTGCGGGTGCTGGCCGCGACCTACCTGCAGGTCGACCCCCGCTTCGCCGCCCACCTCGTCATGGACGCCGGCTCGATGAGCGTGCTGACCCACCACCGCGCGACCCGGTGCATCGGGGCGTTCAACATCTCGCCCTGGCGCATCTTCCGCCAGGGCTGAGATAGCGGGCCACTCGGGACACTCCGCCCACGGGAGCCCACGCCGGTTGCAGTTGTCGTGGCCGGCAGCCCCGCGACTCAGGGCTCGCGAGGCAGCTCCCAGGTGTGCACCGGCTCGTTGGCGTTCATGCCGTCGATGTAGGCGCGCAGCATCTCCCGCAACGCCTCGTGCCGCGACAGGCCCCGACCCTCGAGCCGCGCGACGCACTCGGTCTGCCAGGACGCCCCGTTGATCCCCAGGATGCAGCGTTGCTCGATGACGCCGAGGAACTTGTCGCGCACGGCCTGCGAGACCCCCCACCGGGTCAGGCCGTCGTAGGCCATCGGCAGCAGCCGGCGCAGGACGAGCTCGGTCGCCGGGACCTCGCCGAACCCCGGCCAGAAGGCCCGGGCGTCGATGCCGAGCCGGGCGCACTCCTCGAAGTTCGACTCCGCGGCCGAGAAGCTCATCTGGGTCCAGACCGGACGGTCCTCCTCGGAGAGGATCCGCAGCGCGCCGTAGTAGAACGCCGCGTTGGCCAGGACGTCGACGATGCTCGGACCGGCCGGCAGGGTGCGGTTCTCGACCCGCAGATGCGGCCGCCCCCCGAAGATGTCGTAGATCGGGCGGTTCCACCGGTAGATGGTCCCGTTGTGCAGCCGCAGCTCCTTCAGCTCCGGGGCCAGGCCCTGCTCGAGAAGCAGCTCCGGCTCCTCGTCGGTGATCTCGGGCAGCAGCGTGGGGAAGTAGCGGACGTTCTCCTCGAAGAGGTCGAAGATCGAGGTGATCCACCGCTCGCCGAACCAGACCCGGGGCCGCACGCCCTGTGCCTTCAGCTCGGCCGGCCGGGTGTCGGTGGACTGGGTGAACAGCGGGATCCGGGTCTCGGCCCAGAGCCGCTTGCCGAGGAAGAACGGCGAGTTCGCGCCCAGCGCGAGCTGTGGTCCGGCGAGCACCTGCGCACCGTTCCAGATGTCGGCGAAGCGCTCGGGCCTGACCTGCAGGTGCAGCTGGATCGAGGTGCAGGCCGACTCGGGGGCGACGGAGTCGGAGTAGCGCGCGATGCGCTCGCCCGTCGGGCCCTCGATCTCGAGCCAGACGTCCTCACCCCGGGCGTCGAGCACGGCGTTGTTGATCGCCGCATAGCGGATGTTCTCGCTCATCCAGTCGCCCTCGAAGTGCTCCGGCATGACGGTCGGCAGGATGCCGATCGCGACGATGCCGACGCCGAGCTCTGCGGCGCGCTGGTCGGCCCGGTTGAGCGAGGTGCGCAGGTGCTCCTCGAGCTCGAGGGCCGCGTTGCCCGGCAACGGCCCCGGCGGCACGTTCAGCTCGATGTTGTAGCGCGCCAGCTCGGTCTGGTAGGCCGGGTCGGCGATCTGCTCGAGGACGGTCTTGTTGTCCAGCTTCGGCCCGAGGTCGGCGGAGACGAGGTTGAGCTCGATCTCGAGGCCGGTCATCGGCCGGTCGAACTCGAACGTGCTGCGGCTGAGCATCCGTTCGAAGACGTCGAGATCACGACGCACCTTCTCGCGGTACTGCTGTCGCTGCTCCCGGGTGTACCTTGCTTGCTCGACTTCGGCGCCCACGACCAGAGATAACCACAAAGCGCGCCGTTGCGCGAGAGGGCGCGGCCGTGGCGAGACGAGGCGGGTCGGATCAGTCCTCGAACGCCTCCGGGGCAGGGCAGGAGCAGATCAGGTTGCGGTCCCCGTAGGCCTGGTCGATGCGCCCCACCGGTGGCCAGTACTTGTCCCCCGGCACGACTCCGGCGGGGAACACCGCGGTGGCCCGGTCGTACGGGTGGTCCCACTCCCCGGCCAGGTCGCGTGCGGTGTGCGGCGCGTGCCGCAGCACGCTGTCGGCAACCGCGACCTCGCCACGACCCACTGCGTCGATCTCCGCGCGGATCGCCATCATGGCGTCGCAGAACCGGTCGAGCTCGTGCAGGTCCTCCGACTCGGTCGGCTCGACCATCAGCGTCCCGGCGACCGGGAAGGACATCGTCGGGGCGTGGAAGCCGTAGTCGACCAAGCGCTTGGCGACGTCGTCTACGGTGACGCCGGTCTCGGCGGTCAGGCCCCGCAGGTCGAGGATGCACTCGTGCGCGACGAGGCCGTCGACACCCGAGTACAGCACCGGGAAGTGGTCGCGCAGCCGGGCGGCGACGTAGTTGGCGTTCAGGACCGCGACCTGGGTGGCGTGGCGCAGCCCCGCGCCGCCCATCAGCCGGACGTAGGCCCACGAGATCGGCAGGATCAGGGCCGACCCGTACGGCGCCGCCGACACCGGGCCGACGCCGCCGACCGGCCCGGCCTCCGGTGCCAGCGGGTGGTTGGGCAGGTGCGGGGCCAGGTGCGCGCGCACCGCGACCGGCCCCACGCCCGGGCCACCGCCGCCGTGCGGGATGCAGAAGGTCTTGTGCAGGTTCAGGTGCGAGACGTCCGCGCCGAACTTCCCGGGCTGGGCCAGGCCCACCAACGCGTTCAGGTTGGCCCCGTCGACGTACACCTGCCCGCCGGCGTCGTGCACGAGCGCGCACAGGTCGGCGATGGTGTCCTCGTACACCCCGTGGGTGGACGGGTAGGTCACCATGATCGCGGCCAGCTGCTCGTGGTGGGCCTCGATCTTGACCTTGAGGTCGTCCATGTCGATGCTGCCGTCGGGGGCGGTCTTGACGACGACGACCTTGAGCCCGGCCATGACGGCCGAAGCGGCGTTGGTCCCGTGGGCGCTGGCCGGGATCAGGCACACCCGGCGGTGGCCCTGCCCGTTGGCCTCGTGGTAGGCGTGGATCGCGAGCAACCCGGCGAACTCGCCCTGCGATCCGGCGTTCGGCTGGAGGGAGACGGCGTCATACCCGGTGATCTCGGCCAGCCAGTCGGCCAGCTGCCCGATCAGCTCGCGGATGCCCACGGTCTGCTCCGCGGGGGCGAACGGGTGCAGGTCGGCCAGCTCGGGCCAGCTGATCGGCTCCATCTCGGTGGTCGCGTTGAGCTTCATCGTGCAGGAGCCCAGCGGGATCATGCCCCGGTCCAGGGCGAAGTCACGGTCCGACAGGGCTCGCAGGTAGCGCAGCATCGCCGTCTCGGAGCGGTGCGCGTGGAAGACCGGGTGCGTGAGGAACTCGCTCGTGCGGGTGAGCGAGCCGGGTATGCCGCTCGGCTCGTCGGTCTCGGCCGCGACCTGGGCGCCGAGGACCTCGCAGACGGCCCGGACGGTGTCATCGGTGGTCGTCTCGTCGAAGCTGAGGCCGAGGTGGTCGTCGTCGACCCGTCGCACGTTCAGGCCGTGCTCGAGGAAGCGGCCCGCCAGCTCGGTGGCACGGCCGGGCACGGACAGCGTGACCGTGTCGAACCACGTGTCGCCGAGGACGTCGGCGCCGGCCGCGGCCAGGGAGGCACGCACCCGCGTGGTGTGGGCCAGGACCCGCCGGGCGATCGCGGTCAGCCCCTCGGGTCCGTGCCACACGGCATACATGCTCGCCATGACCGCCAGCAGCACCTGGGCGGTGCAGATGTTGGAGGTGGCCTTCTCGCGGCGGATGTGCTGCTCGCGGGTCTGCAGCGCGAGCCGGTAGGCCGGCTCCCCCGCGGCGTCGACCGACACGCCCACGAGCCGGCCCGGCAGCTGGCGCTCGAGACCCCGGTGGACAGACATGTAGCCGGCGTGCGGGCCGCCGAAGCCCATCGGGACCCCGAAACGCTGGGCGCTGCCGACCGTGATGTCGGCGCCCCACTCCCCCGGAGCGGTGAGCAGGGTCAGGGCCAGCAGGTCGGCGCACACGGTAAGCAGGCCCTTGACCGAGTGGACGACCTCGGCGAGGGGCCGCCAGTCGACGATCTCGCCGGTGGCCGTCGGGTACTGCACGACCACACCCGCGACGCGGCGGCCCTCGGCCGCGGCGGCGAGCTGCTCGGCGTTCGTGACGGCGCGCAGGTCGCGCACGGCCATGGCCAGGCCGGCGGCGCCGGCCCGGGTCTGCATGACGGCGACGGTCTGGGGGAAGACCCGCTCGTCGACCAGGACGACCGCATCCGGCCCGGAGCGGGTCGCCCGATGCATGAGCGACATCGCCTCGGCGGCGGCGGTCGCCTCGTCCAGCAGGGAGGACCCGGCGATGGGCAGGCCGGTCAGGTCGCTGACCATGGTCTGGAAGTTCAGCAGCGCCTCGAGCCGCCCCTGGGAGATCTCGGGCTGGTAGGGCGTGTACGCGGTGTACCAGGCGGGGTTCTCCAGGACGCCCCGGCGCACGACCGGCGGGGTCACCGTGCCGTAGTAGCCGAGCCCGATCAACGAGCGGACCACGCTGTTGCGTGCGGCCAGCGCGCGCAGCTCGTCGATGACGGCGCTCTCGCTCGGTGCCGCGGGCAGGTCGAGCGGGCCGGCCTGGCGGATGGCGCCGGGTATGGCGCGGTCGCTGAGCGCGTCGAGCGAGGGCTGGCCCACGACCTCGAGCATGTGGGCGATGTCCTGGGGACCGGGGCCGACGTGCCGCGAGACGAAGTCGGGCAGGTGGCTGCCGGGTCGGTCGGTCGGCTGGTCGAACTGCATGTTCTGCTCCTGACGGGTCGAGCGGTCACCGCTCCCCGTCTGTCGACCGGTGGCGGGGTCTCCAGATTTGCCTGACCTGCGCGGTCCGGGCGCCTGAGAGGTTCCGGGGATGTTGCCCCTTCGGCGCCTCGCAGGTGCCAGCACCTCGAGGGCTCTCCCGTGCAGGGTCGATCAGCACGGTCGAATCTACCAGTTGCCGACGGGTGGGAGTCACGCCATGCGTCGGGCTCGGCGCGCCGACAGCTCGTCGCCGGGGTGGTGGGCGGACGACGCCTCCTCGACGCGCTCGCTCGGCAGCTGCGCGAGCTCGCCCTCCACCTCGCGCCAGACCCGGCCCACCGCGATGCCGAAGACGCCCTGACCGCCCTGGACCAGGTCGATGACCTCGTCGGCGGAGGTGCACTCGTAGACGGAGGCGCCGTCACTCATCAGGGTGATCTGGGCCAGGTCGTCGACGCCCCGGTCGCGCAGGTGCGTGATCGCGACCCGGATCTGCTGCAGGGACACCCCGGTGTCGAGCAGGCGCTTGACGACCTTGAGCACGAGGATGTCGCGGAAGCCGTAGAGGCGCTGCGTACCCGAGCCGGTGGCGCTGCGGACCGACGGCTCGACCAGCCCGGTGCGGGCCCAGTAGTCGAGCTGGCGGTAGGTGATCCCGGCAGCCCTGCACGCCGTGGTGCCGCGGTAGCCGGTGTCCTCGTCGAGGTCGGGCAGGTCGTCGTCGAACAGCAGGCCCTGGGCGGCAGGTGGCGTGACGTGCCGGTGGGAGTCCTGCGTGGCAGCCATGCGACCTCCTGGTTGGTGCCGGCCCTCGGTGACCACGACGTGCAGCACCTACGACATCGAACTACAACATCGCAGCAACTACGACATGCAGCAACTACGACATCGCGATAACTACAACATCGTGGTTCACACCGACGGTAGTTCGCCCGCCCTGACCCGTCAAACATCCGGGCCGACCGCCCGGGTGTGTCGAATACCCTCGAGGTCAGGTGGAGGGTCAGGGTCCGGGTGGCGCCTCGGGCCGCTCCGGCCCCTCCGGTTCGTCGAAGTCCTCGGCCGACACGTGGTCGAGGAACTCCTTGAACCGCTCCACCTCGTCGTCCTCCTCGGACGAGACGACGATGGCTGCCTCGTCGAGTACGGCCGGGTCGACGTAGACCTTGGCGTCGGTGCGCAGGGCCAGGGCGATCGCGTCGGAGGCCCTCGCGCCGACCTCGGTCGTGCCGTCGATGATCAGGGCGGCGTGGAACACCGAGTCCTTCAGGGCCACGATCCGCACCTCGGTCAGCGTGTGTCCGAGCACCGCGAGCATGTCCCGCATGAGGTCGTGGGTGAGCGGGCGCGGTGGCACGACGCCCTGCTGGGCGTAGGTGATCGCGGCGGCCTCGGGTGCGCCGATCCAGATCGGCAGGTACCGCCCGCCCTCGCGCTCACGCAGCAGCACGATCGGATGGTTCGTCGGCATCTCGACCCGGACGCCGAGCACATCGACCTCTCTCACGCATCCACCGTACCTCCCGGCGGGTGCGCCACGTCACAGGTCGATCCGCGCCTTGACGAGGGCCACGTGCAGGGCGATGCACGCGGTCAGCAGCTCGGTCGCCGCGTCATCGCGGGCCACGCCCCGGTGCGTGGACAGGGCCTGCTGGACCAGCCCGATCTCGCGGTCGGCCGCGGTGCGGAAGGGCCGCAGGTGGCGGGCTTCCAGACCGTGTGCGGCCAGGCGTGCCGCCGCTGTCGCGATCTGCAGGTCGTTGGCGTCGAAGTGCCCGGTCGGATCCGGCTCGAGCAGCCCGTAGCTCTCGAGGGCGTGGAAGGTCCCGCGGTCCAGGCCCGCCGCCGAGCGCAGCTCCGGCCCGGTCAGCGACAGGGCCTGCTGCGTGCGCAGCTCGGTGCCTCGCGGCACGTCGGGGTCGGCGCCGGGGGCCGGCACCTGCGGCAGCCGGTCGGGCTGGTCCGGCTCGGCCAGACCCCGGTCGAGGGCGTCCAGGGCCTCCTTGATCACCCGGAGGGGCCAGTAGCGGTCCCGCTGGGCCGTCAGGATGTAGCGCAGCCGCTCCACGTCGGCCGCGGAGTAGGTCCGGTAGCCGGAGGCGGTCCGCTCGGGTGTGAGCAGGCCCTCGGACTCGAGGAAGCGGATCTTCGAGGGAGTCAGGTCGGGGAACTCGCCGGTGAGCTCGGCAAGGAGCCGACCGATGGTCAGCCGGACCGCCATCGGGCGCGTCAGTCGGCGTAGTAGACGAGGCGGAACTTGCCGACCTGCACCTCGTCACCGGTCTTGAGGACCGCCTCGTCGATGCGTTCCCGGTTGACGTAGGTGCCGTTGAGCGAGCCCGAGTCACGCACCAGGTACCCGTCGTCGCCCTGACGCACGAAGACGGCGTGCTTGCGGGACACGGTCACGTCGTCGAGGAAGATGTCCGAGTCCGGGTGGCGACCCGCGGTGACCTGGTCGTCGTCGAGCAGGAACCGGGCGCCGGTGTTCGGGCCGCGCTGGACGATCAGCAGTGCGGTGCCAGGCCGCAGCGCACCGATCGTGGCACGGTCCTGGGCGCTCAGGCCGCTCGGGTGCGCCTCCACGTACTCGGCCTCCGGGGCGGGCACGCCCTGGAACCGCATGGTGCGCGGTTCGGTGCCGAGATCGTCCGGGCCGGGCTGTCCCGTCCGGCCGGTCGCGTCATCGTCGTGCTCGTGATCCTCGCTCACGCTGCGCTCCTCCGTCCTCGTCGTCCGGGCGTCCCACGACTCCAAGGCTAGTTCACGCGGGGTTGGCCCGGGCCGGCCCCGTCCGGCTTCAGGACGTCAGCGACGCCCGGTACTCGGCGGCGCCCATCAGGTCGCCGAGGGCGGACGGTTCGTCGAGGCGCAGCTCGAACATCCATCCCTCGCCGTACGGGTCGGTATTCACCAGCTCGGGGGTGCCGTCGAGGGCCTCGTTGACCGCGGTCACCTCACCGGCGAGGGGTGCGTAGATGTCGCTCACCGACTTGGTCGACTCGACCTCGCCGCACGAGTCCCCGACGGCGAGGCTGTCCCCGACCGCCGGCAGCGACACGTAGACGACGTCGCCGAGGGCGTCCTGTGCGTAGGCCGTGATACCGACCCGGACCGCGTCCCCGTCGCCGCGCACCCACTCGTGGTCGGTCGTGTACCGCAGGTCGTCGGGGTAGCTGAGCTCGGACATGTCGCTCCTGTCGTGGTGGGGTTCCGACTGCCGGGCGATGGAGTCGGCACGAGGACGAGGATGCCATGTCGGACGCCCCGCGCGCAGGATGAACGCTCGACGGGTCAGTCGGCCGGCGTGGCGTGGGTCAGCGGAACCGGCTGGTGGATCGAGGTCACCTTCACCTCGTCGGCCTCCGTGACGGCCGCCGTGCCCCCCTTCTGGCGCACCGTCTCGACGACGCCGCCCGGGATGGACATCGCGGAGGCCAGCGTCTTGGCGTCACCGATCGCCCGGACCTCGAGCGGGCGCCGCACCGGGTGGTTGTCGACGAGGATCGTGTCGTCGCGGGCGCCGACGAAGGTCGAGGCCACGACCCTGACGCCGCCGATGTCGATCGCCTCGGCGCCCGCGTCGCGCAGCTCCTGGATGAGGTCGAGGACGACCGGGCCGGTCACCTGGCGGTCCGGGTCGCTGATCGTCACGTGGATGCCCGGTCCCTGCGCGGGCAGCACGCCGGCGAGGATGCCGAGCGTGTCCACGCGCTTCTGCGCCTGCGAGATCGCCTCGGCCGTGTCGTCGGTGCCGTTCCGGAGCCGGTCCCGGGAGGCCTCCAGCTCGCGGACCTGCTGGTCCAGTCGGGACGCGCGCAGGGAGACGTCGTCGAGCACGTTCACCAGCTCGCTCTGGCTGAGCCCCTCGAGCCCTCGGGCGTTGGTCAGCTGGACCTGCGTGGCGATGCCGGTACCGAGCACGACGGCCAGCAGCGCAGACAGGACGTTCGCCTTCGTCGGCCTCGGGCGACCCATCCGGAAGAGCCGCCGCCAGGCGGCCACTCCCTCGACGGGCGGCATCGGCTTCCTCTCGGCCCCGGGCGGCTTGGCCATGTCAGGCCCGGAACAGGTGTCGCCGGATCGAGGCGACGTTGGAGAAGATCCGCACGCCGAGCACGACGACGACCCCGGTTGACAGCTGGGAGCCGACCCCGAGCTGGTCCCCCAGGAAGACGATGAGGGCCGCGACGATGACGTTGGACAGGAAGGAGACGACGAAGACCTTGTCGTTGAAGATCCCGTCGAGGACCGCTCGCACGGCGCCGAACACGGCATCGAGGGCCGCGATTATCGCGATGGGCAGGTACGGCTGCAGCCACAGCGGCACCGAGGGGTCGAGGACCAGACCGATGAGCAGGCCGACGAGCAGGCCGATGGCTGGGATCACCTCGTCCCCCTTCCTCGTTGCCCGTCAGGTCGCGCTCACGAACCGGAGCCGGTGGTGGGCGGTCGGGCAGATGGTACGTCGGATGGCACGGGCTTCGCGAACTCGACGTGCAGCGCGGAGTCGCCGGGAACGCGCAGCGCCTTCGAGGTGGCGAAGGAGGCCTGCACACCGTACTGCCGGGTCAGCTGGTCGAGGTACACCCCGGCGAAGGAGGGACCGAAGACCCGCTGCATCTGCTCGGGGTCGCCGAGCGCGGTGATCACGTAGGGCCGCGACAGCGGACGGAAGTCCACGATGATCGCCTGCCCGGCGAAGCGGATCGCCGCGGTGGCGGTGAGCCGCTGCCCGTTGATGGAGATCGCCTCGGCGCCGGCGCCCCAGAGGCCGTTGACGACGATCTGCAGGTCACCGGCCGCCACCCGGCCCGAGTCGAAGCCGGTGCTCGGCCGGGTGCCGGCCCGGGCGTCGGTCCCCGCGCTCGCGGCGTCGTCGAGGGTCAGGGTCAGGCCAGGGCCCTTCAGCGGGGTGACCCCGGCCTGGACCGCGTAGTCCTCGATGCGGGCCGTCAGGTCGGGCGCGCCGGTCTGGGCCAGCGCCCTCTCCTCGTAACCGCGGACCTCCGCGGACAGCGCCCGGATCTGCGCCTCGCTCTGGGTGGCATGGGTCTGCAGCGACTCGATCCGCTCGACCAGCTCGGCCCTGGCCTCGGCGGCGGCGCTGGGCTTGGGTCGCAGCGCCTTGGCGCTCACGGCGAACATGAACCCGATGAGCAACGCCATGACGAGGACGATGACGGTCCGGGTCGAGGTCGCCGGGGGCAGGCCGGCGCGCGTCCGGCGCCGCGCCGCCTCCGCGTACGCAGGGTCGAGCGGCCGCTTGAGCATCGAGGTGATCAGCGTCATCGAGGCGTCCGGCGCCCTGGGCGGCGTGGCCGTCATCGAGCCCTCGGGGAGCGTGGCCGGTGGCTGGCCCGGGACAGCACGAACTTGGCCTGCAGGGCGTAGAGGATCGCTGCGAGCCAGTAGAGGACCAGCCCCCACCAGGCGAACCCCCAGCCGATCGGCCGCGCGAGACCGGCGATCACGCCGTCGCCGTGGGCCAGCAAGAGCAGGGGGAAGGCGTAGAGCAGGCCGAACGTCGCGGCCTTGCCCACGAAGTGGACCGGCAGCCCGATCTGACCGCGGCTGCGCAGGTGCAGCAGGACCACGAGCATGACCGCCTCGCGCGCGAGGAGCACGACGACGAACCACAGCGGGATGATCCCGCGCCACGCCAGGCCCACCAGCGTCGAGAGGATGTAGAGCCGGTCGGCGATCGGGTCGAGGAACTGCCCGACCCTGGACTCCATCCGGAAGGTCCGGGCGATCTTGCCGTCTGCGTAGTCGGTGATGCCGGACAGCGCCAGCACGAGCAGGGCGAGCCCGTCGCGACGGGTGACGATGGCCCACAGGAAGAGGGGCACGCCGACCAGCCGGAGCATGGACAGCGCGTTGGGGAGGGTGAAGAGTCGCTCGGACACCCTGCCGGTGCGCGCCGACGCTCCAAGGTCCTCGGTCACACGCAGAGCCTAACCGTCGGCGTGCGCTCGCACGGACCTCGTCCGGGGCCTGTGCAGCGGAACGTGCCGCGGTACCTGCAGGCGGGTGCGCCCGGGTCGCGGAGGGGCCTCGACCTCCGGCCGGCCGCTCTGGCGGTCGCGTGCGTCACCTGCGATGCTCCGCCGCATGAGCGAAGACACGCGCGACTTCCCGCTCGCCCGGCACCTGGGCATGTCCACCCGGGTGACCGCACGCGGGGGCGCGGAGGCAACGCTGCGCGTCACCGACGCGCTGCTCAACCCGCACGGATCGGTGCACGGGGCGGTCCTGTTCGCGATGGTGGACACCGCGATGGGAGCCGCGACCATGTCCGTGCTGACGGGTGACAGCCGGTGCGCGTCGGCCGACCTCCAGCTGCGGTTCTGCCGGCCCGTCTTCGCCGGCCCGCTCGTCGCCCGGGCGCAGGTGCTCCGGGCCGGGAAGCGGCTCGTGCACCTCGAGGCCAAGGTGACCGACGAGGAGGGTCACCTGGTCTCGTTCGGCACCGGCGCCTTCGCCGTGATACCGGGCGAGATTTCCACAGGCTGACCGGTCGGGCCTGTACGTCGTCGGCGGCGGCCTCCAGAATGGGAGGTACTCGTGGGACAGTTCCGGCGCGCCCACCCGGTACCACGCCCTCCTCCCAACTCCGGCCAGACCAGAGGTCGCAGCCATGACGTCGCCACCACCCCCTGAGCGCGCCACGGACCCGACGGCGGCTCGCATCGTCGAGGCGCTGGTCCACGAGGCCCTGCTCCCGCCGCAGGACCGCACGAGTGCGCTGCGAGTCGTCTCCCGGACGCTCAACGCCGCACCGTCCACGGGACCACCCGGCGCCGAGCCGGCTCCCTCCGGCGCGGGGCTGCGCGCCGCTGTGCCATCCGGAGACCTCCTCCGGCGGCGGCTCGTCGAGGTGCTCGCCTATGTCGGTGCGGGGCTGGTCGTCAGTGGGGTGCTGCTGTTCGTGGGGCTGCGCTGGTACCTGCTGGGCCTGGGGGCCCAGCTGGCCGTGCTGGCCGTCGCGGCGGTGCTGCTGGCCGCAGCCGGTCTGGCCGTCGCGGTGGGGAGCGCGCGGGCGCACGGTGGCCGCCGGGCCGACGGCGACGTCCGTCGTCGCCTCGCGTCGGTCCTGTTCACCGGGGCGGCTCTGACGAGCGCCAGTGCAGTCGGCGTGGGCGTCGAGCACGTCCGGTCCGCCCCCATGGCGGGGGTCTCGGCGCTGCCCTACCTGACCTTCGCCATGCTCTGCATCGTGGGGTACGTCCTGTCCCCGAGCCTGGTGGGCCAGCTCGGGGTGTGGGTCGGGACGGTCGTCGCCGTCGAGGACCTGACGGACTGGTGGATGGGGGACTGGTGGCTGTCCGGTTCCGAGTCGGTCGCCTACGGCTCGGCGCTCGTCGGGATCGGCGTCGTCTGGGCCGGGGTGACCGAGGCACGGTGGTGGCGGGAGGCGACCGTGGGACGGCTGGTCGGCTGCGGGACCGCGGTGGCCGGCGCCCAGCAGATCACGTCGAACGGACCCTCCCCGGCCTTCGGCTACGGCGTGTACCTCCTGCTCGCGGTGGCCGGGTTCGGCCTGTACCTCTTCCGCCGGGCCTGGCCGTACCTCGCGCTCGGGGTGGTCGCCCTGACGATGTCAGTCACCCAGGCGGCGTTCCACTGGTACCGGGACTCGATCGGCGCCCCCGGGATGCTCCTGGTCGCCGGCGTCGCCGTGCTCGGCTCTTCCCTGCTGGCACTACGGCTGTGGCGTCAGGCACCCGGTTCCGGAGGCTGACCGATGGCCCCGCTCAGCGCTTGTCCAGGGTGCCGATCTGGGTCCCGCCCTTGTCGAACAGCGTGAGCGTGTCACCCGCGCGGCTCGCCGACGCCGCCCTGGAGAGCCACGTGTCCACGCCCTTGCAGGCCATCAGGGTTATCCGGAAGGCGCCGAGCTCGAACCTGTCGCCGGCCACCTTGCCGTGGCCGGCCATCGAGTTGCAGCCGTCCGTGCCGTTGAAGGACCCGTCCTCCGCGATCGTGATCGAGGGCTTGCCGGTGTTCTCCTGACCCCACGACCCGGCGACGGGGTTGCCGGCGGGGGTGGTCGGCGAGCTGGTCGGGCTCGCGCCGGAGGAGCATCCGGCGAGCGCCAGGGCTGCGGTCAGGGCCAGGACGGGGGCGAGGGCGTTTCGGGTTCGCATGATCGCTCATCTCGGTCGGGCGAAAGCCGGATGGCGCACACTCTGTCACACCCGGCACCCCGTCGGCGGGAGGCCGGATCGCCCCGGGCGCCGACTGCCACCAGTCGGGCTGACAGGATTTGAACCTGCGACCCCTTGACCCCCAGTCAAGTGCGCTACCAAACTGCGCCACAGCCCGTTGCCCCGCGAGCGGGGCGTCTGCACCTTAGCGCACGCCCACCCGCCCGCCGTAATCGACCCCACCCGCCGAGAATCGGCGGCGTCCGGGACGCCGGTGGGCGGCATACTCCGTCCCGGTCAGCGGCCCTGGCGACGGCGCTTCTCGCGCACCCGCACCGACAGCTCGATCGGGCTGCCCTCGAAGCCGAACTCCTCGCGCAGCCGGCGCTCGAGGAAACGGCGGTAACCGGCCTCGATGAAGCCGGAGGCGAAGACGACGAAGCGCGGCGGCCGGGTCGAGGCCTGGGTGGCGAACAGGATGCGCGGCTGCCGTCCACCGCGGACCGGGTGCGGGTGGGCGGCGACGACCGCGCCGAGGAACGCGTTGAGCCGGGAGGTGGGCACGCGCCGGTCCCACGAGTCGAGCGCGGTCTCGAGCGCCGGGACGAGCCGGTCGAGGTGGCGCCCGGTGCGGGCGGAGACGTTGACGCGCGGGGCCCACGGGATCTGGACGAGCTCCTTGTCGATCTCGCGCTCGAGGTAGTAGCGCCGCTCCTCGTCGAGGGTGTCCCACTTGTTGTAGGCCACCACCAGCGCCCGGCCGGCGTCGATGACCTGCTGGACGACGCGGACGTCCTGCTCGGCGATCGGCGCCTCGGCGTCGATCAGGACGATGGCCACCTCGGCCTTCTCGAGCGCGGCCTGGGTTCGCAGGGCGGCGTAGAACTCGGCCCCCCGGGCCTGGTGGGCGCGTCGTCGGATCCCCGCCGTGTCCACGAAGCGCCAGGTGCGCCCGCCGAGCTCGACCAGCTCGTCAACCGGGTCGCGGGTGGTGCCGGCGACGGTGTCGACAACGACCCGGTCCGTGCCGGCCAGCTTGTTCAGCAGGCTCGACTTGCCCACGTTCGGGCGGCCGAGCAGCGCCACCCGACGGGGACCACCCGGGGCGAGGGCACCGTGCGCCGAGACCTCGGGCAGGACCTCGAGGACGGCGTCGAGCGCGTCGCCGCTCCCCCGCCCGTGCAGGGCCGAGACCGGCCACGGCTGCCCGAGCCCGAGGTTCCACAGCCTGGCCGCGTCTGCCTCGCCGCGCTCGTCGTCCACCTTGTTGGCCACCAGGACCACGGGCTTGCCGGACCGGCGCAGCAGCCGGACGACCGCCTCGTCGTCGTCGGTCGCGCCGACCGTCGCGTCCACGACGAACACGACCACGTCGGCGAGCTCGATGGCGATCTCGGCCTGCTCGGCGACCCGCAGGTGGATCCCGGTGGCATCGGCCACCCAGCCACCGGTGTCGACCAGCATGAAGTGCCGCCCGGCCCACTCGGCCTCGTAGGAGACCCGGTCGCGCGTCACGCCGGGAACGTCCTCGACCACCGCTTCCCGGCGTCGCAGCACGCGGTTGACCAGGCTCGACTTGCCGACGTTGGGCCGGCCCACGACGGCGACGACGGGCAGGGGCCCGGCCGGGCCGGCGCCCGCCCCGGCGACCGCCTCGGCGTCGAGCAGGGCCCGGTCCTCGGGACTCAGGTCGAACTCGAGCAGGCCGGCGCGCAGGGCCCGCTCGACGGCGGTGTCGTCAGGCGGGCCGGGGCCGTCCGCCGGACGGCTCGTCTCGTCGGTCACCGGCGCGCGTCGGCGACGAGCTGCAGGACCGCGCCCACGGACTGCTCGAAGTCGAGGTCGGTGGTGTCCAGCGTCGTGACGCCGTCGGCCGCGACGGTGAACTGCGACACGGTCGAGTCGGTGCGGTCGCGTTCGATGATCTGGGTGCGGGTTGCGGCGACGGATGCGGCGTCGGCCGCGCCGTGCAGCTCGCGCGACCGGCGGGCCAGCCTGGCCTCCGCGGAGGCGGTGAGCAGGATGCGGACGGGGGCATCCGGCACGACGACCGTGGTGATGTCGCGCCCCTCGGCGACGACGCCGCCCTTGGCCGCACCGGCCGCGGAGATGAGGCGGCGCTGCAGCTGCCGCAGGATCTCGCGCACCGGGATGATCGTGGCGACCTTTGAGACCTGTTCGGTGATGCGGGTCTCGCGGATGGCGGCGGTGACGTCATGGTCCCCGACGTGGACCGCCGGCGCGTCCGGGTCGGTCCCGATGGTCAGGGGCAGCTCGCGGGTCGCGGCCACGACGGCTGCCGCGTCGTCGAGGTCGACGCCCTGGTGGAGGCACCACCACGTCGCGGACCGGTACATCGCGCCGGTGTCGAGGAAGCCGAGGCCCAGGGTGCGGGCGACCTGCCGGGAGACGCTCGACTTGCCCGACCCGGACGGGCCGTCGATCGCGATGACGAATCCGGACAGCGGCGTGTCGGGGACAGCAGGCATGGGCGCCAGCCTACTGGCCCGTCCGGGTGGCGCTCGCGCTCACTGGTGCACCCGCCATCCCTGTCGTTCGAGCGTCTCGAGCAGCGGTTCGACCGACGCCGGCACGACGGACAGGTAGGCGATGCCGACGGCCTGTCCGATACCGTGCTCGAGCTGGAGGTCCTCGAGGTTGATGCCGGCGTCGCCGAGGTCGGCGAACAGCCTGCCGAGCGAGCCCGGCTCGTCGGGCACGAGGACGGACACGACCTCATATGCCGCCGGGGGGGCACCGTGCTTGCCGGGGATCCGGGCGTGGCCGAGGTTGCCGGCCTCGAGGATCCGGCTGATCGTGCCCAGGGAGCCCTCGCTGCGCCCGGCGACGATCCGCTCCAGGGCATCGACCACCTGCGCCACCTGGTCCTGCACCTCGCGCAGCACCTGCAGCAGCGCGGGTGCGTTGCCGTAGAGGATCTGGGTCCAGAGCCGCGGGTCGCTGGCGGCGATGCGGGTCACGTCGCGCAGACCCTGGCCGGCCAGCCCGACCGCGTGCTCGGGAAGCTCCCGCAGGCTGGCGGCCACCAGGCTCGCGGTCAGCTGCGGCAGGTGCGAGACCGTCGCGACCGCCGCGTCGTGCTCGGCGGCCGGCATGACCCGGACCGCCGCACCGACCGCGGTCGCGATCGCCCGCACCGCCTCGACGGCCCGGGGGTCGGTCGTGTCGTGCGGGACCACGACCCAGGCGCGCCCGTCGAACAGGTCCCCGCGGGCCGCTGCGGTCCCGGAGCGTTCCCGGCCGGCCATGGGATGGGAGCCGACGTACCGGGTCACGTCGACGCCGGCCGCGAGGACCTCGCGCAGGATGATCTCCTTGACCGAGGCCACGTCGGTGACGAACGCCTCCGGCCAGCGCCGCAGCGCCGCGACGATCACGTCCCCGCAGACGTCCGGGGGGGCGGCCACGACGACGAGGTCGGGTACCTCGTCGACGTCGATCCGGCCCGCCCGCAGGTCGCGGGCCAGCCACCGCGCGGTCGGCGACGGGTCGTCCAGGGTGACGTCGTAGCCGGCGCTCGTCAGCGCCATGCCCAGGCTCGTGCCGATGAGCCCGGTCCCGATGATCCGTACGCGCGACGCGGGGGTCACAGCCCGGCCGCCTTGTACAGTGCCGCGACCTCGGCCCGCCCGAGCCGTCGGGTGCGCCCGGAGCGCAGGTCGGCCAGCCGGATCGGTCCGACCTCGGTGCGCACGAGGGACTGGACGGGGTGCCCGGTCGCGGCGAGCATCCGGCGCACCACGTGCTTGCGCCCCTCGTGCAGGACGAGCTCGACGAGGGCCTTGCCGGGCCGCGAGTCCACGACCCGGAACGAGTCGACGGCGGCCGGGCCGTCCTCGAGCTCGATGCCCTCCCGGAGGCGTCGGCCGAGGTCGCGCGGGACCGGCCCCTGGATCTGGGCCAGGTAGGTCTTGGCCACCCCGTAGGCCGGGTGCTGGAGCCGGTGGGCGAGGTCGCCGTCGTTGGTCAGCAGCAGCAGGCCCTCGGTGTCGGCGTCGAGCCGGCCGACGTGGAAGAGCCGGTCGCCGCGGTTGCCCAGGTAGTCGGTGATGGAGGGACGCCCGAGCTCGTCGCTCATCGTCGTCACGACCCCCTTGGGCTTGTTGAACGCGAGGTAGACCCGTTCCTCGTCCAGGTTGACCCGGTCGCCGTCGACGTGCACGACCTGCCGCTTCGGGTCGATGCGCACGCCGAGCTCGGTGACCACCTGCCCGTCGACCTCGACGCGTCCCTCGGCGATGAGGTGCTCGCAGACGCGACGCGACCCGATGCCGGCCGCGGCGAGCAGCTTCTGCAGCCGCACCCCGCCGGGGTCGTGGACGTCCACGACCGGGACGCCGTCTGCGCGCCCCCCGCCGGGGCGGGGACGTGGCCCGCGGCCGCGGGCCGGGTCCCGCCCCGGCTCCGATCCGCGTGGTCTGCGCGGCGAGCGCGAGTGGTGCTCCTTCATGCCTGACCCTCCTCGGCGAGCTGCTCGATCACGTCGGCGTCCGGCAGGAAGGGGGCCAGCGCGGGCAGCTCGTCGAGCGAGCCGAGCCCCATCCGCTGCAGGAAGTAGGGGGTCGTCCGGAACAGCGTGGCGCCGCCCTCGCCGGGGACGGCGACCTCCTCGATCAGGCCACGGTTCAGCAGCGTCCGCACGACGCCGTCGACGTTGACCCCGCGCACCGCACTGACGCGGCCGCGCGAGACCGGTTGCCGGTAGGCGATGACGGCCAGGGTCTCGAGGGAGGCCTGGGTGAGCCTGGCCTGCCGGCCGTCGAGCAGGAACTGCTCGACGACGGGGGCGAACTCGGCGCGGCTGTAGACGCGCCAGCCGCCGGCCACGTGGCGCAGCGTGAACCCCCGGCGGCTCGCCGCGTAGTCCTCCTCGAGGGCCACGAGGTGCTCGTGGACCACGTGGACCGGCAGCACGAGGGCGGCCGCGAGGGCCGGCTCGGTGACCGGTTCGTCGACGACCATCAGGACCGCCTCGAGGGCCGCCCGGGCACCCCCCGGGAAGGCGTCGAGGTCCAGGGTGGCGCGCCCGTCGTCGCCCTGCTCGTCACTCATGCTGCTCCTCCTCCGGTCTGCGCTGCTCGCCTCTGCGCCGCTCGCCCGGGCCCGGCTCGCGCGGCGCGGCCGGCTCGGTCTGGTCGAACTCGTCGGCGATGACCACGTCGCCGCGGGCCGCGCCGGTCCACCGGACGTCGAGCTCGCCGAGGGCCTCGGCCTGCTCGAAGGCGATCGCTGCCTGCTTGAACAGCTCGAGCAGGGCCAGGAACCGGGCCACTATGACCAGGGTGCTGTCGGCGTCGGCGACCAGGGCGCGGAAGGAGACCTGTCCGCGCGCGCGCAGCCGCTCGACGAGGATCGCGGCCTGCTCCCGCACGCTGACCCGAGGCGCGTGCAGGTGCTCGAGCCCGACCGTCGGGGCCGGCTTCGGGGCCAGCGCGCGGGCCGCGACCATGGCGAACTGCGCGGGGGTTACCGAGATGACCAGCTCGGGCAGGAGGGCGGCGAACTGCGGCTCGAGGCCGGCCTGCCGGGGCGTGATCCGGCCGGCCGTGGCCATCCGGTCGGCGAAGACCGCCGCGACCTGCTTGTACGCGCGGTACTGCAGCAGCCGGGCGAACAGCAGGTCGCGGGCCTCGATGAGGGCCAGGTCCTCCTCGTCCGCCGGGCCGGGCTGCGGCAGCAGCCGGGCCGCCTTCAGGTCGAGCAGGGTGGCCGCGACGACGACGAACTCGGAGGCCTGCCCGAGGTCCCAGCCGGCCTCCGGCTCGCCGGAGCGGGCCGCCCGCAGGTGCGCGACGAACTCGTCGGTGACCTTGGCCAACGCGATCTCGGTGATGTCGAGCCGGTGCTTGGCGATGAGTCCGAGGAGCAGGTCGAACGGCCCCTGGAAGACGTCGAGGTGCACCTCGAACGGCGCCGCGGCCCGCCGGGTGAGCACCCCGCCGGGGGTCAGGCCGGACGGGTCCGTGCCGCCCGCCGGGACGGGTGGGGCCGCGACCGGGGGACGGTCGGCCTGGCCGGGCCCGTTCACCGGGTCAGGCGGCGTCGCCGCGCGCGATGAGCTCGCGGGCGAGCTGCCGGTAGGCGTCGGCGCCGGCGTGGGTCGGCGCGTACACCGTGATCGGCTCGGCGGCCAGGGTCGCGTCGGGGAACTTGACGGTCCGGCTGATGACGGTGTGGAAGACCTGGTCGCCGAAGTGGTCGACGACGGAGCGGACCACCTCGCGACTGTGCAGGGTGCGCCCGTCGTACATGGTCGCGAGGATCCCGTCGATGCGTAGGCGGGGGTTGAGCCGGTCGGTGATCTTGCCGATCGTCTCGACGAGCAGGGCGACCCCGCGCATGGCGAAGAACTCGCACTCGAGCGGGATGATGACCCCGTGCGAGGCGGTCAGGGCGTTGACCGTCAGCAGGCCGAGGGAGGGCTGGCAGTCGATGAGGATGACGTCGTAGTCGTCGGCGACCGGCCGCAGCACCCGGGCCAGCGCCTGCTCCCGGGCGACCTCGCTGACCAGCTGGACCTCGGCGGCCGACAGGTCGATGTTGGCCGGGACGATGTCGAGGTCGTCGGTGGCGGTGCGCTGGATGACCTCGCGGATGTCGTGCCCGCCGTCGACGAGCAGGTTGTAGATCGTCCGGTCGAGCTCGTGGGTGCGCACCCCGAGCCCGACGGACAGGGCGCCCTGCGGGTCGAAGTCGACCAGCAGCACCCGGCGCCCCAGCTCGGCCAGGGCGGCGCCGAGGTTGATGGTCGTGGTCGTCTTGCCGACGCCCCCCTTCTGGTTGCACATCGCGATGACGCGCGCGGGGCCGTGGCTGTCCAGCGGCGCTGGCTCGGGGAAGTGTGGCATCGGCCGGCCGGTGGGGCCGACCACGAGCCCCGACGGAGGGTGGCTCTCGAGTAGGTCGGTGAGGTCGTCGACGGGGCCGGCCTGCGCCGCCGCCTGGGTCTCCTCGTTCACCCTGGTGTCCACTCCGCTCCGTCCTGCCCGGTCAGCGTCACGCTGATCAGGCCCGACCATATCAGCGCGCCCGTGGGTGGGCCTCGGCGTAGACCTCGCGCAGCCGGTGCACCGAGACCATCGTGTAGAGCTGCGTGGTGGTGACCGACGCGTGCCCGAGCAGCTCCTGCACGACGCGCACGTCCGCTCCCCCGTCGAGCAGGTGCGTGGCGAACGAGTGTCGCAGCGTGTGCGGCGAGACGTGCTCGCGCAGGCCCGCCCGCTCCGCCACCGCCTGCAGCACCAGCCACGCCGACTGGCGCGAGAGCCGGGCGCCGCGCCGGCCGAGGAACAGCGCCGGACCGGACCGGCCCGCGGCCGCCAGGGCCGGGCGGGCCCGGGTCAGGTAGGCACCCAGGGACTCGGCGGCATACCGGCCGATGGGCACCACCCGCTCCTTGGACCCCTTGCCGAGCAGGCGGACGGCACGCCCCTCGAGGTCGAGGTCGTCCACGTCCAGGCCGACGGCCTCGCTGATGCGCGCCCCGGCGCCGTAGAGCAGCTCGAGCAGCGCCCGGTCACGCAGGGACAGCGGCGGGTCGCCGACGGAGGCTGCCGACAGGAGGCGCTCGACGGCCTCCACGGGGATCGCCTTCGGCAGGCGGGACGGCGGACTCGGTGGTGCGACCTGGGCGGCCGGGTCGGCGCCGGTGACCCCTTCGAGGGCGAGGAACCGGTGCAGGCCACGGACGGCGACGAGGGTGCGCGCCGCGGACGAGACCGCCAGGGGCGGCCGGTCCGGGCCGCCCAGCCGCAGGTCGGCGAGGAAGTCGGTGACGTCGGCCTCCCGTACGGCCCCCGGCTCGGTCACGCCCCTGGCCGCGAGGAAGGCGCCGTAGCGCCCGAGGTCGCGACGGTACGCCACGAGCGTGTTGGCCGCTGCCCCGCGCTCGACCCGGACGTGGTCCAGGAAGGCCCTGACGGCCTGTTCGAGCGAAGTGGCCGGCGGTGGTCCGGTCGGGGTCAGGACAGCACCTCGACAAGCGGGGTCGCGGTCAGGTCGTGGGCCGCCGCGACCCCGTCGAAGACGACGCCACCGCCGTGGGTGTTCAGGCCGAGCGCGAGGCTGGGGTCGGCGCGCAGGGCGTCGCGCCAGCCGTGCTCGGCGAGCGCGACGGCATACGGCAGCGTGACGTTGGTCAGCGCGTAGGTGCTCGTGTTCGGTACGGCGCCGGGCATGTTGGCGACGCAGTAGAAGATCGAGTCGTGCACCCGGAAGGTGGGGTCGGTGTGGGTCGTCGGGTGGGAGTCCTCGAAGCACCCGCCCTGGTCGATCGCGATGTCCACCAGCACCGAGCCGGGACGCATCCGGGCGACCTGCGCGTTGCTGACGAGCCGGGGGGTGCGGGCGCCGGGGACGAGGACGGCACCGATGACCAGGTCGGCGTCGGCGATGGCGTTGTCGATCTCGTAGGCGTTGGAGGTGACGGTCTGACAGTGGCCCTGGTAGACGAAGTCGGCGTGGCGCAGCTTGGCCACGTCCTTGTCGAGCAGGAGCACCTCCGCCTGCATCCCGAGCGCGATGGCCGCGGCGTTCATGCCCGCGACGCCGGCACCGATGACGACGACCTTGGCGGCGTACACGCCGGACACCCCGCCGAGCAGGATGCCGCGGCCGCCGTTGGCGCGCAGCAGCGCCTCGGCCCCGACCTGTGGGGCCAGCCGCCCGGCCACCTCGGACATCGGGGCGAGCAGCGGGAGCGTCCCGTCGGGCAGCTCGACCGTCTCGTAGCCGATGGCGGTGACCCGGCGGCGCATCAGCTCCTCGGTCAGGGTGCGGTTGGCCGCGAGGTGCAGGTAGGTGAAGACGGTCTGCCCCTCGTGCAGGTAGCCGTACTCGTCGGGCACCGGCTCCTTGACCTTGAGCAGCAGCTCGGCCGAGTCCCAGACCTGGTCGGCTCGCGGGACGAGCACGGCCCCGGCGGCCCGGTAGTCGTCGTCGGTGATCGCCGAGCCGGCCCCGGCGCCCTGCTCGAGCACGACCTCGTGACCGTGGGCCACCAGCTCGGTCACCCCCGCCGGGGTGATCGCCACCCGGAACTCGTTGTCCTTGACCTCGCGCGGGATGCCCACCTTCATGCCTCCCACAGTAGTGTCGCGACCACCCTTG
>NZ_JBDIAQ010000018.1:0-37484 GCF_039812505.1 Intrasporangium sp. | reverse complement strand
CTGCCCCCCGTCGAGCGCGGTCAGAACCCACAGGCCCGCGTCGCGCACGACGACGGTGTGCTCGACGTGGCAGGCGCGGGACCCGTCGCTGGTCACCACGGTCCAGTCGTCGGCGAGCACGGTGGTCGCGCTCCCGCCGAGCGTGATCATCGGCTCGATGGCCCCGGTGAACCCGGAGACGAGCCGGGGCCCGGTCTCGCCGACCGCGTAGTTCGGGATCTGCGGGTCCAGGTGCATCTTCTCGCCGATGCCGTGGCCGACGTACTCGTCGATGACGCCGTACGTGCGGCTGTCGCGGTGCTGTGCGGCCGCGATGCTCGCCTCGATCGCGTCGCCGATGTCGTAGAGCCGACCACCGACCCGCATGGCGGCGATGCCGTCGTAGAGGCTCGCCTCGGTGGCCGCGAGGAGGTCCAGGTCGGCCGGGCGGGCCGCCGTGAGTCCACCGACTACCACGGAGATGGCCGAGTCGCCGTTCCAGCCGTCGACCTCGGCGCCGCAGTCGATCGAGAGCAGGTCGCCCTCGCGCAGCACGCACGTGCTGCGCGGGATGCCGTGCACCACCTGCTCGTTGACGCTAGTGCACAGCGTGTGGGAATAGCCCGGCACGAGCTGGAAGTTCGGCACGCCCCCGTGGTCGCGGATGAACTCCTCTGCGATCCGGTCGAGCTCGAGCGTGCTCACGCCCGGCCGGACGTGCTCTCGGAGCAGCTCCAGGGTGCGCCCGGTCAACAGTCCGGCCTCGCGCATCAGCAGGACCTGCTCGTCGGTGCGACCGCGCAGCTTGCGCCGTCCGAACATGGGACGGTCCCGCTAGCTCGTCCGGTGCAGCGCGGCGAGGACGCGGTCGGTCACCGCGTCGACCTCGCCCATCCCGTCGACCTGCACGAGCAGCCCGGCATCCGCGTAGTGCTGCGCGAGCGGCGCGGTCTCCTTGCGGTAGATCGCCTGCCGCTCCCGGATGACCTCTTCCGTGTCGTCGGCCCGTCCCTCGATGGCGGCACGGCGCAGCAGCCGGGCCACCACGGCGTCCTCGTCCACCGTCAGCTCGAGCACGGCGTCGAGGCCACGGCCGTGCCGCTCGAGCATCGTGTCGAGGGCCTGCACCTGTCCCGCGGTGCGCGGGTAGCCGTCCAGCAGGAACCCGTCGCCCGCGTCCGGCCAGCCCAGGCGGTCCTCGACGATGTCGTTGGTCACCTCGTCGGGCACGTACCCGCCCGAGGAGAGGATCTGTTCGACCCGCTCCCCCAGTGGGGTCTGTTGCCTGATGTTGGCCCGGAAGATGTCCCCGGTGGAGATGGCCGGGATGCCGAGGCGCTGCGCGATGCGCGCCGCTTGGGTGCCCTTGCCGGCCCCGGGGGGGCCGAGAATGATCAGTCGCATTACCTGAGGAACCCTTCGTAGTGGCGCTGCTCCAGCTGCGCCTCGATCTGCTTGACCGTCTCGAGCCCGACGCCGACGAGGATGATGATCGACGTGCCCCCGAACGGGAAGTTGGCCTGGTTGGCCTCGACCATGACGAAGGCGATCACCGGGATGAGGGAGACGACCGCCAGGTAGATGGCACCGGGCACGGTGATCCGGGTGATCACGTACTGGAGGTACTCGGCCGTGGGCCGCCCGGCCCGGATGCCCGGGATGAAGCCGCCGTACTTCTTCATGTTGTCGGCGACCTCGGTGGGGTTGAACGTGATCGAGACATAGAAGAAGGTGAAGAAGATGATCAGCGCGGTGTAGGTGATCATGTAGACCGGGTGGTCGCCCCGGGCGAAGGTGTTGTTGATCCACTGCGCCCACGCCGGCCCGCCCGACGGGTCCTGCTGGAACTGCGCGACCATCATCGGCAGCGCCAGCAGCGACGAGGCGAAGATGACCGGGATGACGTTGGCCATGTTGACCTTCAGCGGGATGTAGGTCGAGGTGCCGCCGTACATCCGGCGCCCCACCATCCGCTTGGCGTACTGCACCGGGACCCGGCGCATCGACTGCTCGACGTACACGACCGCGGCGAGGATGAACAGGCCCATCAGGCAGATCCCGAGGAAGGTGCCCCAGCCCTTGTTCTCCTTGATCTGCCACAGCGCACCCGGGAAGCCTGCCGCGATGGAGATGAAGATCAGCAGCGACATCCCGTTGCCGACGCCGCGGTCGGTGATCAGCTCGCCGAGCCACATGATCAGGCCGGTGCCCGCCGTCATCGTCAGGACCATGATGACGATGGTGATCATCGACTGGTCGACCAGGATGTTGTCGCAGCCGGGGCCGAAGAGCGCCGACGGGTTGCGGGCGAAGGTGACCAGGGTCGCCGACTGCAGGATCGCCAGGCCGATCGTGAGGTAGCGCGTGTACTGCGTCATCTTCGTCTGGCCGGCCTGCCCCTCCTTCTTCAGCTCCTCGAAGCGAGGGATGACCACCGTGAGCAGCTGCACGATGATGCTCGCGGTGATGTACGGCATGATGCCGAGCGCGAACACCGACAGCTGCAGCATCGCGCCGCCGCTGAAGAGGTTGGCCAGGCTGAGGAAGCTGGCTTGGTCGCTGCCGAGCGCCTGGCTCTGCGCCAGACAGGCCTGCACCAACGGGTAGCTCACCCCCGGGGTGGGCAGGTGCGACCCGAAGCGGAACAACGCGATGATGCCCAGGGTGAACAGCAGCTTCTTGCGCAGGTCCGGGGTACGGAACGCGCGAACGAAAGCGGCAAGCACTGGTCCTCCTGAAGGGCCGCGAGGTGACGCGGCATGGTCATGCAATCCGGTGAAGGGTAACTCAGAAACACCGCCGCCCCGGGCGGCTTCTCGCAGACCGACCTGAAGTCGGACCGCCTGAAGGCACCCGGGGCGGGCGGCGCTGCGCCGAACCGGGGGTCACTCGGAGTCGGTGGTCGAGGTGGCCGAACCGCCGGCGGCCTCGATCTTCTCCTTGGCGGACGCGGAGAACTTCTCGACCCGCACGTCGAGCCGCACCGACACCTCGCCGGTGCCGAGCACCTTGACCGGGTAGCCGTCACGGACGGCCCCCCGTTCGACGAGGTCGGCCACGGTCACCTGGCCGCCCTCCGGGAAGAGCGTCTGGAGGCGGTCCAGGTTGACCACCTGGTACACGGTCCGGAACGGGTTCTTGAAGCCGCGCAGCTTCGGCAGGCGCATGTGGATCGGCATCGACCCGCCCTCGAAGCGGTGCGGGACCTGGTAGCGCGCCTTCGTGCCCTTGGTGCCCCGGCCCGCGGTCTTGCCCTTGGAGCCCTCTCCGCGGCCCACCCGGGTCCGCGCCGTCCGAGCGCCGGGCGCGGGGCGCAGGTGGTGCACCTTGAGCGTGCTGCCCTCGGTCTTGTCGGCCATGTCAGTCAACCTCCTCGACGGTGACCAGGTGGGTCACCGTCCTGACCATCCCACGGATCTCGGGACGGTCCTCCTTGACGACGACGTCGCCAATGTGCTTCAGACCGAGGCTGCGCAGCGTCTCACGCTGGTTCTGCTTGCCACCGATCTCGGAACGGGTCTGGGTCACCTTCAGGCGTGACATCAGGCACCTGCCTTCTCGGCCGCGGCCGACTTCGCGTCCGCGATCCCGGCCGCGCGGGCCCTCAGCATGGCGGCCGGGGCGACCTCCTCGAGCGACTTGCCCCGGCGGGCGGCGACGGACTCGGGACGCTCGAGATCGCGCAGCGCCTGAGCGGTCGCGTGCACGATGTTGATGGCGTTGTCGGACCCGAGCGACTTGGACAGGACGTCGTGGATGCCGGCGCACTCCAGGACCGCACGCACCGGGCCGCCGGCGATGACACCGGTGCCGGGGGCGGCCGGGCGGAGCATGACGACGCCGGCAGCCGCCTCGCCCTGGACGGGGTGCGGGATGGTGCCCTGGATCCGCGGGACGCGGAAGAAGCCCTTCTTGGCCTCCTCGACGCCCTTGGCGATCGCGGCCGGGACCTCCTTGGCCTTGCCGTATCCGATGCCGACGGTGCCGTCGCCGTCGCCCACCACCACCAGGGCGGTGAAGCTGAAGCGCCGACCACCCTTGACGACCTTGGCCACGCGGTTGATCGTCACGACGCGTTCGACGTACTGGTTCTTCTCGGCGTCACGACCGTCGCGGTGGTCACGGCCGCCGCGGCGGTCCTGACGCTCGCCGCGCTCGCTGCGCTCACCTGCGGGGCCCGCGCCTCGACGCTGCTGTCCGGGCATCAGTTGTTCCTCATCTCGACGAAAACGATGTGCTTGGTCGCGCTGTCACTCACAACGACAACCCACCTTGGCGGGCGCCCTCGGCGATCGCGGCGACCCGACCGTGGTACTTGTTGCCGGCTCGGTCGAACACGACGGACTCGATCCCGGCCTCCTTGGCGCGCGCCGCGACCAGCTCGCCGACCTTCCTGGCCCTGGCCGTCTTGTCGCCGTCCATGGCCCGCAGGTCCGGCTCCATCGTGGACGCCGAGGCGACCGTGCGGCCGACGGTGTCGTCGACGACCTGCACGAACATGTGGCGGCTCGAGCGGGACACGACCAGCCGGGGCCGCCCCGCGGTGCCGGTGACCTTCTTGCGGCCGCGCTGCTGGCGACGGATCCGGGCGGCGGCCTTGCTCTTGCCGCGCTTGACGATCATTGCCATGGCTTACTTACCGGCCTTTCCAACCTTGCGACGGATCTGCTCGCCCGCGTAGCGAACACCCTTGCCCTTGTACGGGTCCGGCTTGCGCAGCTTGCGGATGTTGGCGGCGACCTCGCCGACCAGCTGCTTGTCGATGCCCTGCACCGAGAAGCGGGTCGGGGTCTCGACGACGAAGCTGATCCCCTCGGGGGCCTCGACGACCACGGGGTGCGAGTAACCGAGCGAGAACTCGAGGGTTGCTCCCTTGGCCGCGACGCGGTACCCGGTGCCGTAGATCTCCATCTTCTTCACGTAGCCCTCGGTCACGCCCAGGACCATGTTGTTGATCAGCGAGCGGGTCAGGCCGTGCAGCGAGCGGGAGTCCCGCTCGTCGTTGGGGCGCTTGACCTCCAGCGTCCCGTCGGCCTGTTCGACGGTGATCGGCTCGGGGACGGTCAGCGCGAGCTGGCCCTTGGGGCCCTTCACGGTGACGTCCTGGCCGGCGAGGGTGACATCCACCCCCGCCGGGATGGTGACCGGAAGTCGTCCGATTCGCGACATGTCAGCCCCTCCTCACCAGACGTAGGCGAGGACTTCCCCACCCACGCCCTTCTCGTGTGCCTGCCGGTCGGTCAGCAGCCCGCCCGACGTGGAGATGATCGCGACGCCCAGGCCGCCGAGCACCCGCGGCAGGTTGGTCGACTTCGCATAGACGCGCAGGCCGGGCTTGCTGACCCGTCGGACGCCGGCGATGGAGCGCTCGCGGTTGGGGCCGTACTTGAGGTCGATCGTCAGGGTCTGGCCGACCTCGCCCGGCTCGACCTTCCAGCCGGCGATGTAACCCTCCGACTGGAGGATCTCCGCGATGTTCTTCTTCAGCTTCGAGTACGGCATGGAGACCGCGTCGTGGTACGCCGAGTTGGCGTTGCGCACGCGGGTCAGCATGTCCGCAATCGGGTCAGTCATTGTCATGTGGGCTTCTCCGCCCTTCCTCACCGGGGTTTCGGCCGGGCTCGGGCCCGGTCGACCTGCGGTGTCAGAGGTCTGTGATGTGGGTGAGTTGTATTACCAGGAGCTCTTGGTCACGCCCGGCAGCTCGCCGCGGTGGGCCAGCTCGCGCAGGCAGATCCGGCAGAGGCCGAACTTGCGGTAGACCGAGTGGGGCCGGCCGCAGCGCTGGCAGCGGCTGTAGGCGCGCACCTTGAACTTGGGCTTCTTGTTCGCCTTGTTGACCAGGGCGGTCTTGGCCATGTCAGTTCTCCTTGAACGGGAAGCCGAGCGCCTTGAGCAGCGCGCGTCCCTCGTCGTCGTTGGTCGCCGTGGTGACCACGGTGATGTCCATGCCGCGCACGCGGTCGATCTTGTCCTGGTCGATCTCGTGGAACATCGACTGCTCGGTGAGGCCGAAGGTGTAGTTGCCACGGCCGTCGAACTGCTTCGGCGAGAGGCCGCGGAAGTCGCGGATGCGCGGGAGCGCGATCGTCACGAGGCGGTCGAGGAACTCCCACATCCGGTCGCCGCGCAGCGTCGTGTGGGCACCGATCGGCATGCCCTCACGCAGCTTGAACTGGGCGATCGACTTGCGCGCCTTGGTCACGGTCGGCTTCTGCCCGGTGATCGCGGCCAGGTCGCGCACCGCACCCTCGATCAGCTTGCTGTCGCGGGCGGCGTCACCGACCCCCATGTTGACCACGATCTTGACCACGCCCGGGATCTGCATGACGTTGCCGTAGCCGAACTGGCCCCGCAGGGCGGGCTTGATCTCGTCCTGGTAGCGCTGCTTGAGACGCGGCTTCACCGCGAGCACCTCAGTCTGTGTGGTTGACATCTCACAGGTCCTTGTCCGACGCGACGGCGACCCGGACGCGGGAGGCCTTCTGGCGGCCGCCCCGTTCCACGGTCTCGACGCGGGTCTTGATCCGGGTGGGCTTCTTGCTCTCGGGGTCGACGATCATCACGTTGCTGACGTGGATCGGCGCCTCGGTGTGGGTCAGCCCGCCGGTACGCGTGCCACGCGCGGTGGCCCCGGCCTTGACGTGCTTGGTGACCCGGTTGATCCCCTCGACGAGCACCCGGCCCTGTTGCGGGAACACCGCGATGACCTTGCCCTGCTTGCCCCGGTCGCCGCCGTTCTTCTGGCTGCGACCCGAGATGACCTGGACGAGGTCGCCCTTCTTGATCTTCATCGACTTGCTCATGCTCACAGCACCTCCGGAGCGAGCGAGATGATCTTCATGAACTTCTTCTCGCGCAGCTCGCGGCCCACCGGCCCGAAGATGCGGGTCCCGCGGGGGTCCCCGTCACCCTTGAGGATGACCGCGGCGTTCTCGTCGAACTTGATGTACGACCCGTCGGCGCGACGACGCTCCTTGACGGTCCGCACGATGACGGCCTTGACCACGTCGCCCTTCTTGACGTTGCCGCCCGGTATCGCGTCCTTGACCGTGGCGACGATCGTGTCGCCGATGCCGGCATAGCGACGACCCGAGCCGCCGAGCACCCGGATGCACAGCAGCTCCTTGGCACCCGTGTTGTCGGCGACACGCAGTCGCGACTCCTGCTGAATCACTGTCTACTCCTGTCGTCGTGCCGGTTCTCCCGCCGGAAGAACTCGCGCTCTGCGCGACTTCTTTCGGCGGAAGCCTCGCCGAACTGGATGGGCACGTGACCTGCGATCCGGGCTGAACGGCATACGGACGCCGTATGCCGCTCACCTCGCAACGCCAGCCACGCGGGTTGTTGGGGGGTGGTCGGGGGGCAGGCCCGCCAGGGCCGAACCCCCGACTACTTGGCCTTCTCGAGGATCTCGACGAGGCGCCAGCGCTTCGTCGCGGAGATGGGGCGGGTCTCCATGATGAGCACGCGGTCGCCGATGCCGGCCTCGTTGCGCTCGTCGTGGGCCTTGACCTTGCTGCTGCGACGCATGACCTTGCCGTACAGCGCGTGCTTGACGCGGTCCTCGACCTCGACCACGACCGTCTTGTCCATCTTGTCGCTGACCACGTAACCCTGACGGGTCTTGCGGTCGTTGCGCGCCGCGGACGTGGTGCTGCTGGTGCTGCTCGGTGCGTCGGGCGCCGGCGTGGTGTCCTGCTCGCTCATTCCTGGGCCTCCTTCGCCTGCTCGTCGGCGTCTCGCGGCGCCGCCTGCGCGGCGTCGTCAGCCGTCGTGTCCGCGACAGCCGCAGCCTTGCTCTTCTTCGCGGCCCTGCGGGCCCTCCGGCCGGTCTGCTCCGCCGCGGCGGGAGTCGGCTCGGGGGCCGACCCGATGCCGAGCTCGCGCTCGCGCATCTCGGTGTAGATCCGGGCGATGTCCTTCTTGACCGCGCGGAGCCGGCCGTGGTTGTCCAGCTGCCCGGTCGCCGACTGGAACCGGAGGTTGAACAGCTCCTCCTTCGCCTTCTTCAGCTCGTCGGCGAGACGCGTGTCGTCCAGACCACGCAGCTGCTCGGGCATCAGGTCCTTGGTACCGACAGCCATCAGTTGTCACCACCCTCACGCGCCACGAAGCGGCACTTCATCGGGAGCTTGTGCATCGCGAGGCGCAGCGCCTCGCGGGCGACGGGCTCGGAGACGCCGGCGAGCTCGAACATGACCCGGCCCGGCTTGACGTTGGCGATCCACCACTCGGGCGAGCCCTTGCCCGAGCCCATCCGGGTCTCGGCGGGCTTCTTGGTCAGCGGCCGGTCCGGGTAGATGTTGATCCAGACCTTTCCGCCACGCTTGATGTAGCGGGTCATCGCGATACGCGCCGACTCGATCTGTCGGTTGGTCACGTACGCCGGCTCGAGAGCCTGGATGCCGTAGTCGCCGAAGGCGATCTTCGTGCCGCCCTTGGCAGCGCCCGAGCGACCCGGGTGGTGCTGCTTGCGGTGCTTGACTCGACGGGGGATCAACATGGTCAGGCCTGCTCATTCTCGGTGGCGGCCGGGGCCGGGGCCTCGGCGGCGGCCGTGGACTCGGTGGCCACCGGCTCCTGCGGAGCAGCGGCCTCGGTGCGGTCACCACGACGGGCGCGGTTCGGGCGGTCCCCGTCGCGCCGCGGCCCACGCGACGGGCGCGGGGCGGCGGCCTGCTGGGCAGCCAGCTCCTTGGCGGTCAGGTCGCCCTTGTAGATCCACACCTTGACCCCGATGCGGCCGAACGTCGTGCGGGCCTCGTAGAAGCCGTAGTCGATGTTGGCGCGCAGCGTGTGCAGCGGGACCCGGCCCTCGCGGTAGAACTCGGTGCGGCTCATCTCGGCGCCGTTGAGCCGGCCGGAGACCTGCACGCGGATGCCCTTCGCGCCGGCACGCTGGGCGGACTGCATGCCCTTGCGCATCGCCCGGCGGAAGGAGACGCGAGCGGAGAGCTGCTCGGCGATGCCCTGGGCGACGAGCTGGGCGTCGACCTCGGGGTTCTTGACCTCGAGGATGTTCAGCTGGACCTGCTTGCCGGTCAGCTTCTCGAGCTCGCCGCGGATCCGGTCGGCCTCGGCACCGCGACGGCCGATGACGATGCCCGGCCGGGCGGTGTGGATGTCCACCCGCACGCGGTCCCGGGTGCGCTCGATCTCGACCTTGGCGATGCCGGCGCGCTCCATGCCGGTCTCCATGAGCCGGCGGATGGCGACGTCCTCCTTGACGAAGTCGCGGTAGCGCTGCCCGTCCTTGGTGGAGTCGGCGAACCAGCGGCTGCGGTGCTCCGTCGTGATGCCGAGCCGGAATCCGTTCGGGTTGACCTTCTGGCCCATGCTCAGCGGCCTCCCTTCCCGTTGTTCTTGTTGTTCTCGGCGACCACGACCGTGATGTGGCTCGTGCGCTTGTTGATCCGGCCGGCGCGACCCTGGGCCCGCGGCCGGAAGCGCTTCATCGTGGGGCCCTCGTCGACGAACGCCTCGGCGATGACCAGGTTGCGCTCGTCGAACGCGACCGACTCGCGGTCGGCCCGGACACGGGCGTTGGCGATGGCGCTCTCGACCACCTTGCGGACCGGTTCGGACGCCGCCTGCGGCGCGAACGTCAGGACCGTGATTGCCTCCGTCGCCCGCTTGCCGCGGATCAGGTCGACGACCCGGCGGGCCTTCATCGGCGAGACGCGGACGTGGCGTGCCAAGGCCCTGGCCTGCATGACTTCTTCCCTGGAGGTGCTGGCGGCCATCAGCGCCGACGTCCCTTCTTGTCGTCCTTGACGTGACCCCGGAAGGTCCGGGTCGGGGCGAACTCGCCCAGCTTGTGGCCGACCATCGACTCGGTGACGAACACCGGCACGTGCTTGCGTCCGTCGTGGACGGCGAAGGTGTGGCCGAGCATGTCCGGGCTGATGACCGAACGGCGCGACCAGGTCTTGATGACGTTCTTCGTGCCCGCTTCGTTCTGGGCGTCCACCTTCTTCTGCAGGTGGTCGTCGATGAAGGGGCCCTTCTTCAGGCTACGAGGCATGTGCGGCTCCTATCAGCGCTTCTTGCCGGTCCGACGGCGACGCACGATGAGCTTGTCGCTTTCCTTGTGTCCCTTGCGGGTCCGGCCCTCCGGCTGGCCCCACGGGCTGACCGGGTGACGACCACCCGAGGTGCGGCCCTCACCACCACCGTGCGGGTGGTCGACCGGGTTCATGACGACCCCGCGGACGGTCGGGCGCTTGCCCTTCCACCGCATCCGACCGGCCTTGCCCCAGTTGATGTTGCTCTGCTCGGCATTGCCTACCTCGCCCACCGTGGCGCGGCAGCGAGCGTCGACGTTGCGGATCTCACCGGACGGCATGCGCAGCTGGGCGTAGGGCCCGTCCTTGGCGACGAGCTGGACCCGGGCGCCGGCGGAACGGGCGATCTTGGCGCCGCCGCCCGGCTTGAGCTCGATCGCGTGGATGACCGTCCCGACCGGGATGTTGCGCATCGGCAGCGAGTTGCCCGGCTTGATGTCGGCCGACGGGCCGTTCTCGATCGGGTCGCCCTGCTTGAGCCGGTTGGGCGCGAGGATGTAGCGCTTCTCGCCGTCCGCGTACTGGACCAGGGCGATGCGCGCCGTGCGGTTCGGGTCGTACTCGATGTGCGCGACCTTGGCCGGCACGCCGTCCTTGTCGTGGCGACGGAAGTCGATGACCCGGTAGGCCCGCTTGTGTCCACCCCCGATGTGCCGGGTGGTGATCCGGCCGGCGTTGTTGCGCCCACCGGTCTTGGTCAGCGGTCGGACGAGCGACTTCTCCGGCGTGGTGCGCGTGATCTCCACGAAGTCGGCGACCGACGCGCCACGACGGCCCGGCGTGGTCGGCTTGTACTTACGGATTCCCATGATGTTCTGGCCTCAGCTCTCTCGTGGCTCTCAGGCGCCGGCCCCGAAGATGTCGATCGAGCCCTCGCGGAGGGAGACGATCGCGCGCTTGGTGTCCTTGCGCTTGCCGATACCGAACCGGGTGCGGCGGGCCTTGCCCTGACGGTTCATGGTGTGGACCTTGTCGACCTTGACGCCGAAGATCTGCTCGATGGCGATCTTGATCTCGGTCTTGTTCGCCCGGCGGTCGACGACGAACGTGTACTTGCCCTGGTCGAGCAGCCCGTAGGACTTCTCCGAGACGACCGGGGCGATGAGGATGTCGCGGGGGTTCTTCTCGTGGATGCTCACTTCGATTCCTCCTCGCCCGCGGGGGCGCTCGGGGCCTTGGCCGCGGACCTGGCGTCGGCCCGGACCGGTCCCGCGACGAACGCGTCGAGGGCGGCCCGGGTGAACACGACGTCGTCGGCGCAGAGCACGTCGTAGGTGTTGAGCTGGTCGGCGACGAGGACGTGGACACCGGGCAGGTTGCGGACCGACTTGAACGCCACCTCGTCGCCGCGCGCGAGCACGACCAACAGGTTGCGGCGTTCGGTCAGCCCGGCCAGCAGCGTCCTGGCCTGCTTCGTCGAGGGCGTGTCGTCCGTCACGATCGCGTCGACGACGTGGATGCGGCCGTAGCGGGCCCGGTCGGACAGGGCCCCGCGCAGCGCGGCGGTCTTCATCTTCTTCGGGGTGCGCTGCGAGTAGTCGCGCGGCACCGCGCCGTGGACGACGCCGCCGCCGGCGAACTGCGGCGCGCGGACGGAGCCCTGCCGGGCCCGGCCGGTCCCCTTCTGGCGGTACGGCTTACGGCCACCGCCACGGACCTCGCCACGGGTCTTCGTCGAGTGGGTACCCGAGCGGGCGGCGGCGAGCTGGGCCACCACGACCTGGTGGATCAGCGGGACGTTGGTCTGCACGTCGAAGATCTCGGCGGGAAGGTCGGTCGTCATGGTCAGGCCCCCTTCGCGGCCGTACGGATCAGGACGATGCCGCCGCGCGGGCCGGGGACGGCGCCCTTGATCAGCAGCAGCCCCTTCTCGGCGTCGACGGCGTGGATCTGCAGGTTCTGGGTCGTCTGGCGCACGCCGCCCATCCGGCCCGCCATGCGCATCCCCTTGAAGACCCGGCCGGGCGTCGCGCAGCCGCCGATCGAGCCGGGCTTGCGGTGGTTGCGGTGCGCGCCGTGCGAGGAGGAGACGCCGGCGAAGCCATGGCGCTTCATCACCCCTGCGAAGCCCTTGCCCTTGGTAGTGCCGGTCGCGTCGACCCGCTGACCGGCCTCGAACACCGCCGCGGTGATCTCCTGGCCGAGCTGGTACTCGCCGGCGTCGGCGGTGCGCAGCTCGACCAGGTGGCGCCGCGGCGTGACCCCGGCCCGCTCGAAGTGGCCGGTCATCGGCTTGTTGACCTTGCGGGGGTCGATGGCCCCGAAGGCGATCTGCACGGCGGAGTAGCCGTCGGTCTCGGCGGCACGCACCTGCGTCACGACGCAGGGGCCGGCCTTGACGACGGTCACGGGGACGAGCCGGTTGTCGGCGTCCCACACCTGGGTCATGCCGAGCTTCTCGCCGAGCACGCCCTTGACGGTCTTGTCGGTGTTGGCAGTCACTGTGGTCACCCCGAGCTCAGAGCTTGATCTCGATGTTGACGTCCGCCGGCAGGTCGAGGCGCATCAGCGAGTCGACGGCCTTGGGCGTCGGGTCGATGATGTCGATGAGGCGCTTGTGGGTGCGCATCTCGAAGTGCTCGCGGCTGTCCTTGTACTTGTGTGGTGACCGGATGACGACGAAGACGTTCTTCTCCGTCGGCAGTGGCACCGGCCCGACCACGGTCGCCCCCGCACGGGTCACCGTGTCGACGATCTTGCGCGCCGAGTTGTCGATGACCTCGTGGTCATACGACTTCAAGCGGATGCGGATCTTCTGTCCCGCCATCTGAAGTTACGTCTCTCTCTCGCCGTGCTGTCCGACCGGTTCCCTTGGCCATCCGACCCCCGAGGTCGGGCGTGTCGCGCCCGCTTCGTAATGAGACACGCGGATTCCGCAGCGCGTCTCGGTGTGGATGGCCCGGCCGAACCGGGTTGGCCTGCGCTTCCCTTGGGCCTCCACGTGGAGTCCGGGCGAGTCCCCGTCAGGAGGCTCTACAAGGGGCGGCGCCACCGACATGGGTCAGCGACGCGCGTCAAGCAACCTGACTAGTGTGCCAGTTGCCCGAGACACGATCAAATCCGGGTCCGCCCTCCCCAACCCCAACCCCTATCGACAGTGCAGCAATCCTGATCACCGACCAGGGGTCGTCACCCACAACGAGCCGACCCAGCGTCCGTGGCGCTCGAACCAAGCAGCGCCCGCTCGATCCGCAGTCGTGCACGCTCGATCCGGAGTCGTGCACCGTCGACCCGAAATGATGCACTGTCGATCGGGAGTCGTGCACTGTCGACCCGCAATGATGCACTGTCGATCGGGAACCGTGCACTGTCGATGAGAGGCGGGGGGAGGGCGCACTCAGCCGGCGGGGGCCAGGAAGGCGGCGAGCGCCCCGGCGTACCCGGCCGGGTCCTGCGCGCCGCACAGCTCGCGGGCGCTGTGCATCGAGAGCATCGGCGCGCCGAAGTCGACCGTCGTCGCTCCGGTCAGGGCCGCGGTCATCGGACCCACCGTCGAACCGCACGGCAGGTCACTGCGCACTACGAAGGTCTGCATCGGCACCCCGGCCTGCTCACAGGCCAGCCGGAAGGCCGCCTCGCCCCGTGAGTCGGTCGCGTAGCGCAGGTTGGTGTTGATCTTGAGCACCGGTCCGCCGTTCATGGCGATCTGGTGTTCCGGCTCGTGCCGGTCGACGTAGTTCGGGTGCGTCGCGTGGGCCATGTCGCCGGAGGCGATGACGGTGGCGGCCAGCGCCCGCCAGTAGTCGTCCCGGCTGCCGCCCCCGGCCAGCACGAGCCGTTCGAGGACCGACGGCAGCACCGTCGACATGGCGCCCCGCTCGGACATGCTGCCGACCTCCTCGTGGTCGAACAGGACGACGACCGGCACCTGCCGGCCGGCCCGGCCGGCCACGTCGAGCAGGGCGCGCACGGCGGCATACGTCGTGGCCAGGTTGTCCAGGCGCGGCGCCGCGACCAGCTCGCCGTGCCGGCCGAGCCGGGCCGAAGGCTCGGTCGGGTAGGTCATGACGTCCCAGCCGAGGACGTCCGCCGGCTCGGCGCCGACCTGTTCCCCCACGTAGGCGCGGAAGTCCGCGGGGGCCGGGCCGAGGCCCCACACCGGCTCCAGGTGCAGCTGCCGGTTCAGCTCGAGCCGGTCGTTGACGCTGCGGTCGAGATGGATGGCCAGCTGCGGCACGCGCAGCAGCGAGCGCGGGTCGTGGAAGAGCCGGCTCTGCGGCCCGGCGGCCGTGCGCACCGCGACTCGCCCGGCGAGCCCGAGGTCGCGGTCGAGCCACGAGTTGAGCAGCAACCCGCCGTACGGCTCGACCCCGAGCAGCTGCCAGCCGGCCCGGGTGTGGTCCGGTCGCGGCTTGATCCGCAGGTTGGGGCTGTCGGTGTGCGCCCCGACCACCCGGAACCCCGCGGCGAGGCCGGCGCCGGCGGCGTCCGCCCCACTGTTGTCCCAGGCCACGAGCGAGCCGCCGCGCACGAGGAAGTACGCCCCGGGCCGGGTGGGGAAGGGGTCGGTCTCGGCGACCGGCGTGAAGCCCGCCTGTCGCAGCCGCGCCGCCACCTGCTCGCACGCGTGGAACGGCGTCGGGGAGGCGTCGACGAACTCGACGAGCCCCTGCGCCTCGGTCTCGATGTCGAAGGAGTGGACCACGAGGACCGACCTTACCGGTGGCCGCGAGCCACTTCCCGACGCACGAGCTGTTCGGTATGCCGCTCACCGCGGAGGTTCGGTGACTGGCCGTCGCGCGGGGTAGCAGGATGAGGGCATGGGCAAGCCACTGCGCGTCGGCGTCCAGCTACCCGAGGTCGAGCGCCGGGTCGAGTGGCCCGAGCTGCTGGCCATGGCACGAGCCGCCGAGGACGTCGGGCTCGACTCGGTCTGGCTCGGCGACCACCTGCTCTACGACCTGCCGGGTGGCGTGGCCCGGGGTCCGTGGGAGGTGTGGACCTCCCTGGCCGCGATCGCCGCCGTGACCTCACGGGTCGAGCTCGGACCGTTGGTCGCGTCGACGAGCTTCCACGCCCCGGCGATGCTCGCGAAGCTGGCCGCGACGGTCGACGGCATCTCCGGTGGACGGCTGGTCCTCGGCCTCGGCGCCGGTTGGAACGAGCGTGAGTACGCCGCCTACGGCTTCCCCTTCGACCGGAGGACCTCGAGGTTCGAGGAGGCGTTCACAATCATCAGGACGCTGCTGCGCACCGGCCGGATCGACCACCACGGCAGGTTCTACGACGCCGCCGAGTGCATCCTCGACCCGGGCCCGACCCGGCCGGGCGGCCCCCCGCTCATGCTCGGCTCGACCGGGCCGCGGATGATGCGCATCGGCCTGCCGCACGTCGATCTCTGGAACACCTGGTGGAGCGACTACGCCAACTCCCCCACCGAGTTCGCCCGGCTCAAGGAGCGGGTCGATGCTGCGGCGGTCGCCTCGGGACGCCGTCCCGGCGAGGTGGGGGCGACCGCCGCCGTCTACGTGCGGCTGGCCGGCGGTCGCGGGCGGGTGATGGGTGACTCCCACCATGCGGCGACGGTGGAACCGGTTGCGGGTGATCCCGGCGCGATCGCCGAGCACCTGCACGCCATGGCCGAGGCCGGAGCGGTCCACGTGCAGCTCGTCCTCGACCCGATCACCGTCGCCACCATCACCGTCGCGGGCCGGGCGTCGTCGATCCTGCAGCCCTGAGCACGCAGGAGGGCCCGGACCGCCGAAGCGGTCCGGGCCCTCCGGAGCCGGCGTCAGATCACTTGAGGATCTTGGTGACGCGACCGGCACCGACGGTGCGGCCACCCTCGCGGATGGCGAACTTCAGGCCCTCCTCCATGGCGATCGGCTGGATCAGCTCGACCTTCATGTCGGTGTTGTCGCCGGGCATGACCATCTCGGTGCCCTCGGGCAGGTGGACGACGCCCGTGACGTCGGTGGTGCGGAAGTAGAACTGCGGACGGTAGTTGTCGTAGAACGGCGTGTGCCGGCCGCCCTCGTCCTTGGACAGGATGTAGACCTGACCCTCGAACTCCGTGTGCGGGGTGATCGAGCCGGGCTTGACGACGACCTGGCCGCGCTCGACGTCCTCACGCTTGGTGCCGCGCAGCAGCAGGCCGACGTTCTCGCCCGCGCGACCCTCGTCGAGCAGCTTGCGGAACATCTCGACGCCGGTGACGGTGGTCTTGGCCGGCGGGCCGGTGTGGATGCCGACGATCTCGACCTCCTCGTTGACCTTGAGGACACCGCGCTCGATGCGGCCGGTCACGACGGTGCCACGACCGGTGATCGTGAAGACGTCCTCGACCGGCATGAGGAAGGGCTTGTCGATGTCGCGCTCGGGCTCGGGGATGTACTCGTCGACGGCGTCCATCAGCTCGAGGACCGTCTTGCCCCACTCGGGGTCGCCCTCGAGCGCCTTGAGCGCCGAGACCTTGACGACCGGGACGTCGTCGCCGGGGAACTCGTAGGTCGACAGGAGCTCGCGGACCTCCATCTCGACGAGCTCCATGATCTCCTCGTCGTCGACCATGTCGGCCTTGTTGAGGGCCACGACGATGTAGGGGACGCCGACCTGACGGGCGAGCAGGACGTGCTCCTTGGTCTGCGGCATCGGGCCGTCGGTGGCCGCCACCACGAGGATCGCCCCGTCCATCTGGGCGGCACCGGTGATCATGTTCTTGACGTAGTCGGCGTGACCCGGGCAGTCGACGTGAGCGTAGTGGCGCTTCTCCGTCTGGTACTCGATGTGCGCGATCGAGATGGTGATACCGCGCTGGCGCTCCTCGGGAGCCTTGTCGATGTCCTCGAACGCGAACTGCGGGTTCAGCTCGGGGTACTTGTCGTGCAGGACCTTGGAGATCGCAGCCGTCAGCGTCGTCTTGCCGTGGTCGATGTGACCGATCGTGCCGATGTTGACGTGCGGCTTGGTCCGCTCGAACTTTGCCTTCGCCACTGTGGTGTCCTCCTAGGACTGTGTTCTGACGCCGTACGACCAGGGCAGGACGTGGCGCTTGTGGGGTGGATTTCAGTTGGATCCCGCAGCAGAGCCTACGGGATTGCCGCGGTCACTCGCCGCGGGTCTTCTTGATGATCTCCTCGGCGACCGCCTTGGGAACCTCGTTGTAGGAGTCGAACTCCATCGAGAAGCTGGCGCGGCCCTGCGTCTTGGAGCGCAGGTCGCCGACGTAGCCGAACATCTCGGACAGCGGGACGACGGCCTTGACGACCTTGGCGCCGCTGATGTCCTCCATGCCGTGGATCTGGCCGCGGCGGGAGTTGATGTCGCCGATGACCTCGCCCATGTAGTCCTCGGGCGTGCGCACCTCGACGGCCATCATCGGCTCGAGCAGCACCGGGTTGGCCTTCTTGACGGCCTCCTTCAGCACCATCGAGCCGGCGATCTTGAAGGCCATCTCGGACGAGTCGACATCGTGGTAGGCGCCGTCGACGAGCGTCGCCTTGATCCCGACGAGTGGGTAGCCGGCCAGCACGCCGTACTGCATCGCGTCCTGGATGCCCGCGTCGACCGAGGGGATGTACTCCTTGGGCACGCGGCCACCGGTGACGGCGTTGACGAACTCGTAGAGCTCGCCGCCCTCGGTGTCGGTCAGCGGCTCGAAGGTGACCTGCACCCGCGCGAACTGGCCGGATCCGCCGGTCTGCTTCTTGTGCGTGTACTCGTACTTCTCGACGCTCCTGCGGATCGTCTCGCGGTAGGCCACCTGCGGCTTGCCGACGTTGGCCTCGACCTTGAACTCGCGCTTCATCCGGTCGATCAGGATGTCCAGGTGCAGCTCGCCCATCCCCGCGATGATCGTCTGGCCGGTCTCCTCGTCGAGGTGGACCTGGAAGGTCGGGTCCTCGGCGGAGAGCTTCTGGATGGCCGTCGAGAGCTTCTCCTGGTCGCTCTTGGTCTTCGGCTCGATGGCGACCTCGATGACCGGCTCCGGGAACGTCATCGACTCGAGGACGATCGGCTCGCTGATGTCGGACAGGGTGTCGCCGGTGGTGGTGTCCTTCAGGCCGATGGCCGCGTAGATGTGCCCGGCCAGAGCCTCCCCCACGGGGTTCTCCTTGTTGGCGTGCATCTGGAACAGCTTGCCGATGCGCTCCTTGCGGCCCTTGGTCGAGTTGATGACCTGGCTGCCCGCGGCGACCCGGCCCGAGTAGACCCGGATGAAGGTCAGCGTGCCGAAGAACGGGTGGGTCGCCACCTTGAAGGCGAGCGCCGAGAACGGGTCGTCGGCGCTCGGGTGGCGCTCCAGCTCGACGTCCTCGTGGCCGGGCTTGTGACCGATCATCGCGGGCACGTCGACCGGCGACGGGAGGTAGTCGACGACGGCGTCGAGCATGGGCTGGACACCGCGGTTCTTGAACGCCGAGCCACACAGCACCGGGTAGAGCTGCGAGGTGACCGTCAGCTTGCGGATGCCGGCCTTGAGCTCGTCGATGCTGAGCTCCTCCCCGCCGAGGTACTTCTCCATGAGGTCGTCGTCGGACTCGGCGACGCGCTCGACGAGCGCCTCGCGGTACTGCTCGGCCTTGGCCTGCAGGTCGGCCGGGATCTGCTGGACCTCGTAGTGGGCCCCCATCGTGACGTCGCCCTTGGCGTCGCCGGGCCAGACCAGGGCCCGCATGTGCAGCAGGTCGACGACACCGACGAACTCGCTCTCGGCGCCGATCGGCAGCTGGAGCACCAGCGGCTCGGCACCCAGCCGGTCCTTGATCGTCTGGACGGTGAAGTAGAAGTCCGCGCCGAGCTTGTCCATCTTGTTGACGAACGCGATGCGCGGCACGTCGTACTTGTCGGCCTGGCGCCACACCGTCTCGGACTGCGGCTCGACGCCCTCCTTGCCGTCGAAGACGGCGACCGCACCGTCCAGCACCCGCAGGGACCGCTCGACCTCGACGGTGAAGTCGACGTGGCCGGGGGTGTCGATGATGTTGATCTGGGTGCCCTCCCAGAAGCAGGTGACCGCGGCGGAGGTGATGGTGATGCCGCGCTCCTTCTCCTGCTCCATCCAGTCGGTCGTCGACGCACCGTCGTGCGTCTCACCCATCTTCCGGTTGACACCGGTGTAGAACAGGATCCGCTCAGTCGTCGTCGTCTTGCCGGCGTCGATGTGCGCCATGATGCCGATGTTGCGGACCTTCCTGAGGTCCGTCAGGACGTCGAGTGCCACGTTCGTTATCTCATCTCATCGTTCGGGAAGTCTTGAGCAGGCCGTCCCAGCGGGGCGGGCTCGTCCGGCCGGATGCCGCTCACCGCGCTGCCGGCCCCGACGCGTGGTCCGCGCGGGGCTGGGAGCGGGCTGGGCGGCATCCGGGCCGATCCGCCGTCACCAGCGGTAGTGCGCGAAGGCCTTGTTGCTCTCGGCCATCTTGTGGGTGTCCTCGCGACGCTTGACCGCGGCGCCGAGGCCGTTGGACGCGTCGAGGATCTCGTTCATCAGGCGCTCGGTCATCGTCTTCTCGCGGCGCTGACGGGCGTAGCCGACGAGCCAGCGCAGGGCGAGCGTCGTGGAGCGGCCGGGCTTGACCTCGATCGGCACCTGGTAGGTCGCGCCGCCGACGCGGCGGGACTTGACCTCCATGGCGGGCTTGACGTTGTCGAGCGCGCGCTTGAGGGTCTGGACGGGGTCGGTGCCGGTCTTCTGGCGGCAGCCCTCCAGGGCGCCGTAGACGATGCGCTCGGCGATCGACTTCTTGCCGTCGAGCAGGATCTTGTTGACCAGCTGCGTGACGAGCGGGCTGGCGTAGACCGGGTCGACGACGAGCGCCCGCTTGGGGGCGGGTCCCTTGCGTGGCATCAGGCCTTCTCCTTCTTCGCGCCGTAGCGGCTGCGGGCCTGCTTGCGCCCCCTGACGCCCTGGGTGTCGAGGGTCCCCCGGATGATCTTGTACCGAACACCGGGAAGGTCCTTGACCCGGCCGCCGCGCACGAGCACGATCGAGTGCTCCTGCAGGTTGTGGCCGACCCCGGGGATGTAGGCCGTGACCTCGATACCGCTCGACAGGCGCACCCGGGCGACCTTGCGCAGCGCGGAGTTGGGCTTCTTCGGGGTGGTGGTGTACACGCGGGTGCACACGCCGCGGCGCTGGGGCGAGCCCTTCAGCGCCGGGGTCTTGGCCTTGCCGGCCTTGTCCTGGCGGCCCTTGCGGACCAGCTGGTTGATGGTAGGCAACCTGGTTACTCCGTAACGTTGCTGTTGTCTCGTCCGGCCGCGGCACGAGGCCGCGGGCCGACTCCTTGTCTGTTCGCGTCCGGGCCCCCGGGACGGGGGTGGCGGCTGCGGTGCTCCCCCCTGCACTCCCCACTCGTGTCGTCCACTCGTGGGTTGCCCGGCGGGAGGTGTGCTCTGGCAACTCGGTGCTGGTCCGCGCCCGAAGGCCCTCGTCAGGCCACCTCGCGTCGGGGCACCGGAGCCGTCATCGCGCGTGAACGAGGCATGCGCGTGCGCATGCCTCAGACACAGTGTTCCAGCGTACCGGGGCGTCGGGCGCGCGCCAAATCGCCGCCGCGGTCGGGTGGGGTCACGTGGGCACCTCCGGCAACCTGGCCACGGCGCGAAGGTCGGGACTCAGCCCAGCCGCCATTCCCCGGCGTACATGTGCAGCACCGGGATACCGAGCGTCTCCCTGGCCCGCGAGGCCCAGTCGGTGTGGAACGTGTCCTGGATCGGCAGCGGTTGCGTCACGACCACCAGCTCGACCGCATGCAGCCGCTTCACCTCGTCCTCGACCGCGGGCATCGGGTCGTCGGCCGTCACCTCACCGGTCGCCGTGGATCCCAGCGTCTCGAACTCGCTCAGGCTGGTCGACAGGGCGCTGCCGGCGTCGGCCAGCGCCTCGTCGCGGTTCACCGGCGAGAGCGACTCGAGCGCCTCGCGCATCTCGAACAGCGTCAGGTGGTTGAGCAGCGAGACCAGCACGTTGTGCCGCGTGTCGGCCGGGACCAGGACCCGGTAGGTCACCGCCTCCCCCTGGTGCAACGAGAGGATCCGCTTGACGTCGCCCGTCCGCAGGGTCTGCTCGGTCAGGACGAGGATCGTGCTCGGGGCGGACTCGTCCGTGCGTCCGTCGGCCTTCCCGGACGAGGTCGGGGCAGGTCCGGTGCTGGAGTCGTCGGCCATGCCCGAAACCCTAGTGGCACCGGTCCCCACCGCGAACCGGCCTCCCGCCGAGGTGGCGGGTCCGCCGTCGCGCTGGCCGTCGTCACGATTGTCGGATCACGACCGGCACACCGAGCCCGCCTCGCTCGTCCAAGAGCCTGCGAACGGCTGGTTCCTGGTTGCTGTTCGACACGCTGACCACGATCAGCCCGCGTGAGGTGTCGGGGCACGGCGTGGTAACGGCAAGCCGCACTCCGGGGCCCACCCCAGAAATCTGCTGGACGAGCTCGTCGTGCCCGATAAGCGCCTGATGGGCGACCGACGCCTTCGGAAGCTCATCGCACTCGGGGTCACCGGAGCTCGAGAACAACTTGCCCAGATAGCCGGAGATGGCCAAGAAGAGGACCAGAACCACCAGTACGACCGAACCGACGATGAGCCAGAGCTTCCTCATAAGGCCATTTCCTCGTTCCGGACGCCGGAGCCATGTGACCCCAAGAGGTGCCGAGCAGAGCAGGCCGCCATCATGCCCTCGTCGTGCGTCGCGACCACGACCGTGCAACCGGCGGCCGCACGTTCGAGGAACAACTCGACCACTCGGTGGCGGTTCGCCGCATCCAACGAGGCCGTCGGTTCGTCGACGTAGACCACTTCCGCTTGTTTGTAGATCGCTCTAGCGATGGCGAGACGCTGCTTCTCACCACCACTTAAGTGCGAGGCGGGCTCCGTCCCCCGACCTGACAGTCCAGTGGCATCAAGCGCCTCGGCGCACCGACTCAGATCACCTGCAAGCTTACTGGACAGGAACTTGGACGTCATTGTCACGTTGTAGGCCACAGACTCGTCATCAATGATGCCATAGTCCTGGATGACGAATGCCGCACTGTCGCGCCAGAACCGCCGGACACGACGTGCGTTCCAGCCAATGGTATCGGCGTCATCCACGAGGACACTCCCTTGAGTCGGTCGCTGGAGCAAGCCGAGACAGTGCAGGAACGTCGTCTTGCCACTGCCGCTCGGCCCTACCAGTGCCGTCATGGTGCCCGGCTCACAGACAAGCGACTCACCGGTGATCACCTGCACGTTATCGATCCGCATTCCGACGTCTACCGCAGAGATCCTCACCAGCTGTCCTCTCTCTCGTGACCCCGACTAGCTGTACCGATTGCTTGATCCGACTTGTTCGCTGGGGATGTTGCCGCGCTCGCCGACTCGCGATGTCTCATTAGAGCCTACGTGCGGTGACATCGGCAAAGCCGCGGCGGCCAGCCATCACGTGAGCCGCAGGCGAGGCGGCCAGCAGCACCAGAAGAGTCAACGCCACGGTTGGCTGCTGCGCTTTGGGCTGCGTCAGCAGAACCGCCAACCCGATAACCGCGCCGAAGACAATTTCCGGGACCACGCGACGCCCGATCACCCGCAGCCAGGCCTGTCCGGACAGGCGTCGCGCGAAGTCATTTCTGGCCTGCAGCAGCATCTCGACATAGGCGCTGATCATGGCCGCAATGATCAACGCAACCGCTAGGCCCACCATCGAGGCGACGCCGAGCCACGCCTCGTACGAGGCGACCTGCGCGGCCAGCACACCGTCGTCCGCAGCATATTGCACCTTGACGTCCTTGCCCAGTCCCGCAGCATCGACGTGACGTTGCGTCTCTTCGACGCCCTCGAAGAGCAGGCTGCGCCCGGTCGACGCGTTGAGCAAGGCATCGTCCCTGAGGGTCGCCGCTACGTCTGGTACCACGACCAACAAGACATCACTGCGGTAGACCAAGTCTCCTTCGTACACCACCGGAACCTCGCCACCGGTCGGCGCCAAGTAGCGAAGACCGGCGACGATCTGCTCGCTCGAGGCACCCGGCGCCCCCCAGAGCTGATCGAACCAACTGCGCAACTCGCTGGTCAGCTGCGGGGGAAGTCCACCAGGTTTCACCGCCATGAGGTGCGCGCGGTCCGGTCCGACCCCGATATCGAGCCAAGCTTGGTTGACCAGGGAGATCCCCTGCCAGCGCCCCGCAAGGACCCGGTGAAAGGGTTGCTGGTCGAGCTCTTGCGCGGGCGTCCCATCAGGTGGGAGGAACGTCTCGCTGAACAGCAGTCGTTGACCATCGCGCTCTGCCTCTCGAACCATCTGGCCAAAAGGTTTCCGGATGCGCTGCATGTCAGCCTCCATCGCATCCGGAAATACGACCGCGGCGTAGTCGGCCAACGCCTCCCATCGTGCCAACTGCTCGGCACGGGTCGACGCCTCCGCGAGGGCTGCCCCGGCCGGACCCACCAACACCATCACGAGGAGAAAGACGCCCCCCTTGAGCACGATGGCCGCACGCCGCACGCCCAGAGTGGCCGGGCGGCGCCGGGCGATGAGGGACGGAGAGGGAATGGACACCACTGACATCGCCACGGCCGCCCCTACGGTCACCAGCAGCACAAACGCCGCAAGGAGTGACACGTACTGGCCGAACACCGGGAGAAAGTCCCAGCTCTTGACAGCACCGATGAGCGCAGCGGCTACCAGTGCCACGGGAACCCAGACACCGACCACCAAGCCCAGCAACTGTCCGAGGTCATGAAGCTGGATCCGGGTCACGGACGAGCCAGCCAGCACATTGAGTGCGCGGCGACGTGCCTTCGCCGCGAGCCAGTACAGCACAAGGGTAACCAGCAGGACACAGGCCGTGACGAAGGCGAGAAGCATGCCCTTGACCCTGACCAGGCTTGATATACCGTCATCGACGCTGGTGTCGCTGCGCGTGACCCGCACGCCCATAGCCTGCAGACGCTCAACGGCCGACTGGAGCTGCTGCTGGTCTCCGGTCGCCAGATACCCGCCATTGACGGTGGTGTACCGCCACGCACCAAGCCCAACGACATGAGTCGGCGCATCTTCATATCGCGCTACCGACTCACCGGTCAAAGCGGACTCGTTCACCGGGATCAGGACGACGCCACGTAGGTCACCGCTGAGGTTGGCGCCCAGCTTGGCCAGCCCGAGTCCGGCCTGCGCATCAAGGCGACGAAGTTCGAGCAGGGCTGCGTCTCCCTGAGCGGAGGACTGCGAGAAGTCAAGCATGAGTCTCGGTGGCGACCCGAGCGCGATCGGCGAGGAGCGGTCGTGCATGCCGACCAGCAGATGTGCCATCAGCACCACCAAGGCGAAGATCACGGCTGAGGCCGCAGCCACCACTCGTTGTGCCAACGGCTTGCTCATCCCTTCTGTCGGTGTCATTCCTCACGCAGGTGGCTGGGGGCGGCTGCTACTGCGCCACCCCCAGCCGACTCGCGCTCAACTGCAGGTTGTCCGGTAGTAGTACTGATCGTCCGTGTACCAGAGGTTGTAGGCCCCCACCGCGGCGTTCGACCAGTTCCCGGCCAGCGCCGCCGTGCGGTCCTGGCTCCAGTAGCTGCCGTTCCAGAACCTCGCGGTGCTGCCATGGCACTTGCTGCCATGGTAGTAGTTGGAGTGCACCTTGGCGTTCCAGAAGCCGTAGGTCCAGGTCCCGCCCTCGACTGGGTACTTCGTGGTCGACCCGAGATGCAACCACGCTGATGCCGGTGCGGCCGCTCCAGCGAGCGCGAGCGCAGCCACGAACGGAACAAGCGCAGCCCTCATGAGCTTCTTCATGCATATCACCTCCGTGTGATGTGCCGACAAGCATCGTGTGGCAAACAAGCGAATCGCAAGCCGTTATCATGACCCCTAATGATCTGACGAGTAGCCGACAGACTTGCTGTCAGACGGCCTGAGCCTCAACAGCTCGTCCACGGACCACGATGACGCGAGCCAAGGGAAGCGCTCGATCCCCAAGCTCTGTCAGGACCACCCCACGCCCAGAACGCTCGATGAGGCGCCCGCCGAGGACGCGCTCCATCCGCTGAACATGCTGACTCACCGCGGACTGGGTGTATCCAAGCGACATGGCCGCTTGCGTCACCGAGAGGTGAGAGCCCACTTCAGCGAAGGACCGCAACACCTGAACGTCCATGACTTCCCCTATCACGTTCAAGCCTTGACATGAACGTAACACCGCACCCGTGACGGCGCACGTCCAAACCGTCCTGGCGACGGTCGAGCAACCCGCCGACAGGGCGTCGGTCCTCACGCGCTCCGGGGCCCGGTCCGCGCCATCCGGCGCGGACCGGGCCCGCTGCGTCACCCCGCCGGGTCAGAGCTGGTCGAGGCCGAGTTCGTGATCGTCGAGCCGGATCGCCTCGCCGGAGGCCGCGCCGAAGCCGGCGTAGTCGTAGCCGTCGTAGCTCGGCAGCGAGTACATCGCGGCCTTGGCCTCCTCGGTCGGCTCCACCACGATGTTGCGGTAGCGCGGCAGCCCCGTGCCGGCCGGGATGAGCTTGCCGAGGATGACGTTCTCCTTCAGGCCGAGCAGCGGGTCGGACCTCGCCTCCATGGCGGCCTGCGTGAGCACGCGCGTGGTCTCCTGGAAGGACGCCGCCGACAGCCACGACTCGGTCGCGAGCGATGCCTTCGTGATGCCCATCAGCTCGGGGCGCCCCGCGGAGGGCCGGCCGCCCTCGGCCAACGCCTTGCGGTTCGCCTCCTCGAAGCGGCCCCGCTCGGCGAGCTCGCCCGGGAGCAGCTCGGTATCACCAGACTCGATGATCGTCACGCGGCGCAGCATCTGGCGCACGATGACCTCGATGTGCTTGTCGTGGATCGAGACACCCTGCTGCCGGTAGACATGCTGCACCTCGTCGACGAGGTGCTTCTGCGCCGCCCGCGGGCCCAGGATGCGCAACACCTGCTTGGGGTCGATGGCGCCCTGGATCAGCTGGGCACCGACCTCCACGTGGTCGCCGTCCTGCACGAGCAGGCGGGCCCGCTTGGTCACCGGGTAGGCGTGCTGGTCCGACCCGTCGTCGGGGACGAGCAGGATGCGACGCGCCTTGTCGGTGTCCTCGATCTCGATGCGTCCGGTCGCCTCGGCGATCGGCGAGACGCCCTTCGGGGTGCGGGCCTCGAACAGCTCGACGACACGCGGGAGACCCTGCGTGATGTCGTCGGCCGCCGCGGCCCCACCGGTGTGGAAGGTCCGCATCGTCAGCTGCGTGCCGGGCTCGCCGATCGACTGCGCCGCGATGATGCCCACGGCCTCGCCGATGTCGACGAGCTTGCCGGTGGCCAGCGAACGGCCGTAGCACTTCGCGCATGTGCCGACGCGGCTGTCACAGGTCAGCACGGACCGGACCCGGACGTGGTCGACACCGGCGCGGAAGAGCGCACCGATCACGACGTCGCCCAGGTCGATGCCGGCCTCGGCCAGGACGGTGCCGTCCTCGCCGAGGACGTCCTCGGCCAGCGTGCGGGCATAGACCGACGCCTCGACGATCTCGCTCAGCGTCCGCGAGCCGGTCAGCTCGTTGACCTTGGCGATCGGCAGCACCAGGCCGCGCTCGGTGCCGCAGTCGTCCTCGCGGATGATGACGTCCTGGGAGACGTCGACCAGCCGACGGGTCAGGTAGCCGGAGTCCGCGGTGCGCAGCGCCGTGTCGGCCAGACCCTTGCGGGCGCCGTGCGTCGAGATGAAGAACTCGAGCACGGACAGGCCCTCGCGGAAGTTCGACTTGATCGGACGCGGGATGATCTCGCCCTTCGGGTTGGCCATCAGGCCACGCATGCCGGCGATCTGGCGGATCTGGAACCAGTTGCCGCCCGCACCCGAGCTGACCATCCGGTAGATCGGGTTGGTGCGGGCGAAGTTGGTCTCCATCTCCTTGGCGACCTGGTTGGACGCCTGGGTCCAGATCTCGACGAGCTCCTGGCGGCGCTCGTCGTCGGTGATCAGGCCGCGCTCGTACTGGGTCTGGACCTTGGCGTCCTTGGCCTCGTACGACTCGAGGATCTCGGTCTTGTTGTCCGGCAGGGTCACGTCACCGATCGCCACGGTGCACCCCGAGCGGGTCGACCAGAAGAAGCCGGCCTCCTTGAGAGCGTCGAGCGACGCAGCGACCTGCACCTTCGAATAGCGCTCGGCGAGGTCGTTGACGATCCGCGAGAGGCGCTTGCGGTCGACCGGCTCGTTGATGAACGGGTAGTCGACCGGCAGGGTGACGTTGAACGCCACCCGGCCCAGCGTCGTCTCGAGGATGACCGACGGCAGCAGGCCGTCCGCGTCGGGCTGGGCGTCCTCGGGCAGCGCGAACCCGGCCGGGGGCACGATGTCGCGCAGCCGGACCTTGACCAGCGACCCGAGCTGGATCTCCCCACGATCGAAGGCCATCCGGGCCTCGGCCGGCGAGGAGAATGCCCGGCCCGCGCCGGCACCGCCACCGTCGACCGCGTCGGTCAGGTGGAAGATGCCGGTGATCATGTCCTGCGTCGGCATCGTCACCGGCCGGCCGTCGGCCGGCTTGAGGATGTTGTTGCTCGACAGCATGAGGATCCGGGCCTCGGCCTGCGCCTCGGCGGACAGCGGCACGTGGACGGCCATCTGGTCGCCGTCGAAGTCGGCGTTGAACGCAGAGCAGACCAGCGGGTGGATCTGGATTGCCTTGCCCTCGACGAGCTGCGGCTCGAACGCCTGGATGCCCAACCGGTGCAGCGTCGGCGCGCGGTTGAGCAGCACCGGGTGCTCGGTGATGACCTCTTCGAGGACGTCCCACACGACCGGCTTGGACCGCTCCACCATCCGCTTGGCCGACTTGATGTTCTGGGCGTGGTCGAGGTCGACCAGCCGCTTCATCACGAACGGCTTGAACAGCTCGAGCGCCATCTGCTTGGGCAGGCCGCACTGGTGCAGCCGCAGCTGCGGGCCCACGACGATGACCGACCGGCCCGAGTAGTCCACGCGCTTGCCGAGCAGGTTCTGGCGGAACCGGCCCTGCTTGCCCTTGAGCATGTCGGACAGCGACTTGAGCGGGCGGTTGCCCGGACCGGTGACGGGGCGGCCCCGGCGGCCGTTGTCGAACAGCGAGTCGACGGCCTCCTGGAGCATTCGCTTCTCGTTGTTGACGATGATCTCCGGGGCGCCGAGGTCGAGCAGCCGCTTGAGGCGGTTGTTCCGGTTGATGACCCGGCGGTAGAGGTCGTTCAGGTCGGAGGTCGCGAAGCGCCCGCCGTCGAGCTGCACCATCGGGCGCAGGTCCGGCGGGATGACGGGGATGCAGTCGAGGACCATGCCGGTCGGGGCGTTGGTCGTGGTCTGGAACGCGGAGACGACCTTGAGCCGCTTGATCGCCCGGGTCTTCTTCTGCCCCTTGCCGGTCGCGATGACCTCCTGCAGGGCAGCCGCCTCGGCCTCCAGGTCGAAGGTCTGCAGCCGCCGCTGGATCGCCGCCGCGCCCATGCCGCCCTCGAAGTAGAGGCCGAACCGGTCGCGCATCTCGCGGTAGAGCAGCTCGTCGCCCTCGAGGTCCTGGACCTTGAGGTTCTTGAACCGGTCCCAGACCTGCTCCAGCCGCTCGATCTGCTGCTCGGCGCGCTTGCGGATCTGGTTCATCTCGCGCTCGGCCGAGTCACGCACCTTGCGGCGGGCGTCGGCCTTGGCACCCTCGGCCTCGAGCTGGGCGAGGTCCTGCTCGAGGCGCTGGGCGCGGGCCTCGACGTCGGCGTCGCGGCGGTTCTCCAGCTCCTTCTTCTCGACCTCGATCTGCGCCTCGAGCGAGGGCAGGTCCTGGTGGCGCTGGTCCTCGTCGACGGAGGTGATCATGTAGGCCGCGAAGTAGATGACCTTCTCGAGGTCCTTCGGGGCCAGGTCCAGCAGGTAGCCGAGCCGGCTCGGGACGCCCTTGAAGTACCAGATGTGCGTGACCGGCGCGGCCAGCTCGATGTGGCCCATCCGCTCCCGGCGCACCTTGGCACGGGTGACCTCGACGCCGCACCGCTCGCAGATGATGCCCTTGAAGCGGACCCGCTTGTACTTGCCGCAGTTGCACTCCCAGTCGCGGGTGGGCCCGAAGATGCGCTCGCAGAACAGGCCCTCCTTCTCCGGCTTGAGGGTGCGGTAGTTGATGGTCTCCGGCTTCTTGACCTCGCCGTGGCTCCACTGGCGGATGGAGTCGGCGGTCGCCAGGCCGATACGCAGCTCGTCAAAGAAGTTGACGTCCAGCACTTCGTGCTTCTTTCTTTCGTATGACGTGAAAGGTCAGGTTCGTTGGTGGGTGGCCCACAGGCGTGGACGGGCTTCGCCCGGCGCTCATCGGTTCCGGCAAACCAAGCTCGCTTCGCTCGCGGTTTGTCGGCGCGCTTCGCGCGAGCCCGTCCAGTCGCCTAGACCTCCTCGACCGTGGACGGCTCGCGCCGGCTGAGGTCGATGCCGAGCTCCTCCGCCGCGCGGAAGACCTCCTCGTCGGACTCCTTCATCTCGATGGCCGTGCCGTCGCTGGAGAGGACCTCGACGTTGAGGCACAGCGACTGCATCTCCTTCAGGAGGACCTTGAACGACTCGGGGATGCCGGAGTCGGGGATGTTCTCGCCCTTGACGATCGCCTCGTAGACCTTGACCCGGCCGGGGACGTCGTCGGACTTGATCGTCAGCAGCTCCTGCAGCGTGTAGGCCGCGCCGTACGCCTCGAGCGCCCAGACCTCCATCTCACCGAAGCGCTGGCCGCCGAACTGGGCCTTACCGCCGAGCGGCTGCTGGGTGATCATCGAGTACGGGCCGGTCGAGCGCGCGTGGATCTTGTCGTCGACCAGGTGGTGCAGCTTGAGGATGTACATGTAGCCGACCGAGACCGGCTCGGGGAACGGCTCGCCGGAGCGGCCGTCGAACAGGCGGGTCTTGCCGGTGTGGTCGATCAGGCGCACCCCGTCGCGGGTCGGCAGCGTGGAGTCGAGCAGGCCCATGATGACCTGCTCGGACGCGCCGTCGAAAACGGGCGTGGCCACCCGCGAGCCCGGGGCCGCCGCGCGGGCGTCGGCCGGGATCTGCGCGGCCCACTCGGGCGCGCCGTCGACCTTCCAGCCGCGGCTCGCGGCCCAGCCCAGGTGCAGCTCGAGGATCTGGCCGAGGTTCATCCGGCGCGGCACCCCGTGCGGGTTGAGGATGACGTCGACCGCCGTGCCGTCCTCGAGGAAGGGCATGTCCTCGACCGGGAGGATCTTGGAGATGACGCCCTTGTTGCCGTGGCGGCCGGCGAGCTTGTCGCCGTCGGTGATCTTGCGCTTGTTGGCGACGTAGACCCGCACCAGCTGGTTGACGCCCGGTGGCAGGTCGTCGCCCATGTCGGCGCGGAACTCCTTGACCCCGATGACGGTGCCGGTCTCGCCGTGCGGGACCTTCAGGGAGGTGTCGCGCACCTCGCGGGCCTTCTCGCCGAAGATCGCCCGCAGCAGCCGCTCCTCCGGCGTGAGCTCGGTCTCGCCCTTGGGGGTGACCTTGCCGACGAGCAGGTCGCCGTCACGCACCTCGGCACCGACGCGGATGATGCCGCGCTCGTCGAGGTCGGCCAGCACGTCCTCGGAGACGTTGGGGATGTCGCGGGTGATCTCCTCGGGACCCAGCTTGGTGTCGCGGGCGTCGACCTCGTGCTCCTCGATGTGGATCGAGGAGAGGACGTCGTCCTGCACGAGGCGCTGCGAGAGGATGATCGCGTCCTCGTAGTTGTGCCCCTCCCACGACATGAACGCCACGAGCAGGTTGCGCCCGAGCGCCATCTCGCCGCCGTCGGTCGCCGGCCCGTCGGCGATGACGTCGCCGGCCTCGAGCCGGTCGCCCTCGTCGACCCGGACCACCTGGTTGTAGCTCGTGCCCTGGTTGGAGCGGGCGAACTTGGCGATCCGGTAGGTCTGGTAGGTGGCGTCGTCGTTGGCGACGGTGACCAGGTCGGCGGAGACCTCCTGGACGACGCCGGGCTTCTGGGCCCGGACCACGTCACCCGAGTCGAGGGCGGCACGGAACTCCATGCCGGTGCCGACGAGCGGTGCCTCGCTCTTGACGAGCGGGACGGCCTGGCGCTGCATGTTGGCGCCCATGAGGGCGCGGTTGGCGTCGTCGTGCTCGAGGAACGGGATCATTGCGGTCGCTGCGGACACCATCTGGCGCGGCGAGACGTCCATGTAGTCGACGTCCTCGCCGGGGACGAGCTCGACCTCGCCGCCCTTGGTGCGCACCAGGACCCGCTCGTCGACGAACCGGCCGTCGGTGCCGATGACGGCGTTGGCCTGCGCGACGACGAACTTGTCCTCCTCGTCGGCGGACAGGTAGTCGACCGTGTCGGTGACCACGCCGTGATCCACCCGGCGGTACGGGGTCTCGATGAACCCGAAGGCGTTGATCCGCCCGTACGAGGCGAGCGAGCCGATCAGACCGATGTTCGGGCCTTCCGGCGTCTCGATCGGGCACATGCGCCCGTAGTGCGACGGGTGGACGTCCCGGACCTCCATCTGGGCCCGGTCGCGGGAGATGCCGCCCGGGCCGAGGGCCGAGAGGCGACGCTTGTGCGTCAGCCCGGCGAGCGGGTTGTTCTGGTCCATGAACTGCGAGAGCTGCGAGGTGCCGAAGAACTCCTTGATCGAGGCCACGACGGGCCGAATGTTGATCAGGGTCTGCGGGGTGATCGCCTCGACGTCCTGGGTCGTCATGCGCTCGCGCACGACGCGCTCCATCCGGGACAGGCCGGTACGGACCTGGTTCTGGATGAGCTCGCCCACCGAGCGCAGGCGCCGGTTGCCGAAGTGGTCGATGTCGTCGACCTCGACCGGCAGGTCGACCTGCTCGCCGTGCCGCACGCCCTTGACGGTCTCCTGGCCGTCGTGCAGGGCCACGATGTAGCGGATCGTGGCGACGACGTCGTCGAGCGAGAGGGTCGAGTCGTTGATGCTCGCGTCGAGCCCGAGCTTCTTGTTGACCTTGTAGCGGCCGACCTTGGCCAGGTCGTAGCGCTTGCCGTTGAAGTAGAGGTTGTCGAGCAGGGTCTGCGCGGCCTCCTTCGTCGGCGGCTCGCCCGGGCGCAGCTTGCGGTAGATGTCGAGCAGCGCCTCGTCCTGGCCCTCGGTGTGGTCCTTCTCGAGCGTGAGGCGCATCGACTCGTAGTCGCCGAACTCCTCGAGGATCTGCGCCTCGGTCCAGCCGAGCGCCTTGAGCAGGACGGTGACCGACTGCTTGCGCTTGCGGTCGACGCGGACCCCGACCATGTCGCGCTTGTCGATCTCGAACTCGAGCCAGGCCCCGCGGCTCGGGATGATCTTGGCGGTGTAGATGTCCTTGTCGGAGGTCTTGTCGGGCGTGCGCTCGAAGTACACGCCCGGGCTGCGGACGAGCTGGCTGACGACGACCCGCTCGGTGCCGTTGATGATGAAGGTGCCGCGCTGGGTCATGAGCGGGAAGTCGCCCATGAACACCGTCTGGCTCTTGATCTCGCCGGTGGTCATGTTCATGAACTCGGCGGTGACGAAGAGCGGCGCGTCGAAGGTCTGGTCGCGCTCCTTGCATGACTCGATCGTCTTGCGGGTCTCCTCGAACCGGTGGTCGCGGAACGACAGCGACATGGAGCCGCTGAAGTCCTCGATCGGGGAGATCTCCTCGAAGATCTCCTCGAGACCGGACCGGTCGGGGACGTCGGTGCGCCCCTCGGCCTTGGCCTCCGCGACGCGGGCCTGCCAGCGCTCGTTGCCGAGCAGCCAGTCGAAGCTCTCCGTCTGAAGGGCCAGAAGGTCGGGGACCTCAAGTGGTTCGCGAATCTTCGCGAAGGACAGACGCCCCGAAGGGGTCAGTGCGGTGGACATGTTCGTCGCAGTACGCGAGGCAGCCAAGGAGGGTCCTTCCACGGGCCTTTTCGAGTCTTCAGATCGGCGTTGTCGCAGCACTTCGCCCGCGGGTCCCGGTCACGGGGGAGACGCGCGAGCCGGCACAGGCCGGCGCGGTCTCGCGAGCCGGTCGTGGGTCGCGGATGGAGGGCATGGGCAGCGCAAAGGCCCAGCCTACCCAAACAGCGCAGCGAAGTCCAACCGAGTCAAGAGGCGGAGTTCGAGACGACCTCGACGCCTACTGAACCGGGAGTTCGAGAGAACGCCAAGACTATGGACCCCCCGGACCGGATACGTCAAGGACCCACCCTCTCTCCCCCGACCCGGTCCGGTCCCGGTGGGCCCGGCGCGACCGGGCCCGCGACGGCGACCGCCTCGGGGGTCGGCCCCCCGGCCCCGGGGGACCGATGGCGCCTGGTCAGGATGCGACGAGCAGGCCGGCCGCGACGACGAGCATCTGGACCGCGATGATCCCGTCCACCCAGCGCCAGACCGAGCGCCTCGAGAGCACCGGCCCCAGGCTACGTGCCCCGAGCCCGATGAGCAGGAACCAGAGCAGGCTGGCGAGCATCGCCCCGGCTCCGAACGCCCACCGCCCCGGGTCGCCCTTCGTCGCGGCCACCGAGCCGAGCACCACCATCGTGTCCAGGTAGACGGCGGGGTTGAGCCAGGTCAGCGCCAGCGCGGTCAGGACGACCCCGGCCCGGGACTCCGCCGGTGCGGCGCGGGCGTCCAGGGCCGCCGCGGGCCGTAGGGCGCGACGCCCGGCGAGCACGGCGTAGCCGAGCAGGAACGCGATACCGCCCCACCGGACCAGCTCGAGCAGGACCGGGAACCGCCCGGCGACGGCGCCCATGCCTGCCACGCCGGCCGTGATCAGGACGAGGTCGGACAGCACGCACACGACGATGACGGCAGCCACGCCGTGGCGCCTGAGCCCTTGCCGGAGCACGTAGGCGTTCTGCGGGCCGATGGCGACCAGCAGCCCGGCGCTGGTGCCGAGGCCGGCGAGCGCCGGTGCGAGGAACATGGACACACCACGACGGTAGTCGCGCCCTCGAATGAAGTGAAACGAAAGTTCCTGTAGCGACGTTAGTGTTGCTTCATGGAGGCGGAGCAGCTCCGGGCCCTCGTGGCGGTCGTCGACTGCGGCACCTTCGACCGGGCCGCCGCGCTGCTGCACGTGACCCCGTCGGCAGTCAGCCAGCGGATCAAGGCCCTCGAGGCCGACGTGGGGACGATCCTGGTGCAGCGCAGCAAGCCGGTCCGCCCGACGCGTCAGGGCGAGGTGCTGCTGCGCACCGCCCGCCAGGTGACGCACCTGCTGGACGACGCGTCGGTGACCCTGGCCGGAGCGGACGAGCCCGGCTCGCGGCGCCGGGTCCGCGTGCCGGTCGTCGCCAACGCCGACTCCCTGGCCACGTGGCTCTCGACGGCCGTGGCCGACCTGTGCCGGCTGCCCTCGCTCGAGCTCGCCCTGCGCCGGGACGACGAGGCGGTGACCGCCGACCTGCTCCGTTCCGGCGAGGTGATGGCGGCGGTGACGGCAGAGCCGACACCGGTGCAGGGCTGCGAGGTGCACCACCTCGGTACGATGCGCTACCGGGCCAAGGCATCCCGCCGGTTCATCCGGAGGTGGTTCCCGGACGGCCCGACCCCGCAGGCGTTGCGGCTGGCGCCGGTCCTGCACTACGACCAGAAGGACGGGCACCAGGACCGGCTGCTGCACGCCGTCGCCCCCGGTGCCCGCCCACCCGGGCACTTCGTCCCGGACTCGGCCCAGTACGTCGCCATGGTCCGGGCCGGCGTCGCCTGGGGCATGGTGCCCGACCTGCAGGACCCCAACGACCAGCTGCTCACGCTCGACCCGGCGTGGAGCGAGCAGGTCCGGCTGCACTGGCAGGTCTGGAAGCTCGGGTCCGGGGCGCTCGACCTCGTCACGGCCGCGGTCGTCCGGGCGGCCGCCCGGCACCTGCACTGACCCTCGTGCCGCCGGGAGCACCGCACAGCGCCGCGCCGGTCGGCGATGGTCCGCGAACGGACGCACCGGGTCAGCGCCCTGGGGCCGCCTCCCAGGACAACCGTCCGCCGGCGACCCGCACCGACAGCGTCGCGATCGGGACGTCGGTGACGGCCGACAGACCACCCAGCAGGGCACGCAACCGGTCCCAGGTCTCGCGGCTCGGCACCGGGGCGGTCCCGTCGGCGTTCCCGGACAGGGCGACGACCCGGCCCGCGGCATCGAGGCCGAGCCGCGCCGTGAGCTGCTCGACCGGTCTGCCCCGCTCGGCCTCGATCCCCTCGCGCAGCACCCGGGCCGCCTCGCCGAGGATCCAGTCGCTGGCGGCGGGGCTCGGACCGGGCGGAGCCGGGACCTCGACCGACAGCTCGGGCGCCGGCGTCTCGGCGCCGGGTCGCGGCAGCGGCTGCGTGGGGGGCTGGCCCGTCTCGGACTGCCCTGTCGCGGACTGCCCCGTGACGGGCTCCGCCGTGGCCACCGGCCGCCCCGCCTGCTCCGCGGCAGGCCCCGCCGGCACGGTCTGCACCGGCGGCGGCTGCGGCTGACGTCCGGCCGCCGAACCGGACCCGCCGGCCGGTGCGGGGCGGGTCGACGCCCGGCCGGCGCTGAGCCGGCCGACTCCCACGTACTCGATCGTGGCCAGGTCGAGGGCCTCGTCGGTCAGCACGCGGTCGTCGATCACGTAGGCGACGTTCACGGCCAGGTCGTGCATGTGCGGGTGCAGCTGCTGTCCCGTGAAGCGGGAGCAGACCACGAGCGCGTCGACCCGGACCATCGGTCGGCCCTTGCGGTCGGGCACCCGGCGGTCGGCGGGGACGCGTGTCGCGTCGAACCCCTCGGGTGGGTAGAAGTGGACCGGCCGCTCGAGGACCATGACCGAGTAGTCGGACCGGTCCGGGCCCGGCATGAGCCGGTAGAGCTCGCCGGTCACCGGCAGCTGCCAGGTCAGCTCGACCGGGGCCGGGTCGAACGACGTGATCGTGACGAGGGGCCCGTAGCGGCCCCCCGGCGCACCGGGCTCGCCCACGGTCGACGGTGCCGGCCGCGAGGCGGGCGGCTCGGGCATCGGGGTCGGCGCCTCCGCGGAATCCGCACCGCCCGTCTTCTTCGCACGCGAGAGCCATCCCATGGGTCCAACCTACTGACCGGGGCCGCGGACGGCGCCCGGCCCAGCGGCATACCTCCCGCTGGGCCCCAGTCGTTACGGTGACCTCATGGACCCGACGGACCTCGACGACCTGGGCGGCGCCCTGTCCGAGCAGGCGCTGACCACCGACCGGGCGACGGTGGAGGGCTACCGACGCGACTGGACGCAGTCGGAGTCGGCCGGTATGCCGCTGTGCGTCGTCCGCGCGGCCGACGCGGACGACGTCGTGGCGACGATGCGATGGGCCGGCGCCCGCGGGGTGCCGGTGGTGCCGCGCGGTGCCGGCAGCGGCCTCTCTGGCGGGTCCTGCGCGGTGGACGGGTGCGTCGTGCTCTCGCTCGACCGGATGCGCGCGATCGAGATCGACGTCGCGACCCGGACCGCGGTCGTCGAGCCGGGGGCCCTGAACGCCGAGGTCAAGGCCGCCGCCGCCGGGCACGGGCTGTGGTACCCGCCCGACCCGTCCAGCTTCGAGATCTGCTCGATCGGCGGCAACGTCGCGACCAACGCCGGCGGCCTGTGCTGCGTCAAGTACGGCGTCACGACCGACTACGTGCTCGGGCTCGACGTCGTGCTCGCCGACGGGACCCTGCTGCGCCTGGGCGGCAAGCGGATCAAGGACGTCGCGGGCCTGTCGCTGGTCAAGCTCTTCGTCGGCAGCGAGGGGACGCTCGGCGTCATCACCCGCGCGATCCTGCGGCTCATGCCCGCGGCGCCCCCGCCGTCCACGCTGGTGGCGACCTTCGCCACGGTGGAGGCCGCTGCCGACGCGGTCATCGCCGCCGGGCGGACCCTGCGGCCCTCGATGATGGAGCTGATGGACCACGCCTCGATCGGCGCGGTCGAGGACTACCGGCCGATGGGCCTGGACCGCACCGCCGGCGCCCTGCTGATCGCCCAGTCCGACGCGCCGGGCGCGGCCCGCGCCGAGGAGGTCGAGACCATCCGCGCCGCGTGCCGGGACGCGGGGGCCAGGGAGTGCTTCGTCACGGAGGACGCCGACGAGGGCGAGCTGTTCACGGCCGCCAGACGGGCCGCCTTCCCCGCGATCGAACGGCTCGGCGCGGTCATGTTCGAGGACGTCGGCGTGCCCGTGCCCCTGCTGCCGCAGCTGCTGACCGGGATCTCCGCGATCGCCGAGCAGCACGACGTGCGGATCCCGGTCGTCGCGCACGCCGGCGACGGCAACACCCACCCGATCATCGTCTACCCGCGCGGCGACCCGGCCGCGCGGGAACGGGCCGCAGCCGCGTTCGACGCCGTGATGCACCTGGCGATCGGGCTCGGCGGCACGATCACCGGCGAGCACGGCATCGGCCGGCTGAAGCGCGCCGCGCTGCCCGAGCAGCTCGGACCGGACGTCATGGCCCTGACCCATCGGATCAAGCACGCCCTCGACCCGAAGGGCATCCTCAACCCCGGCGCCGCGTTCTGATCTGCGGGAGGGTGCTCGGCGGCGGCTGCTGATGCGCGCGGGTC
>NZ_JBDIAQ010000017.1:0-41580 GCF_039812505.1 Intrasporangium sp. | reverse complement strand
CTCGATCGCCTGCCCGGACCGGGCAGGGGTGCAGGCCTGGCTGACCAGGCTCGACGACGCCGGCGTGGCGCACAGCACGCTCAGCACCGAGCCGGCCAACGTCGCAACCTGCCCGGACCCCGACGGCATCGCCATCGAGTTCTTCGCCCCCCCGAACAGCTGACCCCCCGAACAGCTGACCCTCCGAGCAGCTGCCCCTCGAACAGCCCACCCTGCGAACAGCGTCGCCGGGCCGGGGCGTCGGGCCCCCGACGCCTGACCGCAGCTCCCGGCGACCGGTCCCGGCCGGCGCCACAGCGCCACACGTCGACGGATGACCCGCTCGGCGCTCACCGGTCCACCACGGCGGTCGGCGCGACGAGCCGGGCGGCCGGCCCGACCTCGCCCGAACCCGAGACTCCGACCGGCGCCGAGGGCCGGCGTGCGGCCCGCCTGGCCAGGGCCAGGGCATACAGCTCGGTGGCGACCGCGAGGGCGGCGCGCAGCACCAGCAGGGCCGGCAGGCCGAAGGTCGCCCACACCGCCCCGGCCACCACCGGCCCGGCCATCTCGCCGGCGTTCTCGGCGGAGCCGAGCCAGGCCAGGGTACGGGCCCGTCGGGCCGGGTCGAGGTCGGCGACCTCGGCCATCGTGGCCCCCCAGGCCGGCGCGAAGGCCGCCTTGCCGACGTCGTCGAGGGCCCGCCCGACCATCAGCCCGGCCAGGGACGGGAAGAGCAGCCAGACGATCGAGGACAGCGCGTTGCCCAGCCCCCGCACCCCCAGCACGAGACGCACGCCGACCCGGTCGGAGAGCCAGCCCCAGACCGGCCCGGTGAACCCGACCACGGTCTTGACCAGATACAGCGAGGAGGCGGCGGCCGGGGCCAGGCCCATGTGCTCGACGGCAAGCACGGGCAGCAGGTTGGACATCAGGTAGGCCGTGCCGGTCATCATCGCGCCGAGTCCGGCATACGGCAGCAGCACGCGGCGCAGGTCACGGGGCATGGGCGTGCGGCGGGCCGGCTGCGGCAGTCGCAGCCCGTCCACCAGGGCCCCGCGCAGCCCGACCAGCACGACGAGCAGCGGCAGGCCGGACAGGACCGCCGCGATGGCGAAGACGACCCGGTGGTCGCCGGTCGCCAGGGTCAGCACGATGCCGGAGAGGAACTGGCCGCCCGAGCTGGTGACCGACTTGACCGTCTGGAACCAGGCGAAGCGCCGGGCCACCGCCTGCTTGCCGCCGAGGGCCGCGAGCACGGTGGCCGAAGCGGGGTCCCGCATGGCGATGGAGACGCCGTGCAGGCTGCGGGCGAGGAAGAGGTGGACGGGGCTGGTGGCCACCACGAGCGCGACGAGCACGACGGTGCGCAGCAGCACCGCGACGACATGGGCGCGGCGCACCCCGACCCGGTCGATGAGCGCCCCCATGACGGGCTTCAGCACGACGGCGACCGCGGCGTTGGTGGACAGCAGCAGCCCGATCGCGGCCAGCGACATCCCCAGGTGGTGCGCGTACAGCGGCAGCGCGAAGCTGACCAGCCCGAACGCCAGCCGCGAGGTGGCGGCCTCGAGCAGGACGGCGGCGAGGGGTCGCGCTGCCCGGTCCGGGTCGTGGCGCACGTTCACGCGGCCAGCCGCGCGCCGCCCGACCGGGCGATGACGTCGGCGATCACGGGAGCCGGACCGGTGCACCCCTTGTAGCCGGGGAAGTAGTTGACGTCCACGACCATGGGCCCGTCCGGCGACTCGATGACGTCGATGCCGAACAGCTCGAGCCCGAAGCCGTGGCGCACCTGCTGGGCGATCCGTTCCACCTCCTCGCTCACCCGCACCGGTCGGCCCGGCCGGGTGAAGGACAGCGCGTCGAAGGGCTTGCGCACGGCCCACACCCGGTCGCCGGCGACATACACCTTGAGGTCCTCGCCGGGCCCCCGCACGTGGCGCTGCACGACGAGCGGGCCGCCCCCGGCGGGTATGCCGCTCAGCTCGGCCTCGTGGGTGACGAGCCGGACGTCCGCCCCGCGATGCCCCCGATTGGGCTTGACGACCAGCGGGCCGCGGGCCAGCAGCCCCGTCGCCAGCCCGGGGTCGGCGACCAGCCACGTGTCGGGTGTCGGAACGCCGAGGCTGCGCAGCCGTCGCGCGGCGGTGACCTTGTCCTGGGCGACGAGGCAGGAGGGGTAGTCGTTGAGCACGACCCCGCCGGCGTCGTGGATCGCCCCGGCGAGGCTGAGCGCGTGCTCGGTGTGGCTCTTCAGGACGTACAGGTCCGACTCGACGCGCACCGAGTCGGCGGTGAGCAGGCGGTCCTCCGGGATCCACGCGTCGACCGTGTGGCCGAGCGCCTCGAGGCGGGCGAAGACCTCCGCCAGGACCGGGCTCGGCCGGTCGGGGACCCGCCGGGTGAGCAGCACGGTGATCCTCATGACGCCCTCCCGACCACGCCGGTCTCCCAGGCGGGTGTCCGCTCGGCCAGCGAGAGCAGCACGGTGGTGGCGTCGAGCTGGTCCAGGCAGGCCGCGACGAGGCGGCCCAACCGGCCGTGCGGGGCCAGCCCCGTGAACCGGGCCACGGTCTCCGCGCGTTCGGCTGCGGACTCGGCGCGCTGTCCGGTGGCGGCGAGCTCGGCACTGATCGCGGCGGCGGTCGCCTGGGCCAGGTGCCTCGGCGTGACCCCCGCCCGCGCTGCCGCCCGGGCCGCCCCGACGAGCCGCTCGTCCCGGGCCACCTTGCGCGGCACGTCGCGTCCGACCCGTGCGGTCGTGTCACCCAGCGCCGCGTTGCCGAACCGGGCCAGGATCTCGTGCAGGTCTGCGGGCGTGCCGGCAACCCGGCTGCCGTACCTGTGCAGCAGTCCGCGCCGTCCCTCCTCCATGGCGGCGAGCACCTCCTCGGCGATCTCCGGGTCGGCGGCCGCGGCGTGCAGGAAGCGGTAGCCCTTGAGCCGGCCGAGATAGGCCGCGGTGGCGTGCCCGGCGCTGTACCGGTAGAGCTTGCGGCGGAACCACGCCCGGAAGTCGTCCACGCCGACGACACCGGGCAGGACCGACCAGTCGTGGTTCAGGGCATTCCGGTCGACGGCCACCTGGCAGGCCGGCTCGGCGACCACGGTCACCGGGGTGGCGGCGGTCGCCGGGAGGCGGTGGGCGACCACCCGGTCGACGACCGCGCCGGAGAAGCCGTGGGGCACGGACAGGCCGGCGCCGACCTGCTGTCGCAGGAGCCGGCCGGCATCCGCGAGGTTCTCGAACGCGACGACGTCGACGGCGTGGTCGGCCCGGGCCAACCCGTCCGCGAGCAGTGGAACGAGGGCGGGCAGCGAGCCGGCGCCCACGGCGGTGCAGACCAGATCGGCCCCTGCGATGGCTGCCCGGGCGCCCTCGGGATCGCGGTGCAGGTCGATGGCGCTCACGGGCACGTCCTCCTCGGTCGCGAGCGCCCCGTCGGTCACGCGCACCCGGACCAGGCCGTGCCCGGCCAGGGCCGCGATGGTGCTCCCGCGGCCGAGCACCTGCACCCGGCATCCTCCGCGGTGGGCCAGGTGGGCGGCACAGCCCAGCCCGACCCGGCCGGCGCCGACCACCACGACGGTGCGGTCGAGGCGGACCGTGGGGTGGGCCGGACCCGGGCGCACCGGACCGGGGTGGACCGGAACCGGATGCACCGGGCCGGGGTGGGCCGGGTTCTGGCGAACCGGGTTCATGACCTCACGACCTCTCGTTCGGCCGCCTGCTCATGGGCGGCGGCGTAGATGTAGTCGGCGAGCCGGAGCCCGCCGTCGGGTACTCCCTTGAACCCCGGGAAGGCGTGCACCTGAGCGACGACCGGGCCCGCGCACCCGGCATCGCCGTCCGGCCGGAGCGGGTCGGCGCCACCCGCCGCGAGGTCGAGCCCGAACAGGTCCGACCCGAGCACGCGGGCCACCACATCGGTCAGCTCCCGGGTCTCCACGGGCACGGTGAGCGGTCGCACGACCGCGCCACGCCGCTCGACCCCGAAGACCTGCCCACCGATCCGGTAGACCTTGGTGCCCGCATCGTCGTCCCGGCCGGCGTCGGACCCGGACGCGGCCTCGGTCGGGGCCGCCAGGGACACCCCGAACGACCGGAGTGCCCCGGCCAGGCCGGCGTGGTCCCGCGTCAGGCGCACCACCCGGGGCCGGTTGAGGCACCCGGCCCCGGCGGACTCGAGCGCGTCGGCGACTCGCAGCACGGCGTCATCCGCCGACTTGAGGATGTACAGGTCGGCTCGCTCGTACTCGAGCCCACCACCCGGCTCGGGCCGTACGAAGCGCACCTGCACGCCCCAGTCGGCCAGCAGCACGGCGGCGGCACGGGTGACGGAGTCGCGGGTCGGCCATCGCGTGGTCAGGAAGTGGATGCGCATCACGCCGTCCTCTCGAGCACCCGGCCCAGGACGTGCCGGGCAAGCAGCCGTGACGCGCCCGACACGTGCGTGAAGTTCGGGAAGTCGTTGACCTCGATGACCACGGGGCCGGCAGCGGTCTCGATGCAGTCGACGCCGTAGACGGTGAGCCCGAACAGCGGACCGCACGTGAGGGCCAGCTCGCGCAGGCGCCCGGTGACCACCACGGGCCCGGGCCGGCGCCGCGAACGGTTCGCCAGCACCGGCGAGGGCTTGCGCACCGCCCACACGCGGGTGCCGATGACGTAGAGCTTGAGGTCGAGCCCGTCGGTGTCGAGCCCGTCGGTGACCAGCAGCTCCTGCACGACCAGCTCGGTCGGACCCAGTCCGGTAAGCGTGTCCGGGGTCTCCAGGACGCGGATGCCTGTGGCGTTGTCGCCGAACACCGGCTTGGCGATCAGGCGCGCGCCGCGGAGCGGCGGGCCGGCGACGCGGGTCAGCTCACCCGCCAGGCGCCCGGCCAGCTCGGGTCCCGTGCCCACCCACGTGCGCGGCACCGGCAGCCCGGCCCGCGCGAGCCGGCGGCCCATTCGGCCCTTGTCGCGCACTGCCGTCACGGCGGCGGCCGGGTCGATGGTCGGGACCCCGCGGGACTCGGCCGTCCGCAGCCCGTCGAGGACGGCCCGGCTGCGCCCCCGGGCGACGACGACGTCGCTGCTCGCGAGCGCGGCGGCGTGTCCGGCCGGGCCGTCCGCCCGGGCGAGCTCGGCGTCGCCGAGCACCCGCACCCGAGCGCCTGCCGCACGCAACCCGTCGACCAGTCCGGCGGGCTGGGCCTGGTCGCGGTAGCGCTCCTCGACGAGGACGGTGACGAAGGTCGGCATGGGGCCAGCACACCGGAGCGGCATAAGGCTCCGGTGAGGTGAGGATGAGAGAGCTCTCATGGTCCGCGGACCGGGTTTCGCGGCCGGACCGTGGTGGCTAGCGTTACGGCAATGCGCATCGACCTGCTTCTCGTCCGGCCACCCAGCTCCGTGTTCGCGCAGCTGACCCGGGTGCTGACCGAGCACGGCGCACAGGTGAGACAGGTCCGGTGTGACCGCGACGCCGGCGAGATCGGCTCCGACGTGGACCTGTGCGTCACCAAGGCCAAGACCCCCGCCGCCCTGGCGCTGGCGCGGCGCTACCACGAGGCCGGGGTCGCCACCTTCAACCCGTACGAGGTGACCGAGCTGTGCCGGGACAAGATCGCCACGACGCGGGTGCTGGAGTCGGCCGGGGTGCCGGTGCCGGCGACGTTCACCGCGCTCGACCCGACCGACCTCGCCCCCCTGCTGGCGGACGGGCCGCTGGTCGTCAAGCCCTACCGGGGCTCGCAGGGCGCGGGGATCGAGGTCGTCGAGCGCCCCGAGCAGCTGTCCCGCATCGACCACGGCGGTGACCCGATCCTCGCCCAGCGCTACCTCGAGCCGGACGGGCGCGACCGCAAGATCTACCGGATCGGCGACGAGGTCTTCTGCGTCGAGCGGGTCTGGCCGCCGCAGAGCCTGGCCGACAAGGTCGGTCGGCTGGTCCGGCTGCCGGCCGGGATCGAGTCGGTGGCACGGGCCTGCGGCGAGGCGCTGGGCATCGACACGTACGGCGTGGACGTGATCGAGCACCACGGCGAGCCGTGGGTGGTCGACCTGTCCAGCTTCCCCGGTTTCAAGGGCGTGCCCGAGGCGGGCCGCCGCCTGGCCGAGCGGGTGCTGCGCGAGGTCGCTCCCGTCCGGCGGTGACCCAGCCCCATGCCCGCCCCCGTGCCCGCGTCGTGCCGCGAGGCGACCGGGGGCCCGGCCGGGTCAGGCCCGGAAGCCGGGCAGGGCGGCGGCCAGCCAGGTGAGTGCCGCCGCGGAGTGCGGCTCGTAGGTCGCGGGCCCGTGGCCCCCTTGCGCGAGCACGACCGAGGTCACCGACAACGGCCGTCGAGCCGCCTCGACGAAGGCCGCCGTCGACGGGTAGTACCGCCGGTCCTGCCGGGAGGCCAGGACCCACATCGCGACGGGCGGCGGGTTCTGGCTCGCCATGCGGGTCAGGTCGAAGGCGCGCAGCTGGGCGGCGGTGAACGGCTCGTAGGACGGGTCGAACATCGGCTGGAAGTAGCCGACCATGACGACCGCGGCGCCGAAGACGTCCGGGTGACGCATGGCCAGCACGGCCGAGCACCATCCCCCGTAGGAGTAGCCGAAGGCCGCCCAGGACGACCGGTCCGTCCGGACGTGCAGGTGCCCGATCGCCCACACCGGCACCACCTTCGTCAGCCAGGTGTCGGTCTGCGGGTCACCCGGCGGCCCGTTGAGGCACTCCGTGTCCACCTCGGGTGGCACGTCGATCTGGGGGATCACGAAGATGCTCGGCTCGAGCCGGTGCTCGGCGGTCAGCGTCGTGGCGGTGCCGACGAAGTTGTGCCGCACGAAGCTGGTCGGCGTCGCGGGGAAGCCGTGCAGGCCCAGGATGACCGGGTAGCGCCGGGCGGAGTGCGGGTTGTAGCCGACCGGCAGGTAGACCAGCACCGGTACGCGTCGGTGGGCGCCCGGGTCCAGCACCGAGTAGGTCTGCAGGCGCGAACCCGGTTGGGGCAGGGCGTAGTCCGGATGGCTCACGTGCACGCCGGCCAGCCCGTCACCGTGGACCGGCGCGGCGAGCGCCGCCGTGGCGGAACCGCCGTGTTGGGTCTGCACCTGCGGCGAGCGAGCCCCGAACAGGTCGGCCCAGGTAGCGTAGAAGACGTACTGGTCGTTGAGGATCACCAGCGTCAGGAGCGCGACGAGGCCGTTGAGCAGCAGCACGCCGACCGTCCGGCCGCCCAGCCGCATCCACCGGTTGCGCAAGGTCGGCCGTCCCGTCACGACGACGACGAACAGCAGGAGCGCCGCGGCCGACAGGATCGCCACCGGCCCTGCATCGGTCAGCTCCACCATGGCCTCCTCGGCCGGTCTTCCCCCGGGCCATCGTGCAGCGCGACCATGGGAGGCCGCTGTGCGTCCGCTGACCGCGTACTGGATGCGCCTCGACAGCCGGCTGGACGCGGTCGTATGCCGCTGGACGCCCTCGCCCTGCCGGTCGGCGCCCGTCACGGCGCCGTCCACACCGGGAGCGCGCCGCTGTCGACGAGGGCGTAGCGCACGGCCGCCGTGAGGATCGCGTTGCCGGCGGCATTGGGGTGGTCGCCGTCCGCCTGCAGGTCCGGCGTCGGGTCGCGCCGCCCGTCCGGGCCCTTGAAGCCGGTGAAGGCATCAACGTAGACGTCGTGCTGCTGTGCGGCGACCGCCGAGATCGTGTCGTTGACGACGACCGTCAACGCGGTGCTGTCGGTGACGAACTGCGCCCCTCGCGACTGCCCGACCGCGCCGTCGACGGTGACGTTCCAGTAGCCCACCAGCGCGATGCGCAGGTCGGGGTTGGTGTCGAGCGCCCGAACCCGTCGGCTGATCCCGACCAGGCCGGTGCGCAGCGTGGCCAGGGTGGGACGCCAGCACGGGGAGGTGGCAGTCGGCGGGCAGGCCGGATCGCCGATCCGGCCGGGGTCGAAGTCGTTCGCGCCGGCCTGCACGACGACCAGGTCCGCTCCTGCGAGGTCCCCGGAGAGCTGCCCGGAGTCCAGCGCCGTCAGTACGTCGGCGCTGGTCCACCCGGCAACGGCATCGTTGCGCACGTCCGTCGTGCGGTGGGTCAGGCCCTGCAGCACGGCCCCGAGGTCGGCGACATAGCCCCGGCAGGGGCACCCGGTGTCGGCCGGTACGGAGTCGCCGAGCGCGACGATCCGCAGCGGGTCGGACCGGGACGGCGCCCCCGTGCCCGCCGCCGACGGGTGTGCCGCACCGAGCGGTCCGAAGGCCACCAGCCGGGCAGCGGCGAGCCCGAGCAGGACTGCGCCGACCAGGACGAGCGCGCCGATCACGCCGGCCCGCCGGACCCCGGAGGTCGGGTGGTCAGCCACGGAACGGCTCGAAGGTCCGGGCCACCCAGGTCAGGGCGGCGGCACTGTACGGCTCGAAGACGGAGGCGCGGTGGCCGCCGGTCGCCAGCACGGTCGCCGTGACGTCGAGGGGCGCCCGGGCGGCGGCGAGGAAGGCCGCGGTGCTGGGGTAGGAGAGGCTGTCCTGCCGCGAGGTGAGCACCCACAGGCCGACCGGCGGTGGGCGGTACCGGGCCAGGCGGACCAGGTCGTACGGCCGCAGCGCGCTGGGGCTCAGCGGGTCGTAGCCGGACAGGAAGTCGGGGCGGAAGTAGCCCTGCAGGACGATCGCCCCGCCGAAGATCCCCGGATGCCGCATGGCGAGCAGGGCGGCACACCACCCGCCGTACGAGTAGCCCATCGTCACCCAGGCGGACCGGTCGGTGCGCACGCGCAGGTGCTGCACGGCCCACTCGGGGATCTCCCGGGCCAGCCAGGTCTCGGTCTGGGGCGTGCCGGCCGGGCCGTCGATGCACTCGGTGTCGAGGCCGTCCGGCACGTCGACGGTCGGGATCACGAAGATCGAGGGGGCGAGCCGGTGCTCGGCCGTCATGGTGTCGGCGGTCGCGAGGAAGTTGAGGTGGGCGAAGCCTGCCGGGGTGCCGGGGAAGCCGTGCAGGCCCAGGACCACCGGGTACGTGCGCGCCGAGCTCGGGTCGTAGCCGGACGGGAGGTGGACGAGCACGGTTGCGGTCATGCCGGTGCCCGGGTACCGCAGCGAGTACGACTGCAGCCGGGCCCCCGGCTGGGGCAGCCGGAAGTCGCGACGGCCGGAGACGTCGGCCAGGCTCGGCCCCGGGACCCGGGCCTGCTCGGCGCTCCGGGCCGACCCGCCGTGGTGCTCGAGCACCTGCGTGGAGCGTGACCCGAGCAGGTCGGCCCAGCTGGAGTAGAACACGTACTGGTCGTTCAGCAAGGTGAAGCACAGCGCCACGACGGCCAGGTTCAGCACGAGCACCTGGGCGCCGCGCAGGCCCGCGCGCGCCACCCGCCCGCCCCACCGGGGCCGGCCGAGCACCAGCAGGAGGAAGAGCACCACGGCCACGCCGGCGAAGAGGATGACCGGACCGGGCTCGGTCAGCTCCATCAGTGCTCCTTGCGAGTGGCGGCGTCGGCCCGCGGCCGGACGAAGGGGAAGGCCAGCACGGACCGGATCGGGGTGTTCGTCAGGGTCATGACCAGCCGGTCGACGCCGATCCCCAGACCGCCGGTCGGAGGCATGCCGAGCTCCAGCGCGGCCAGGAAGTCCTCGTCGACCTGCATCGCCTCGGGGTCGCCCGCCGCCGCCCTGAGCGACTGCCGGGTCAGCCGGGACCGCTGCTCCACCGGGTCGGTCAGCTCGGTGTAGGCGGTCCCGATCTCCATCCCGCCGATGACCAGGTCCCACCGCTCGACCAACCCGGGACGGCTGCGGTGCGGGCGGGTCAGCGGCGAGGTCTCGACGGGGAAGTCGACGTAGAAGGTCGGGGGGACGGTGTTCGCCTCGACCAGGCGGCCGTAGAGCGCCTCGACGAGCGCGCCCGGGCCCAGGTCGTCGCGCACCTCGACCCCGTGCCGGCGGGCGAGCCCGACGAGGGTGTCGATGTCGGTCTCCACCGAGACCTCGCGACCGACCGCACGGGAGACGGCCGACTGGACGTCGACCACCGGCCACGGGCCGCTGACGTCGACCAGCTCGACGCCGGCGAGCCCGCAGCGGACCTGGCCGGGGGCCGGACACGGGATCACCTCGCGGCCGTGGACCGCTCGGGCCGCCACCTTGACGAGCTGCTCGGCCAGCTCGCGCATGGTCGTGTAGTCGGCGTGCGGCTGGTAGGCCTCCAGGGAGGTGAACTCGGGGTTGTGGGTGGCATCTACCCCCTCGTTGCGGAAGCTGCGCCCGATCTCGAAGATCGGCCCGAACCCGCCGACGACCAGCCGCTTGAGGAACAGCTCGGGGGCGATCCGCAGCGACAGGCCCACGTCGTACGCCCGGCTGAACGTCTCGAACGGGCGCGCCGACGCGCCGCCGTGGACGGCCTGCAGGATCGGGGTCTCCACCTCCAGGAAGCCGCGGCCGGTGAGGGCCTGGCGCACCGCCGAGACGACGGCCGAGCGCTGGCGCAGCAGCGCCGCCTGCTCCGGGTGCACGAGCAGGTCCAGGGACCGGCGCCGCACCCGCTGCTCCGGGTCGGCCAGGGCGCGGAACGGGATTGGGCGCAGCGCCTTGGCCTCGAGGCGCCAGCCGTGGACCAGCACGCTCGGGGTCCCGGACCGCGACCGGCCGGTCACCCCGTCCACCCGGAGCAGGTCGCCGCCGGCGACCCAGGCGGTGAAGCGGTCGATCCCGGCCCGGGTCACGACGCGCGCCTCGAGGACCGCCTGCGTGGTGGCACCGCCCGAGTCGACCGTCACGAAGACGACCGAGCCGTGGTCCCGGACCGACCGGACCCGACCGACGACGGAGACCTCCACGCCGCCCACCCAGCGGCCGGGCGCCAGCTCGTCGAGCGCTACGGGCCGGGCGGGCAGGGCGGGCGGGTAGGGGTCGGCCCCGGCGGCGCGGATCCGCTCCACGGTGGCGAGCCGGTGGCGCGACTCACCGGAACGGCGCCGGGCCGGCACCGCCGGCTGCTCGGGAAGGGCGTACAGCAGCCCGAGCTGCTCGGGGCCGAGCCGGTGCGCCCCGCCGGTCGGCAGCCTCGGCCACGGGACGAACCCCTCGGCGGCGCCGGCGGCCAGCGCGATCTGTGGCAGTGCGAGCGCGTCGTCGTAGCACAGGAACCGGGGCACCCAGCTCGGTTCGTACTTCTCGTTGGCCCGGTACAGCCGCTCGAGCTGCCAGAAGCGGTCGAACAGGCCCAGCACGCTCGCGTTCAGCCGGGTCAGGGCTCCGGCGCCGATCCGGGCCGACTGCTCGAAGACGCCCCGGAACATGCAGAAGTTGAGCGAGACCCGGCGGATCCCGAACTCCTCGCAACGGGCCATCAGCTCGCTGACCATCAGCTCGGTCACCCCGTTCGGGGCGGTGGGGCTGCGCCGCATGACGTCCAGGGACACGCCGGAGCGCCCCCACGGCACGAACCCCAGCACACCGACCAGCTCGCCGCCCGGGTCGTACGCCCGCACGTAGAGCGTCTCGGCGTCGGCCGGGTCCCCCGAACGGTTCAGCGCCATCGAGAAGCCGCGGTCGCGCTGCCCGCCGAGCCAGGCGCGCGCGCAGGCCGTGACGTGCGCCAGCTCCTCCGGCGTGAGTCCCGCCTGGCGGCCGATCCGGACGGTCACCCCGGCCCGGGTCGCCCGTTGCGCGGCATGGCGCACCGGGGACATCGACTGCGTGCGCAGGGTGAACCGGCCCGGCTCGAGCACCGCCTCGTCACCCAGCAGCATGACGCGCAGCCCGGCCGCGGCGTACGCCCGCGCCCCGGCCTCGCTGGCGGAGAGCACGCCGAGCTGCCAGCCGTACTCGTGCGCCTCGGCCCGCCAGGCGGTCAGCGCCCCCGGCCAGGCGGCCCGGTCGCCGACCGGGTCGGCCGAGGCCAGCGACACCCCGGCGACGACCCGGTACGTGACGGCGGCCCGCCCGTCGGGCGAGAAGACCGACCCCTTGTCCCGGCGGGTGGCGAAGTAGCCCAGCGAGTCCTGCGCACCGTGGTCGGCCAGCAGCCGGCGCAACGCGACCTCCCGCTCCGGGGACCAGCTGTTGCGCGGCTTCGCCGACGCGAGGAACAGCCCGACCGCCAGCAGGATCGTGCTCCCGGCCAGCACCGAGGTGACGGCGATGACCCCGTGCGGTGCCTCCACCAGGACCCGTCGGCTCATCCCGCCGAAGGCGGCGGCCACGGTGTCGACCACCACGTGCAGCTGCCCCCGCGGGCTGTCGGTGCCCCCGAGGAGCAGCCAGGTGGTCGCGAGGGTGACCCCCGAGCCGACCACCAGCACGGTCCCGGCGAGCCACCAGGAGCCGCGCCGCAGGCGGCCGGGGAACAGCGGCCGCAGCGTCCACAGCCACCACAGGGCGAGCCCGCCGATCCCGATGCCCGCGACGTCGAGCTCCCGGCCGAGGAAGCCGTGGGTACGCCACAGCTCGGCGACCAGGTGCGTGTCCGGCGGCAGCAGGGCCACCACACCCAGGTAGACCCCGACCAGCTGGAACCCGGCCACGAGCCACAGCGCGACCCGCTTGCGCCCGACCAGCGCACGCGTGACGAGCGCGAGCACCACGACCGAGACGAAGCTGCGCGCGACGGGGATGTTGAACAGCCCGAAGACCAGCTCGCCCCGGCCGGGTCGCCCCGGCCGCTCGAACAGGACGAGCCCCAGCGCGACGAGGGTGGCCAGGGCGTACACCCCGGTCAGGACCCGCGCCGGCCGGGCGGACGATCGCCGGCCCGACCTCCTGACGCGCATGACCGCATCTTGACGCGCCCGGCTGGGAGGCCGCCGACCGCATCCTGTGAGCCTGCTGGGTGGCAGGTGGACGACACCCGAGCGACCGGGTCCGTATGCCGCGGGGCCGGCGGGGCGGCATACGGCCCGGTCAGGGGGTGCGCCGTCAGGACGCGGGGGCGGGTGGCTGCAGCGCCGGCTTCGTCGTGGTCTTCGGCTGCTGGCCGAGCAGCGCCAGCTGGCCCAGTCGCGACGCGTCGGTGACGTCGTTCAGCACCCGGATCGTGTACGCCGGCGCGTGGAAGCCGCGCGAGTTCTCCGAGACCACGTAGTCCATGAAGAACTGCGCCTTGCGCTGGAAGGACTGCGCCCGGTCGATGCGGTCCTGCGCCGTGCCCGAGGTCCTGGCCTTCTCGATGTCGGTGATCAGGGCGGTGAGGGCGTCGAAGGAGACGTTCTTGGCGTGCTCGTAGCGGTCGTGGATCGTCTCGACCCGCTGGCGCATGTCGGCCTCGGTCGTGCGGTGGCAGGTCATGCACGACCGGTTGATCGTCGACTCGTTCGTCATGGGGCTGCGGATCTGGTGGTCGGTCACCTTCATGGCGCCCTCGCGCTTGTAGGCCATGTGGCAGTCCGCGCAGGTCACCCCGGCCTTGGCGTGCACGCCCTGGCTGTAGGTCTCGTAGTCGGGGTGCTGGGCCTTGAGCACCCGCGCGCCGGTCAGCTTGTGGGTGAAGTCGGTCCAGCCGACCTCGTCGTAGTAGGCGAGCGCGTCATCGACGGTCAGGCCCTTGTCCCACGGGAAGGTCAGGGTCTTCGCGTCGCCCTTGAAGTAGTACTCGACGTGGCACTGCGCACAGACGAAGTTGCGCATCTCCTGCACCGTCGCCTGCTTGTTCACGTCGTAGTCCTTGATGCCCTGGGAGGCCTTGTACTGGGCGATGCCCGCGATGAAGGCCGGCCGGGTCACCCGTATCGTCATGGTCTGGGGGTTGTGGCAGTCGATGCACCCGACCGGGTGCTTTGCCAGCTTGGTCACCTCGTTGTACGGCGTCTTGTTCATGATCGCCCAGCCGGCCGCCTGGTCGCCCTTGTCCAGCGCGGTGGTGATCTCCGGCAGCGAGGCGTGGCAGTTCAGGCACGCACCCGGCTGCGGACGCTCGAGGACCCGCTTGGTGTACCGCTGGTCGATGAGCATGTAGAAATGGCCCCGGGGCTCGCGGTAGTCGATCTCGAAGGCGTAGCCGCGCCACATCGTCACCAGGCGCGGGTCGGCCTCGATCTTCGAGTGCGCCACGGTGGTGCGCGGGTCCTGCGCGGTCGGGGTGCGGGTGACGGTGTCGTCCGGCTGCATCTCCTCGGTGGCCTTCCAGCCCTCGTACTGGGCCGGGAAGTTCTGCCCCCAGACCGACGGGTCGTAGGTCTGCTCGTCCAGGTCGACCACCTTGGCGAAGGTGTTCTGCCCCTCCGCCTTGCGCTGGGCGATGTTGACCAGCAGCCCGGCGACGGCGAAGGCCAGCAGCGCCCCGCCGACGAGGAAGACCAGGATCATCCCTCGCTTCCGGCGCCATCGCCCGCGGCTCTTCTCGGCGGCTGGGGTGGCGGGCCCGGTGTCGGGCTCGTTGTCGCTCATGGCGCCCTTACCTCTCGTGACCGACTCGGCTGTGGCAGTTCAGACACGCGACGCCCTGGCCGTGCGGACGGCCGAGCTCGGTCTGGCTGACGAAGTCCCCGTGGCAGTACAGGCAGGACTCCTGCACGACGTCGCGGTTCTTCTGACGGATCATGACGTTCTCGGGATAGGTGTCGAAGGTGAACTTCAGCGAGTGCCAGAAGCCGTTGTCGGCCTCGTCCAGCGCCCACGCGACGAGGTCGTCGTGCGGGGCGTGGCAGTCCTGGCACGTCGCCACGTGCTGGTGCGGTCCCTTCGACCAGGCGGCGTACTGGGCGTCCATGGCGTGGCACTGGGCACAGGTCTGTGGGTCCTTGCCGAAGTAGGCGGCCCCGTCGGCATACCCGAAGGTGAAGAGGGCAAGCCCGACGAAGACGCCCACGAGGACCGCGACGATCGGCCAGAACCACCGCTTGGCTCGCGCGACGACGCTCTGCGTCCTGGACTGTGCGGACATCTCCCCTTCCTCCGCTTCGCCGGGTGCCTCTCATCGTGTCCTGCTGCAATCCCGCAGGCAACCCCGCACATTCATCTGTTCGGGTATCGATTCGGTTGCACTGCAACAGGATTCGCTCGATCTTGACCGTATGGCTCATATCGCTCACGGGTGTGTGCCCTCACGGCGACCCGCGACGTTCCCGGGCGGGGCACGCGAGGCTGCGGGCTGCTCCGCGCTCGGCGGCAGCGCGCTCAGGATGGCCTCGAATCCCACGGTGTCGCCGGTGTACCCGCGGGTGACCGAGGCGCTGACGTCGACGACCCGTGATTCCGGGCTCAGCCGCGCGACCCGCTCGAGGCACCCGTCGTCGGCACACTCGACGACCACGACGTCGGGGTGGTCCTGCAACGCCGTGACCAGGGTCGGACTGTCCTGCACCTCGGCCGACGTGACCTCGATGCCGAGAGCCTTCAGCCGGGCCGCCAGTCCCTCGCCGAGCAGGGCGTGCCGGAAGACCACGAGGACGGACGGACGGTGCGCCATCGCCTGGTCTCCTCCCGCGACGAACAGCCTTGCGGATCAGGCTAGGACGGGCCCGTCGGGGGCGACATCCCCTGCTGGGTACAGGCTGGGTAGAGGTGGTCTGTACCGTCCGGTCGCCGCGCGGCGAGCCGTTCCTCAGCGCTCCCGCTGCTCCGCGCTCGGCGAGCCGAGGCCGTGCCGGATGACGTAGCCGGCGGCCTGGATGCGGTTGTCCATGTGCAGCTTCTCGAGCGCGTTGTGCACGTGGTTCTTGACCGTGCCCTGGGTGATGACGAGCCGGCGGGCGATCTCCAGGTTGCTCAGGCCCTCGGCGACCAGACGCAGGATCTCCAGCTCCCGGGGGGTGAGCGAGCCGGCCTCCTCGGCGCTCGGGTCCGGTACGCGCGGGCCGGTGCCGTCACGCAGCTCGCGCAGCAGGGGTCCGGCCACCCGCGGCGAGATCGGCGTCTCGTCGCGCATCACCGACCGGACCATGTCGTAGAGCTGCTCGGGCCGCAGGTCCTTCAGCAGGTAGCCGTGGGCGCCGGCGCGCAACGCCTCGAGCACGTCGTCCTCGACGTCCGAGACGGTGAGCATGATGATCTTGACGTCCAGGACCTGGTCGCGGATCAGCCGGGCCGCGTCGACGCCGTTCATGACGGGCATGTCGACGTCGAGGATGACCAGGTCGGGACGCAGCACCCGGGCCTGCTCGACCCCGACCAGCCCGTTCTCCGCCTCACCGACGACGTCCATGTCCGGCTGGGCGCCGAGCAGGGCGGCGATGGCGCCCCGGAACAGCGGCTGGTCGTCGACGACCAGGATGCGGATGGGCTCGCTCATCGGCTGCCCCGTGACCCGCGGGCGGCGTACGGACGCTCGGGGACGGAGATCCTGATCGCCGTGCCGCGGCCGGCGGTGGAGTCGATGTCCACCGTGCCCCCCAGCAGCGCCGCGCGCTCGCACATCGTGCCCAGGCCGTAGCCGTCCTTGGCCGCCAGCGTCGCGCCGGCGTCGAACCCGACACCGTCGTCCTGCACGACGACGCTCGTCGTGGCGCCGTCGTCGCGGATGCTGACGGTGACCGACCCGGCGCGGGCGTGCTTGCGCACGTTCGTCAGGGCCTCCTGCACGATCCGCAGGACCTGCACCTCGGCCCGCGGCGAGAGCGACACCTCGTGACCGACCTCGTTGACCAGGGTGGCGGCCACCCCGGACTGGGCGGAGTACGCCCCGAGGTATGCGCTCAGGTTGTCCTCCAGGCTGCGGCTGGCATGCTGGTGCGCCGCACGCAGGCCCAGGATCGCCTCACGCACGTCGCGGTAGGCCTCCGCGCACACGTCGGCCAGGGCCTCGACCTCACCGGCCACGTGGGCCGGGACCACTCCGTCGACGTTCGTCCCGAGGGCGCGCAGCCGCAGGTGCACGGCGCCGAGCACCTGCGCGAGGCTGTCGTGCATCTCCCGGGCGATGCGGGCCCGCTCGTTCAGGACCTCGCGCTGCTTGGCGCCCTCGCGCATCTGGGCACCGGTCAGGGCGATCCCGACGAGGCTGGCAAGCGCCGCGAGGAACCCCCGGTCGCGCGCCGAGAACGCCGTGCCGCCCGACCGTGCGACCCAGATCTCGCCGAGCGCGTCGGCGCCGCCGGGCACGGCGCGCCGCGCGACGTTCGTCCAGCGCGCCACGTCCATCGCGTCGGATGCCGCTGGGCCGCCGCCCCCCGTGGCGACCGGATGCGCGGGCAGACCGTGTGCGACGAGGGCGGCGCCGTCGGGGCGGATCCACGCGGCCTGCGGGTCCGACTCGATCCCGATGGAGCGGGTCGTCTCGGGCGTCACGGTGATCGCGGCCGCGTCCGCGTCCAGCAGGGCGACGGCATGCTTCGCGACGGCGTCCAGCACGGGTGTCGTGGGCTCCTGGTGCGAGATCCGCAGCAGGATGTCGTAGAAGGCGTGCCCCTCGGCCTGGCGCCGGTTCAGGTCCCAGACGGCGTCGGCGAGCTGGACCGCGCAGGCGATCTGCGTGGTCAGGCTGGACAGGGCCGCACCGCCGATCCGGTCGGTGACGTCGGCTCCCGCCGGGTACCAGATGGCCAGCCGCCCGACCGTCGTGGGCCCGTTGGACATGGGCACGTCGAGGCTCGGGCCGGCCTGTGCCGGCGCGCTGCCCAGCACGAACTCGTGCAGCTGCTCGTCCCGCGGCGGTTGCCCGGCCGCGTCGAACAGGCGGATCGCCACCCGGACGGCACCCTCGGCCCCGAGGATGGCGCGAAGGGCGCCGTCGGCCACCGCGGCCACGCTGGACTCCCCCTGGATGGCCGCCGCCACGGCGTTGGCCGTCGTGAGGTCGCGGTTCTGGCTGAGGACCTGTCGCTCGGCCCGGTCGATGAGCCGGAACATGAGCACCGAGAAGACGACGATGCCGATGATGACCAGCCCCAGCGTCGACACCCGCCAGAGCCCGAAGTTGCCCGGGGACCAGTAGCCCTTGCGCTCGAGCAGGGAGCGCACCACCTCGAGGGCGACGACGAAGGCCACCGGCAGGACGATCCCGAGGGCCCGCAGCCGGCTGCCGGCCAGCCGGCCGCTGCCGCGCGCAGCCGGGACCACAGGTGCCGGGTCGTCGGCAGCCGCGTGGACGGGCCCGGCCGCACCGGCCGGGCCGGGGTCGGGGGTCTGCTCGCCGATGGCTTCCCGGGTGCTGATCTGCCGCTCCTTCGCCGGTCCGGTGCCTCCGTCAGGCCCCGAGTCTAGGACGCCGGTCCCGTGGGTTCACCTCGGACGCACCGGGGCGAGCCGGCGGCGCCACGAGGACGGCAGCCGTGCCCGGGAGCGGACGCGACCCGCGGCGGCTGTACCCGCTGTACCCAATCTGTGCCGGTCGGCGGATGGCCCACCACATCGCTCAAAAAGACACTGGATGCCACAAAACCAGCACCGACCGGCGCACGGCGCAGGACGAGGAGCAGGCGAGGAGCAGGCGGCATGTCCGACCACCAGGGCACGATGACCGATCCGGCGAGGCCGGCGAGCGTCCGGAGCGACCTGTTGCTCCGGCTCGGGCTCGAGGCGACCGCGGACGACCAGCAGGTCGCCGGCACCCATGACCGGATCGTCGCGTACCTGGACGCGGCTCCCGACGAGATCAGCGGCTGGACCGAGCGCCGGCGGCACGAGGTCGACCGGATCTTCGCGCTGCTCACCGGTCCGGAGTCCGCGCTCGAGGCTCGGGCCGGTCGGACCGGGCCGCACGGACCTGCTGCGGCCAGGGCACACCGCGGTGCCACGAACCGCACGCTGCTCGGCGTCGTCGCCGCCCTGGTGGCCGTCGGCGTCGTGCTCGGCGTCTACTGGACGGGCCGGCCCGCGGTCCCGGCCACCTCCACCCCCGTGGCGCAGACCGGGGCCGGCCAGACGGCTCCGCCGCCCCTGGACCGGGCCCGGCTCGCCCAGCTCACCGCGAAGGTGAAGGCCGACCCGAAGGACGTGGTCTCGCTGCAGTCCATCGCCGACCTGCACTTCACCGCCAACGGCTGGGCCGAGGCCCGGGCGGCGGCCCAGCGGGTGCTGGACGTCGACCCGGAGAACGAGCAGGGCCTGGTCACCCTGGGGGCGGCCGCCTTCAACGGTGGGGACCCGGCCGCCGCCGAGCAGGCCTGGCAGACCGGCGTCCGGCTGCACCCCGGAAACGCCGAGCTGCACTACGACCTCGGCTTCCTCTACATGACGACCGGACGCACCGCGCAGATGCGCTCCGAGTGGGCCAAGGTCGTCGAGCTCGCGCCGAACAGCGAGATCGCCAAGGCCGTCCAGTCCCAGGTCGGCCCCGTCACCACCCCGTCCGGCACCCCGGCCGGGTGAGCCACCCGCGACGACCGTGGAAGCAGCCCCGACATGACCGGAAACATCAGCCTCGCCGTCGCCTTCGCCGCGGGCCTGGTCTCCTTCGCGTCGCCCTGCTGCCTGCCGCTGGTGCCGGCCTACGTCAGCTACCTGGTCGGCGGCTCCACCGGCGACGGCCGACCGGTCGGCAGCCGGGTGCCGCGGCGCACCACCCTGCGGCAGGCGGTCGCGTTCGTCCTCGGCTTCACCGTCGTCTTCGTCGCGCTCTGGGCCTCGATCGGGCTGATCGGCTACGCGCTTCGCGACCAGGCCGACATGCTGCGCCGGGTGGGCGGGTCGGTCCTGGTCGTCATGGGCCTGCACGTGGCCGGGCTCATCTCGCTGCCCGTGCTCGGCCGCCGAACCGGGCCGCGCGCAGGCATGCTGCTGCGCCGCCGCCCGGACGGGACCGTCGAGCCCGGGACCCCGGGAGTCGGCCGGTCGGTCCTGTTCGGCGTCGTCTTCGCCGCCGGCTGGACGCCCTGCGTCGGCCCCATCCTCAGCGGGATCATCGGTCTGGCCGCGCTCCGCTCCGACGTCGGGCAGGGGGCCGTCCTGCTCGTGGCCTACTCGCTCGGGCTGGGCCTGCCGTTCATCCTCGTCGCGCTCGGCGCCGACGCCGTGCGGGTCCGGCTGGCCTGGCTGGCCCGGCACGAGGCCGTGGTCTCGGTGGCGACCGGCACGCTCCTGGTCGTGGTCGGCTTCCTGATGATCACGAACCTGCTGGTCAGCCTGTCCCGGTTCTTCCCCACCTTCGCCGTCTGAGAGAGGCCCCGAGATGACCACCACCGCCAAGCGCCCCCCGGAGACGAAGGCGCAGCCTGCCGCACACGGCGACCGGCACCGGCCCGGCGACCATCCCGAGCACGGCGTCGACGTCCTCGACGAGCTGCCGCGTCAGGAGCGTCGCCGCCGGCAACGTCCGCTGCGGCGCGCCTGGGTGTTCCTGATCTCGATGCGCACCGGCCTGTGGATCATCCTCGTGCTCGGCATCCTGACCCTGCTGGGCACCCTGCTCACCCAGGCGCCTCCCGAGGTCCGTGCGGACCCGCAGGCCTACCAGGAGTGGCTGGCCGGCGACCCGACGGAGCGCTACGGGGGGTGGGCGGCGATCCTGGGCCGGCTCGGCCTGTTCCACGTCTTCTACACGTGGTACTTCCGCGGCCCGTTCGCCCTGCTCAGCCTGAGCATCCTGGCCTGCTCGGTCAACCGGGCCCCGCGGCTCTGGCGGGTCGCCACCCGCCCCCGCACGTCGATGAGCGCGGCCTTCTTCCACCACGCCCCGCTGCGCGCCACGGTCGACCTGCCGTGCGACGTCGCGACTTCCGCCGACCGGGTTCGGGCCGCCTTGCGGGCCAAGCACTTCCGCGTGCTCGAGGGCACCGCGAAGGAGGGCGCGGATGTCTACGGCGAGCGGTTCCGCTGGGGCCCGTTCGGCACGGTGGTCGCCCACCTCAGCGTCATCGTCGTGCTGCTCGGCTTCGTGGTCTCGGCCACCACCGGCTTCAAGGACAACGACGTGATCGCGCCGGTGGGGGTCCCCGTCGAGGTCGGGCACGGCACCGGCCTCGTGGTCAAGGCGCTCTCGTTCGCCGACACGTACCACGAGGACGGCCGGCCCAAGGACTACGTGTCCGACCTGGTCGTCACCAAGGACGGCCGGCAGGTCGCCCGCCAGCAGACCCGGGTGAACTCACCGCTCATCTACGACGGCGTGTGGTTCCACCAGGCATTCTTCGGGATCGGCGCCGACATCACCGTCACGCAGGGCGGCAAGCAGCTCTTCGCCCAGTCCGTCCCGCTCGAGTGGCAGTCGAAGGACGGCCAGCAGAGCATCGGCCGGTTCGGCATCCCGTCCACGGGCGTCACGGTCTTCGTCATCCAGGCCGCCTCGGGACAGGTCCTGGCCGACCTGCCCGCGGGCTCGACCCTGCTCGAGGTGCACCAGGACGGCGTCGAGGCGCCGGTCGGCGTCCCGGTCGTGAGCCAGGGCCAGTCGGCCCAGGCCGCCGGGCTCACCTTCACCTACGAACGCAACCGGCAGTACACCGGCCTGATCATCAAGCAGGACAACGGGTCCGGGCTCGTGTGGCTCGGCTCGGCCCTGTTCATCATCGGCTGCTACCTGGTGTTCTTCATGCCCCACCGGCGCCTCTGGGTGCGGGTGCGCGACAACGCCGACGGGACCAGCCGCGTCATGCTCGGCGCCCCGCTCAAGCGAGACCCCGCGTTCGAGCCCGTGTTCCACCAGATCGTCGCCGGCATCAAGGCGTCCGACCGCTGAGTCGGACCCCACCCACGAGGAGCCCAGACCATGCTCAGCTATTCGCAGTTCACGTTCGTCGCAGCCCTGATCACCTCCGTCCTGGCCGCGCTCGCCTACTTCTGGGCGATGGCGGCGGGGCACCGGGCGAGCCTGGTGGGGGCCCGCCCCCGCGGTCGGGTCCGGGTCGGCGCCGCCGGGGGCGACCTGATCGACGACCTCGACTCGATCCCGGGAGCGGCCGACCCGGACGAGCCGGTCACGGTCCGGGACTCCGGTCCGTCCGCAGCCCGGCTCGCGAGGTACGCCACCTGGCTGAGCTGGCTCGCCCTGGCCTTCCTGACGGTGACCCTCGTGCTGCGCATGACCGCCACTGGACACGGCCCCTTCGTGAGCCAGTACGAGTTCGCCACGGCGGCGGCGTGGGGGATGCTCGCGGCCTACACGTACTTCGAGTGGCGCTACCACGCACGGACGCTCGCGCTGTTCGTCCTGCCGCTCGTGGTCATCGCGCTCGCCTACGCCGGCACGCAGAAGACGACGGCGGAGCCGCTGATCCCGGCGCTGCAGAACAGCCTGCTGCTCACCCTGCACATCATCGTCGCGGTCTTCGCCTACGGCGCCTTCTCGGTCTCCTTCGCGGCTGCCGCCCTCGACCTCTGGACCCCGCGCCGGTGGCGCCACCTGATCCCGACCTCGGAGGTGCTCGACCGGCTCGGCTACCGGGCCGTCGTCATCGGCTTCCCGCTGGACACCATGGTCGTGGTCATCGGCGCGGTCTGGGCCGAGATCGCTTGGGGCAGCTACTGGAGCTGGGACCCGAAGGAGACGGCCTCGCTGGTCACCTGGCTGATCTACGGGGGCTACCTGCACGCCCGGGTCGCGCGCGGCTGGACCGGCAGGCGGGCCGCCTGGCTGCTCGTCATCGGCTTCGCCAGCGTCGTGCTGACCTTCATGGGCAACAGCTTCTTCGGCGGCCTGCACAGCTACACCTGACCCGTCGGGCGCGACCACCGGACTCCCCGACCACCCGCACGACCAGAGCCGCACCCGGCGAAAGGAGGCGAGCGAGATGTCCGACCGCACCCTGCCCGGCGCACCCGGGACCGGGACGCCCCCGGACGAGCTCTTCGACGAGGACTACCTGCTCGACGCTCCCCCGCCGAGAGCCCCCCGACCGGCACCCCCGAGGACCCGCTCCGGCGGCATCGACGCGCTGGCCGAGCCATCGGCCCGGGGCACCGGCGCCGGTCCCGCCCCGGACGTCCGGCCCGGCCTGCGCGAGCGCATCCGGGCCAGCCGGTACGGGACCATCGTCGTGCTGCTCGTGACTGCGGCCCTCGTGGCCGGCGGGACGTGGGTCGTCGACGCCATGCGCTCCGCCGGCACCACCGCGGCGGCCGGCACCGCCGCCGTGAGCCTTCCCGGTCGGTCCACGGCGCCCCCGCCCAAGGTCGGTGCGCCGGCCCAGGACTTCACCCTGACCGCGATCGACGGCACGCGGGTCTCGCTCGCCGAGCTGGCCGGACGGCCGGTCTGGGTCGTCTTCGGCGCGAGCTGGTGCGCGGCCTGCCAGGCCGAGGTTCCCGACATCGAGGCCGCCTATCGACAGCACCGCTCGCAGGGCCTGGCCGTCATCGGCGTCAACATCTCCGAGGGAGAGCAGGCCGTGCGCGACTACGCGCAGCGCGTCGGGATCACCTTCCCGATCGGCGCCGACACCGGCTCCGCGGTCGCGGACACCTACCGGGTCTCGGCGATCCCGGCCCACTTCTTCATCGACGCGGACGGAGTGCTGCGCGAGCGCCGGGAGGGTGCCGTGTCCCCCGAGACGATCACCACGTCACTGAGAGGTGTGATGACGCCATGAGCGCAGCCCGGCCGCTCCGGTCCGTCACCGCGCGGGCACGGAAGGGAGGCCGCCATGTCCGGTAGCCGACACCTCGTGGACCGGGCGGAGGTCTGGCTCGGCGTCCACGACGCGAGCATCATGCTGGGCGTCTCACCGGCCACCCTCCGACGGTGGAGCGCGGCCGGGAAGGTCCAGGCCTTCACGACTCCCGGCGGCCACCGACGCTACGCCTGGTCGATGATCCAGCAGCTGCTCCACCAGCCGCCCGGAGGGCTGTCGCTGTCGGCCCTCGGCGAGTCACGCGAACGGCTGGCCCGGACCGTCGAGCGCCACGTGTCGACGGTCTGTCGTGACATCGCCTGGCTGCAGACGGCCGACGAGGAGACCAGGTGCCTGCTGGCGCTCTCCGGCCGGGCCATGGTCGACGGGCTGCTCGGCTATGTCGACGCGCACTCTCCGGACGAGCGGGACGCGGCGATCCGCCCGGCCGTGGAGGCCGCGGCCCTGCACGGGCGCGTCACCGCCGCCCACCACGGCGACCTCGGCGAGACCGTGGCGGCGCTGCACCACTTCCGGGGGCTGTTGGTCGGCGAGCTGTCCGAGCTGGCCTGTCGCCACCGGCTCGAGATCTCGCAGACGACGCGGCTGCTGGCGCGGACCGACGACGGCGTCGACCGCCTCGTGGTCGCCCTCGTCGGGTCGCACGCGGCCGTCACGGAGGCCGCCGAGGCTGTCGGGTGAGACGGGGCCCACCCGGCTACAGGCTCACCGCGGCACCCATGGACACGGTCCGGCTGCTGGGCAGGCGGTAGTAGTCGGCCGGCGAGGCGGCGTTGTGGGCCAGCCCGACGAAGATGCGCTTGCGCCAGGCGGACATGTGCCGCGTCGGGCCGCGCGAGATGGTGATCCGGGACAGGAAGTAGACCGCCTCGTCGGGGTCGACGGGCACCCCCTGCTCCCGGGCCAGCGCGAGCGCCCGGGGGACGTTCTGGTCGTCCTGGAAGCCGTAGTGCAGGTCGACGTGGACGATGCCGTCCCCCCCGGCCCCCACCGCGTGCCAGCGGATCCGGTCCGAGGCGGCGACGTGCGGGACGACCTCGGAGACGGTGCGCACGATCACGATCCGCTCGTGCACGACGTGGTTGAGCCGGAGGTTCTCGCGCAGCGCCAGCGGGGTGGTGTCCTCGGCCGGGTGCATGAACACGGCCGTCCCGGGGACGCGGGCGTACGACTCGGTGTGCAGGTCCTCGAGGAAGTCCGCGAGCGGGCCCTCCATGTTGCGCCGCTTGCGCGTCACGATCGCGGCACCCTTGCGCCAGGTGAGCATGATCGTCGCGACGATGATCGCGATGACGATCGGCAGCCAGCCGCCGTGGACGATCTTGGTCAGGTTGGCGGCGAAGAAGGTGACCTCGAGCAGGCCGAAGAGCGCGCCCACCCCCGCCAGCCGCCAGCGGCCCCAGCCCCAGGCCGCCTCCGCCTGGATCAGGAACAGCGTCGTGGTGAGCAGGAAGGTGCCGGTGACGGCCAGGCCGTAGGCCGTGGCCAGCCGGGCCGAGGACTCGAAGATGAGCAGCAGCAGGATGACGCCGCCGTACAGGACCCAGTTGATGACCGGCACGTAGATCTGCCCGCCCTCGACCTGGGAGGTGTGTCGCACCGTGAGCCGCGGCAGGTAGCCGAGCCGCTCGGCCTGCCGGGAGACCGAGAAGGCCCCGGAGATGACCGCCTGCGAGGCGATCACGGTCGCGCCGGTCGCGAGCACCACGAGCGGGAAGGCGGCCCACCCCGGCGCGAGCAGGTAGAACGGGTTGGTGACGGCCGTGGGGTGGCGCAGCACGAGGGCGCCCTGACCGAGGTAGTTCAGCGTCAGGCACGGGAAGACCAGCCCGAACCAGGCCCGCCGGATCGGCGAGCGCCCGAAGTGACCCATGTCGGCATAGAGCGCCTCCGCCCCGGTGATGGCCAGCACGACGGCCCCCATGGCGACGAAGGTGATGTAGGGATGGTCGACGAAGAAGAGGATCGCCCACGTCGGCGACAGCGCTGTCAGCACGGCCGGGTCACCAACGATCCCGCCGACGCCGAGGAGCGCCAGCACGACGAACCAGGCCACCATCACCGGCCCGAAGATCCGCCCGACGCGGTGGGTGCCGGCCCGCTGGCCGAGGAACAGCAGGGTGATGATGAGCGCACCCAGCGGCACCTCGAGGGGACGTAGCGACGGGGCGGTCACCGACAGGCCCTCGATCGCCGACAGCACCGAGATCGCCGGGGTGATGACGCTGTCACCGTAGAACAGCGACGCGCCCACGACCCCGAGCAGCATCACCAGCACGGACCGGCGTCCGCCCGGACGCACCCACCGCCGAGCCAGCGCGGCCAGCGCCATGACCCCGCCCTCGCCGTCGTTGTCGGCGCGCAGGATGAAGGCGACGTACTTGACCGACACGATGATCGTGACCGACCAGAACACGAGCGAGATCACGCCGTACACGTCCCCGTGGGTCGGGCGCACGATGCCGCCGTCGATGGTGAAGACCGTCTGGAACGCGTAGAGCGGGCTGGTGCCGATGTCGCCGAAGACGACGCCGAGGGCACCCAGCGCGAGGACGGTCCAGCCGGTGCGGGGATGCCCGTGCATTGCCCTCATCCTCGGCATTATCCACGTCCGGGCCCAGCCGTGGCTGGTATGCCGCCGAGCCACCCGGGCGCAGCCGTGCCGTCGCGTGCGAGGCGGGGAACCGCGCGTGCGGGACGGAGGGCGACGCGCGTGCGGGGCCGGTCGCGCCGCCCCGGGCCGGGCGGCATACCCGACGGGTCACCCACCCTGCGGGGTGGCTCTGCCCTCGGTCTGCGCGAGCACGATCCCGACCATCACCTCGTGGAACCGCTGGGGCTGCTCGAAGATGGGGCGGTGCCCAGAGGTGTCGAGCACGACCAGCTGCTTGTGGGGAGCCTGCAGCAGCCCGAACCACTCGTCGGCCAGGACCGCACGGCCACGCGCCTCGAACGCCCCCTGCACGAGGTAGACGGGCACCTCGAGCCTGGTCGCGCTCCGCCGGAAGTCGATGTCCTGCAGCTGCGGGTACAGGATCGTGAACACGTCGAGGAACGCGCCGAGGTTGTGCACCTGCTCGAGCAGGGTGTACTCCTCGACGAACAGGTTCTCCGAGAAGCCGCCCGCACCCTCGGAGTTCGGGCCGTGGTCGTAGGGGTAGACCTGTTGCTCGTGGGACAGGGCGGTCTCGTAGTCGAGGACGTCCGCGTAGGGGGGCGGGCCGATCGCGGTCAGCTCGCGGGCGAGCGCCTCGTCGCCCACCCGCCTGGCCCAGGCGAGGGTGTCGGCACGGAAGATCCGGTCGGTCTCGCGCTGGCTGACCATCTGGCCGACCCCGACGAAGGCCCGGTAGAGCGCGGGCGAGTCCTGCACGGCGAGCACGCCCAGGGTCGAACCCCAGGACTGCCCGACCAGATAGATCCGGTCGGTGTCGAACCGGTCCCGCAGGTAGCGGCTCACCTCGACCACGTCGGCGACGGCACGCTTCAGGGTCATGGTCTCGACCGGCTCGAGCTGGTGGTGGGAGGTGCCGGTGCCGCGCTGGTCGAACGTCGCCACGACGAAGTCCTCCTCGAGGCCCTGGGCGTGGCGGCGCATCGCCCCGAGCTCGCTGCCGCCGGGGCCACCGGCCAGGAACAGGAGCACCGGGTCGGTGACGTCGTGGCCACGGATCATCAGGCCCAGCTCGTGACCGCCGACCTCGACGCGGACCAGCTCGGCGATGCTGCCGGGCAGGGGCCGGCCGTCGGCCCCCGGGATCGGCGCGGTACGGGCCGGCCGGGCCAGGGCCACCCCGAAGAGCACCAGACCGAGGCAGAGCAGGGCCGTCACGGTGCGGCGCAGGTAGCGCGTCCCGCGGGCGGGCGGGCGCCCACCGGGCGATGCCCGGCCGGTACGGGTGGCGGCCGCGCCGAGCGTGGCACCGAGAGCCAGCGGGGACAGCGTCAGCAGGGCCAGGAACCCACGCCCGACCAGCAGCGCGATAACGCCGTAGGTGCTCGTCGGCGCGACCGCGTCCACCGTGGGGCCGCTCGCCCCGACCCGCACCAGCTCGAACACCACCCCGAAGACGGTCGGGGCCACCAGGATCGCCCAGCGGGAGCGCGTGAGGTAGCCGGCGAGCAGACCCGCCCCGAAGCTTGCGGTCAGGGTGGTCAGGGCCTGGGCCGTGGTCACCGGGCCCCGCGGCAGCGCCAGCCCGAGAGCCACCCCGTAGGCCGCGGTCGCCAGCACCCCGCCCACGGCGCGCGCGCGACGACCCCGCCACGCCGAGACCGCGGCGGCCGGCCGGGTCGCGGACGGGGCCGGCCCCGGCCGCGTCGGTCGGTCGAGGCCCGTGCGGTCCGGCGCCGTCACCGTCGTCCCCCGCGACCCTGCAGCCAGGTCGTCACGGCGGGCGCGACGAGCGTCCACAGCGGGACCAGCAGCCAGATCCGCCCCGCGCTCAGGTCGTAGTCGGCCAGCAGCGTCGCCCAGGGCTTGCCCTGCACGTAGTGGCCGAGCCCGAACTCGAAGCCCAGCGTGAGGACCACCCAGAGCACCCCGACGCGCAGCGCGACCCGCACGGTGGGCAGGGGCAGCCGCCGGCACAGCCACCAGATGTATCCGGCCAGCAGGAGCACCAGCGCCAGGGTCGAGACCTGGCGCGCACCCGTCGCGCCCAGCCAGGGCACGAGGACGAGCTCGCGAACCGTGCCGTTGGCCACCGCCAGGACGGCCCCGCCGGTCCAGGCGGCCGTCCAGGCGGACCAGCGCCGGCGCGTCATCCGGGCCGGACGCTCGCCGGTGGGACGACGACCCCGGAGGGCGGGGTGCCGGTTGGGGCTGGTCGTGGTCATGGTCCGCTCCTCGGTGCCTGGCGCCCGCGTCGGCCGGACGCGCGGTTCGGCGAAGGGGGCAGCGCGGCCGGCTCGTACCGGAGCGCCCTCCGGGTCCTCCGGCGCCAGCACACCCCGGTCGGGCCGGGGCCCGCCAGGGCCGAACGTCCCGCCGATCCGGCTGGGCCCGCAGCACCGGTGGGTATGCCGCCCGCTGCGCCGGATGACGTGCGGGACCTTCGACACTGGTGGGGCGTGCGGCGGCGGGCTCTGCTTGGGTCATGGCCGAGTTCGGGGTCGCGGCGCCGGTGGAGCGGGCCAGTCCGGCCGACCGCGCGTTCCTGGCCATGGACCGCGGCCCGGTCCCGGAGCAGGTGGCTGCCGTGCTGTTCTTCGGCGCCGCGGCCGCACCGGACCTGGGCACCTTGCGCGCGGTGCTGGCGGGTCGGGTGCCGCGGGTCCGGCGGCTGCGCCAGCGTCTGGTGCCCAGCCCCTTCGGGTGCGGCGGACCCGTCTGGGTCGACGACGACAGGTTCGAGCTCGCTCGCCACGTCACCGGCCGGACGTGTGCGGACACCGGCGAGCAGGCCGTGCTGGACGAAGCGTTGTCGGTGGTGACCCGACGCCTGCCGCGGGACCGGCCGCTCTGGTCGGCGACGCTGCTGTCCGACCCGGACGGGCGGTCCCTCGCCCTGGTCGTGGTCCTGCACCACGCGCTGGCCGACGGCGCAGGCGGCCTGCTCGTGCTGGGGGCCCTGGCCGACGACCAGTCCGAGGACTCCCGCCGCCCGGCCGACCCGGGCGGGCCGTTCCCGCGTGCGCGGCCGAGCACGGCGGTGCTCGCCGGGACGGCGCTCCGCAGCCGGATTCGCGGGTTGGCCCACCTGGCCGCCTCGACGAGGCTGCTGCGCCGGGCGATGCAGGCCGCCGGGGGCGTGCACCCGCCGCGCCTGCCGAACCGGACGCTGCTGCGGCCCACCGGGGCGTCCCGACAGGTGCGGTGTCTCCGGCTACCACGCGCGCAGCTGAGCCTGGCGGCGCGCGCGGCCGGCGGCAGCACGAACGACGCGGTCCTGGTGGCGGTGGCCCGAGCCCTGCGGTCGGTGCTGCCCGCGTCTGACGGGCAGCCGGACCCCGTGGTCGTCGCCGTCCCGGTGTCCGGGCGTAGCCGGGCCGCGGACTCGCCACCCGGCGCGGGTCGGCAGCTGGGCAACCTGGTCAGCCCGATGCTCGTCGCGGTGCCGTCGACCGGCCCGGTGGCTGCGGCCGTCTCGGACGTGGCGGCGCAGGTGCGCCGGCACCGCGCGGCGGCCGCCGGGCCGCCCCCGATCGCCATCCTCGGGTGGCTCTTCCGGCCGTTGGCCGCCATGGGCGGCTTCCGGTGGTACCTGCGCCACCAGCGTCGGATGCACACCCTGGTCAGCCACGTGCGCGCTCCCGTGCAGCCGGTTCGACTGGCCGGCCATCCGGTGGTCGCTGCCGCTGCCCTGGCCGTGGGCGAGGCCGGGAACATGCCCGTCTACTTCGAGGTGCTCGACTACGCCGGCACCCTGACCGTGACGGTGGTCACGGACCCCGACCACTTCCCCGAGGCCGACCGGCTGGTGCGCGAGCTCGAGTCGGAGCTGCGCGGCATCGCGTCACCGATCCGGAGCGAACCACCGCCCGGGCGAGGGGACGGCAGGGTCAGAGCAGGATCGTGAAGAGCCGCACCAGCGCGCCGGCGAACAGGACCGACCCGCAGCCCACCGCGGCCTGACCGAGCCCACCGAGCAGCGCCGGCTGGAGGGCGAGGACCCGTCGCAGGGACCACGAGATGGTCGCAGCGGCGGCGCCGATGCCCAGAGCCCCCAGCGTGGTCAGCTGGTCCGACCACGACACCGTGAGCGCGGCCACCCCCATGCCGGCCAGCAGCACGACGAACCCGAGGAACGGGCGCAGCACGCGGACCGGCGCGAGCAGGTCGCCCGCGACGCCGACCGCCACGGCCAGCATCGCCACCACGATGACCGGGCGCGAGCCGGGCTCGTGGGTGCTCACCACGAGCAGGGCACCACAGGCCAGCAGGACGAGCCCGCCGAGCGCGGCCAGGAGCGAGAGCACGAGGCCCTCGCGTGGTGGCGGCCGCAGCAGCTGGTGGAAGAAGGCCGCGACCATCCCGAGCGCCACGGCCGCAGGCAGCCACCGCAGGTCGTCGCGGACGGTGGCCGCGAGCATGGCGACACCGGCGATCGCGAGGACGACCGACGAGGCGAGCGGCGATCGCGACGCGCCCACCGCGGGCCACCCCAGCACGACGACCAGGGTCAGGGCGGCGACCACACCGAGCACGGCGGCATACCCCGAGGGCGACGCGACGAGCACGGCCACCGCGCCCAGCACGGTCACGACCACGGACCAGGGACGTACCCGGTCACCCGACACCGGTGACAACGGCAGGCGCAACGGGCCGTGCTCCTCGGGCCCGCCGGGCGGGTCCTCGACTGCGGGATCGGTCACCGGCCCCACTCAGCCTCCCGCGAAGGGCGGCAGCACCTCGACCGTCGCGCCCTCCTCGAGCCGGGCCGACCGGTCGGCCGCGAGCCCGTCGACGAGCACGGTGCAGGCCGCGACGACGCCGGCCAGTCCCGGGTGGCGGCCGACGGCGGCATCGAGCACACCCCCGACCGTCCGGCCCGCCTGGCGCTCGGTCGCCGTGCCTGCGGCCTCGCGCGCCGCGGCCCAGTAGCGCACCGTGACCGTCGGCGCCCCGGGGGGGCTGCCGGGGCCCGCCTCCGGAGTCGTCTCAGCGGCTGTCGACACCGCGCACCTTCCTCTCGGGTCGTCTCGTGGCGCCGTCCGGACCGACGGGCCGGCTCCAGTCTCTCGTATCCTGCTCGCAATGGCCCGGTTGCTGCTGCTGACGAATGCGCTGGCCCCCAGCGCCGACGTCCTGCCTGCGCTCGGGCTGCTCGCCCACCCGGTCCGGGTGCTCGCCGCCGAGGCTACCGCGCTGGTGGACGCCCCCGCGTGCGACGTCGTGCTCGTCGACGCCCGGCGCGACCTCGCGGCGGCCCGCTCGCTGTGCCGGGTGCTGCGCGCGACCGGCACGACCGCGCCGCTGCTGGCCATCCTGACCGAGGGCGGGCTGGCCGGTCTCACCGCCGAGTGGGGGGTCGACGACGTCGTGCTCGAGACGGCCGGCCCGGCCGAGGTCGACGCCCGCATCCGGCTCGCCCTGACCCGCGACCAGCCGGGGTCCGGCGAGCTGGACACCCCGATCACCTCGGGCGAGCTGGTCATCGACGAGGCCAGCTACTCGGCCAGGCTGCGCGGGCAGCTGCTCGACCTGACCTACAAGGAGTTCGAGCTGCTCAAGTACCTCGCCCAGCACCCGGGCCGCGTGTTCACCCGGGCCCAGCTGCTCCAGGAGGTCTGGGGGTACGACTACTACGGCGGCACCCGCACCGTCGACGTGCACGTGCGGCGGCTGCGGGCCAAGCTCGGGCCCGACCACGAGTCGCTCATCGGCACGGTCCGCAACGTCGGCTACCGTCTCGTCGTGCCCGTCCCGTGACCGCCCTGTGATGGAATCGCCGTATGCCCGAGGTCACGATCGAGCGCCGGGACGCGCGGTCCCCCCTGTCCCCGGCCGAGTCCCACGCGATCCTGCGGCTCGCCGAGCGCGCCCGCGAGGCCGACGGCAGCGCCGCGCTGTCCGAGCAGTTCCGCCTGTCCGTCGAGTCCCGCGACGACCGCAGCGCCACGCACCTGCTCGCGTATGCCGCCGAGCGGGCCCTCGCCGGCTACGCGCAGTCCCGCTCGGGCGGGCCGGGCGAGCCCCCCTCGGCCGAGGTGGTCGTCGACCCGGACCGGCGTGGCGGCGGGGTCGGTGCCGCGCTGCTGACCCGGCTGCCGGCCGGCGTGCGGCTGTGGAGCCACGACCCGGCCGGTGCCGCGACGGCCTTCGCGCGGGCGCAGGGCTTCGTGCCGGTCCGGGAGCTGCACTTCATGGGGCGCTCGCTGACCTCCGGGCCGGCCTGGCCCGCGGCCCGGCTCCCCGCAGGCTTCACCGTCCGCTCGTTCGAGCCGGGTCGTGACGAGCGCGAGTGGCTCCGGGTCAACGCCGCCGCCTTCGCCCACCACCCCGAGCAGGGCGCCCTCGGGATGCCCGACCTCGAGCAGCGGATGGCCCAGCCGTGGTTCGACCCCGACGGCTTCATCCTGCTCGTGCGGCAGGACGAGCCCGACCGGATCGCCGCGTTCCACTGGACCAAGGTCGACCCGCCCAGCGGCCGGCGTGGGGAGGTCTACGTCGTCGGGGTCGCCCCCGAGCACCAGGGGCTCGGGCTCGGCAGGGCGGTCACGATCCTGGGCCTCGACCACCTGCGCAACCAGGGCCTGGACGACGTGGTGCTGTACGTCGACGACGACAACGCCGCGGCGCTGCACACCTACCTCGGCCTCGGGTTCCACGACCTGCAGGTCCACCGCCAGTTCGCCCGGCCCTGAGCCGGCCCCGACCCGGCCGACCGCCCACCACCCGGGAATCGGTGTCACGATGGGCACATGAGCACGAGCAGCCTCGAGCAGGTGACGTCCGACGACGCCGGGACCGGGCCGGGAGAGGCCGGGACCGACCCGGGCGGCCCGGCCCCCGACCTCGTCACGGAGGCGGTCAGCTCGTTCGCGAGTGCCGTGCCGGCCCCCCGGCTGCCGGCCCGGGCCCCCAACGGCCGGTTCGTCGGCCTCGCGCCGGCGACCCCCTCCCCCCGCCCGGAGCAGGAGCTGCCGGCTGACCGCTTCCTCGAGCGCGAGCTGTCCTGGCTCCAGTTCAACGAGCGGGTCCTGCAGCTGGCCATGGACCCCTTGGTGCCGCTGCTCGAACGAGCCCGGTTCCTGGCGATCTTCTCGAGCAACCTCGACGAGTACTTCATGGTCCGGGTCGCCGGTCTCAAGCGCCGGATCGCGACCGGCCTGGCCGTCCGGACCGCCGCGGGCATCGAGCCGCGCGAGCTGCTCGACCGCGTGGCGCGGCTCGCGCACGAGCTGATGGCCCAGCACGCCGACGTCTTCCTGCACGACGTGCGCCCCGCCCTGGAGACCGAGGGCATCGAGATCATCCGCTGGGACGAGCTGGACGAGGCGGCCCGGCAGCCGCTGCACTGGTTCTTCTCCGACCGCGTCTTCCCCGTGCTGACCCCCCTCGCGGTCGACCCGGCGCACCCGTTCCCCTACATCTCGGGCCTGTCGCTGAACCTCGCCGTGCTGCTGGAGAACCCCAAGACGGGCGTCGAGCACTTCGCCCGGCTCAAGGTGCCGCCGAACCTGCCCCGGTTCATCGAGATCGCCGACCGGCCGGACGCCGCCGGCACCGAGGGCGCCGGCCACCACAAGCGCTTCGTCCCGCTCGAGGACGTCATCGCAGCACACCTCGACCAGCTCTTCCCGGGCATGACGGTGCTGGAGCACTTCACCTTCCGCGTCACCCGCAACGAGGACGTCGAGGTGGAGGAGGACGACGTCGAGAACCTGCTGACCGCGCTCGAGAAGGAGCTGACCCGGCGCCGGTTCGGCCCGCCGATCCGCCTCGAGGTGGACAAGGAGATGGACCCGCGGGTCCTGGAGATGCTGACCGGCGAGCTGCAGATCAGCGAGCGGGAGCTGTACCGGCTCCCGACCCCCCTGGACCTGACCGGCCTGTGGGGCCTGACCGACGTGGACCGCTCCGACCTCGAGTACCCGAAGTTCGTCCCGCGCACCCACCCCGACCTCGCGCCGACCGAGAGCTCGCAGCCGGGCGACATCCTCGCCGCGATCCGGCACAAGGACGTGCTGGTCCAGCACCCGTACGACTCGTTCTCGACCTCGGTGCAGTCCTTCATCGAACAGGCGGCCGCCGACAAGGACGTCCTGGCGATCAAGCAGACGCTCTACCGGACCTCGGGCGACTCCCCCATCATCGACGCGCTCATCGACGCCGCCGAGGCCGGCAAGCAGGTGCTGGCCGTCGTCGAGATCAAGGCCCGGTTCGACGAGGTCAACAACATCTCCTGGGCCCGCAAGCTGGAGCAGGCCGGGGTGCACGTCGTGTACGGCGTCGTCGGGCTCAAGACCCACGCCAAGCTCTGTCTGGTGGTGCGCCAGGAGCCGGAGGGGCTGATCCGCTACTCCCACATCGGCACCGGCAACTACAACCCCAAGACGGCCCGGATCTACGAGGACTTCGGCCTGTTCACCTGCGACCCGCAGGTCGGCGAGGACATGTCGCGCCTGTTCAACCAGCTGTCGGGCTTCGCGCCGCGCAGCAAGTTCAAGCGGCTGCTCGTCGCGCCGCGCAGCGTCCGGTCCGGTCTGGTGGACCTCATCGAGGAGGAGGTGGCCCTGCACGCGAACCGGGGCGAGGGACAGCCCCCCGGCCGCGTCGCCATCAAGGTCAACTCGATCGTCGACGAGGCGGTCATCGACGCGCTCTACCGCGCCTCGCAGGCCGGGGTCCGCGTCGACCTGTGGGTGCGGGGCATCTGTGCCCTGCGCCCCGGGGTGGCCGGCCTGTCCGAGACGGTTCGGGTCCGCTCGGTGCTGGGCCGCTTCCTCGAGCACTCGCGGCTGTTCTGGTTCGACCACGGCGGCGACCCGCAGGTCTACATCGGCAGCGCCGACATGATGCACCGCAACCTCGACCGGCGCGTCGAGACGCTCGTGCGGATCACCGACCCGGGGCACCTGACCGAGCTGGCCCAGCTGTTCGCCCTCGGGTTCGCCGACTCGAGCTCGCGCTGGGACCTGGGGCCGGACGGGCGCTGGGTCCGGCACGCCACCGACGAGGCCGGTGAGCCGCTCGTCGACATCCAGGCCAGGCTGGCCGAGCGGCACGACAAGCGGCGCCGCAAGGCCCGGCGCCGCTGAGCCGGGTGGCCTCCTCCATCCCGGCCGCGGGGACCCTGCCGTGGCGTCGCCGCGACGGCCGGCTCGAGGTCGCCCTCGTGCACCGGCCGAAGTACGACGACTGGTCCTGGCCCAAGGGCAAGCTCGACCCCGACGAGCTGCCGTGCCTGGCCGCGGTCCGCGAGACCCTCGAGGAGACCGGGCTGCAGGTCCGGCTCGCCGCGCCCCTGCCGCCGTCGGAGTACCCCCTGCCCGACGGGGCCGGCGGGCTCGCCAGCAAGCACGTCGACTACTGGGCCGCGGTCGTCACCGGGGGCCACGGCCGTCTCGAGCACGAGATCGACGCGCTCGACTGGGTCGAGGTCGGCGCCGCCCACGACCGGCTGGACTACTCGCGTGACCGGGAGCAGCTGCGCGCGCTCGTGCGGGCCGAGCGCGACGGTCGCCTGGACACCTGGCCGCTGGCGCTCGTCCGGCACGCCAGGGCCCGGCCCCGCGAGGCCTGGCGCGGCGACGACCGGCTCCGGCCGCTGACCGCGGCGGGCACCCGGCAGGCGGCCACGATCGCCGGGGTGCTGGCGGCATACGGCATCTCCCGGCTGGTCACCTCACCCTCCGTGCGCTGCTCGGCCACCCTCGAGCCGTATGCCGCCCGCGCCGGGCTGCGGCTGCGCGCGAAGGACGGCCTCTCCGAGGAGGGGTATGCCGCCGACCCCGCCCGGGCGGCACGTCACCTGGCCGCGGCGTTGCGGCGCGCTACCCCCGCTGCGCTGTGCACCCACGGGCCGGTCCTGCCCGACCTGCTCGGGCGCCTGGTCGAGCTGGTCGCCGACGACCTCCCGCGGGCCGAGGCGTGCCGCGAGGAGCTGGCGGGGGCGGCGGACGAGCAGATGCGCAAGGGCGAGGTGCTGGTCTGCCACGTCCACGGACGGGCCGAGGCCGCGGCCGTGGTCGCGGTCGAGCGCATCACCTGCTGAGCGCGGACCCTCGCCCCGGCCACCCTCGGCGCCGGACGGCTGCGTCCCGGCCCGACGTCAGAGGCGCCCCCAGAACGTGACGTACCACGCGATCATCGCGACCAGGGCGGCCCCGGGGAAGGTGAAGATCCACGCGCCGACGATGTTGCCGGCCACCCCCCAGCGCACCGCCGAGAGCCGCTTGGTCGCGCCGACGCCCATGATCGCCGAGGTGATCGTGTGCGTCGTCGAGATCGGCGCCCCGAAGCTCATCCCGGCGACGTAGAGGATCCCGGCGGCGGTGGTCTCGGCGGCGAAGCCCTGCGGCGGGGTGAGGTGGATGATGCGCCGGCCCAGGGTGCGCATGATCCGCCAGCCGCCCGAGTAGGTGCCCAGGGAGATGACGATGGCGGACAGCACCAGGACCCAGACCGGGATGTGCGACCCCTCGTGGTGGCCGGCGACGCTCAGCGCCAGCACGACGACGCCGGCGGTCTTGGAGGCGTCCTGCAGGCCGTGCCCGAAGGCCATTGCGGCCGCGGAGAGGGTCTGGGCCCAGCGGAAGCCACGCTGGACCTTGCCGGGCTGGGCGTGCCGGAACAGCCAGAGGATCGCGGTCATGACCAGGTAGCCGAGCAGCAGGCCGGCGACCGGCGAGACGATCATCGGGATGATGACCACCATCAGGATGTTGAACCACTGCACCCCGACCCCGGCGACGACGGCGGCGCCGGCCAGGCCGCCGATGAGCGCGTGGGACGACGAGGAGGGCAGCCCGAACCACCAGGTGATCAGGTTCCAGCCGATCGCGCCCACGAGGGCGGCGCCGACGAGCCACAGGCCACGCACGCCCACGGGCTCGTCGATGATCCCGGACCCGATGGTCTTGGCCACCTTGGTGCCGAAGAAGGCGCCGACGAGGTTGGCGACCGCGGCCATGAACAGCGCGGCACGGGGGGTCAGGGCCCGGGTCGAGACCGACGTGGCGATGGCGTTCGCCGCGTCGTGGAACCCGTTGGTGTAGTTGAAGCCCATCGCCAGCGCGATGACGATGCCGATGGGCAGCAGGTCCAGCACCGGTTACGACTCCTTGACGGCGATGCCCTCGACGAGGTGGGCAACCTTCTCGAACGAGTCGGCTGCGTCCTCGAAGCCGTCGATTATCTCCTTGGCCTTCATCACGTGGATCGCGTCGTTGCCGTTGTTGAACAGTCCCGCGAGCATCTTGCGGTGCAGGTCGTCGGCCTGGTTCTCCAGACGGTTGATCTCGATCCAGTAGGAGGACAGGTTCTGCAGCGAGCGCAGCCTGGGCATCGCCTCCGCGGTGACCTCGGCCATGCGCGAGAGGATCTCGAACTGGCCGGCCAGACCGCTGGGCAGCTCGCCGATCCGGTAGAGGCAGATCAGGTCGGCCGCCTCCTCCATGTGGTCCATGCAGTCGTCCAGGTGGGCGGCCAGGCCGTGGATGTCCTCGCGGTCGAAGGGTGTGATGAACGAGCTGTTGACCCGCTTGATGATCGCGTGGGTCGCGTCGTCGGCCTCGTGCTCGAGCTCCTTCAGGCGGTCGGCGATCGGCTGGCGGTCGGACGGGGCGGCCTCGAGCAGCCTGGTGAGCTCGCGGGTGGCCTGGACGAGCAGATCGGCTGACGTGGCGAAGAGCGAGTAGAAGCTCGTCTCCTGGGGTGTGAGGCGTAGGCCCACGGCTGGCTCCGGTCGCTGGACGGCTGGTCGGGACGATGCTATGCCGTCCGGTGCACGTCGGCGCAAACCAGCGGCCCGCTGGCGCGCCCGGCGGACGTCAGCCGTCGGCGGGCTCGGCTGCGGACCCGCGCTCGTCGCCGGCGGGCTCGTCGGGGGCCTCGGGCCCGATCCCGAGCAGGGCATCGACCTCGGCGGGGGTGAAGTGGCGGTCGGACGCGGAGGCCGCGACGACGAGGTCGCTGACGAGCTCGATCTCGTCGCGCAGGTCGGCGTCGAGCAGCTCCCCTTCACCCTCGTCCGCACGCGTCATGCAGACAAATCTAGGGTCCGCCGAGACCCGGCGGGGGGCTATCGGTCGACGGATTCCGAGCAGTGCGCCGACCTGTTGCGTCGGGCCGGGAGCGCCTCTCGGCACAGGGCCGCTCTGAGCGGCAGAATTTGGGACCCGGGGCTACCGCGACCCGACGCGCAGTCCAGAATAAGGGTCCGGCGGCCGATCTCGAAAGACTTCCGTCCAGCCGGCAGAACTTCCTTCGAAGACTTCGGTCCGGCCGGACCTGCGTCAGGCCAGGGTGCCGGCCCGCCACAGGTGCGCGCAGGCGGTCAGGTCGCCGGCCATCGCGAGCAGGTTCGCAGCGCCCGCCGCCGCCTGCTCCCCCTCCCCGATGTCGGCGCGCCCGGCGGAGACGACGCGGCAGAACGCGGCGGCCCGCTCCAGCGCCACGGCGAGGTCGCCGGCGAAGACGCCGCGCAGGATCTCGTCGCTGACGCGGCGGACCTCCTCAGGACCCGGCGGCTCGGCCGCGCCCGCGACCACGTGGTTGGGGCCGGTGAACCACACCCCGGCGGCATACTCGCGGCTGGCCTGCTCGGGGGCGCGACGCACCCACTCGTGCAGGACGTAGAGCCGCCACAGCGCCCCGGGCAGGGTCCGGGCGGGCCGCTCCGACCACAGCTCGGCCACCGTCGACAGGCCGATCTCGGCGACCAGCTCGACGAGGCGCTCGGTCAGCTCGGGGTCGGCCGCCGCCCGCCCCGTGTGCACGAGGACCGCGGCGGTCGCGTGGGCGGCGTGCAGCGCCTCGGTCGGGTCGTAGGACCCGCCGTGGGCCTCGAGCGCCGACGGGCTGAAGAACGCCGGCCGGCGCGGCGGCGTACGGCGCTCCTCGTTGCTCACTCCAGCAGGCTAGCCCGCTGGCGGGCCGGCCGGACCCGACCGGCCCTGCCCCGCTCCATCCGGCTCCCGTCCCTCGGTGTCGGGAGGTCGCTCGGTGTCGAGTCCCCCGGGGTGTGGCGGGTCGGGGACGCTCCCGTCCGGCTCGGCCCACGACTCGATGAGGGCGCGCCGGTCGGCGACCGAGGCGAGGATCTCGAAGAGCGTCTCCTGGGCCGGCTCCGGGCCGGGCTCCGCGCGGGCCATCCGGTCGGCGACGTAGGCCGCCAGCTGCGCGACCCGCAGGTTGTGGTTGTTCGAGATGCCCCGCAGCAGCGAGAACGCGGTGTCGGCGTCGACGCCGTAGGCCAGCATCAGCGCACCCTTGACCTGGTCGATCAGCCCCCGGGTGCGGAACGTCTCGGTCAGCGCGGTGGTGACGCCGGCCCGCACGTCGGCGCCGATCTGGGTCGTGACGTCGACGTAGTAGGCATGGACCGTCACGCAACGCCCCTCGGTCAGGATCGACTCGCCCACCGCGAGCACGTCGTGCACGGCCCCCCTGCTGTCGTGGATGCGGTGGCGCGTCGTGAACGGCCCGCCGTGCTGCCACGCCGGGCAGCAGATCCCGTGCACCGTGAGCCGGTCTTCCGGGTGGATGTGCGCGTCCACGAGCGCCAGCGTGGGGACGACCTCGCCCGGCTCGAAGCCGAACAGCCGGTACATCTGCGGGGACCACCACAGCCGGTCGCCGACCGCGTCGTACCGGCATGCTGCCACCGGTGGGGCGCTCGCCTCCGTGAAGTGAGGTGTCGACTCGCTGCGCTTCGGCATCCCGGGCTTCTCCTGGTTCCTGGCCGTCGCCGATCCTGGCCGGCCCGGGCGGACCGGGCAGCGACCGTCGGCTGGTGGCTCAACCACGACCACCCTAACGGGCCCGGCGTGCCCGGGTCGGCGTGGGCACCGGTCGGATCACGGGTCGCCGGACTGCGCGCGCGGGTGGGGGGGTATGCCGCCGAGCCCGCCTCGTGCGCAGGGCCGGGTCGGCGGCGCTGCGAGGTGAGCGGCATACCCCTGTGCGGGTGGCGTCGGGGCGGACCGGTTGCCGGCCGTTCCCCGGTGAGCCCGCGGGCGGGTCGTCGCCGTCGGGTACCAGCCGGCCCGCAGGCGCCGCCCCTGTGGGGCGGCGGGCCGGTACCGGGTCGGGCGGGCAGACGGTCCGGCATACTGGTGGCTGGCGGGTCGGACCCGTGCCGCAGCGACCGGGGCGTGTCGAGGTGGCCGCGACCGGCTCCTGCGGGCCTCTAGCTCAGTTGGTAGAGCATCGGACTTTTAATCCGCCGGTCGTCGGTTCGAGCCCGACGGGGCCCACGTTCGCACCGGTCGATGACGCGGCGACCCGGCGCCCGGACGAGCACCCACAATCCCGCCCCGGCCCGATAGTCGATGGCCAACCACCCCCGCGAGCACCCACAATCCCGCCCCGGCCCGATAGTCGATGGCCAGCCCCCCCCGCGAGCACCCACAATCCCGCCCCGGCCCGATAGCTGGTGGCCAACCACCCCCGCGAGCACCCACAATCCCGCCCCGGCCCGATAGCTGGTGGCCAGCCACCCCCGCGAGCAGCGCACCCGCGCCGTCATGCCGGGTCACCCCTGGCAACACCCGTCACCGCTCGACCGGCGCACACGCCGGGTCGGCCCCCGGGACCACGCCGGCCCGCAGCCGGCCACGTGACGCGCCCGCGCCCTCATGACGGGCACACCGGCCCCTGGTGGGTCAGCTCCAGGTCGAGGGGCTCGACACCGTAGCCCTCGCCGTCCTTGGCGACCTGGTAGCACCCCTGCGCCCAGAACCCGCCACGCACGGACCCGAAGGGCTTGTTGGTCCATTCGATCCTGGTCTTGACGCAGAACCCGGATGCGTCACAGCCGTAGGTCAGCTCGGGCATGCCGGTGCTCAGGTACTCGGGCGCGAGGATCTGGTGGTTGAGCTGCACGGGGTGCCTGCCGACCGAGTCCAGCAGGGTGCGGACCAGCTGGTCCGCCTCCGCGGACTGGTTCCGCACCACCACCACGCCGTCCGGCCCGGCCGGTCTGACAGCCGCCGACCCGGTCGGCCCCTGGGTCGGTCCGGCGACGGTGGGCGCCGCCGGCTGACCCTGCCCGTGGAACCAGCCGGTGACCGCGGTCACCAGGGCGCCGATCGCCAGGATCGAGGTCGCCGCCGCGCCGAGCCAGATCAGCAGCCGCTGGGGGCGGGTCCGCCCGCTCACCAAGCGCTCACCCAACGGCCCCACCGTCGGGCGTTCGCCGGGCCCCTCCGGCGTATGCCGCTCACTCATGTCCCAGCGTAGCGCCCGACCGGGGGTGCCTGTTCTGCCTCACCTTCGAGACGAGGTTCTTCACCCGGCACGGTTTCGCGTCGATCGAGGGCCAGGCGGTCACCGGTGACGTCTACGCCGAGCTGCTGCGCTCGTACGACGAGGGCGTCGCCGAGTTCCTCGACCTGGAGCGGGTCAAACCCAACACCCTCGGCAACACCCGCATGCTGCGCACGCTGTGACGGCCTCTGGGTCAGCACCGGGGGGTTGTGCGTGGTTGTGGCGGCCCTGGCGACCACAACCACGCACAACCGGGGTGGGGCGCCGGTAGCGCTGTCGAGCGGTACCGGTCAGATCGCGTC
>NZ_JBDIAQ010000016.1:0-41691 GCF_039812505.1 Intrasporangium sp. | reverse complement strand
CGGAACGAAGAACCAAGGAGAACCACTCATGGCACGTGCGGTCGGCATCGACCTCGGTACCACCAACTCGGCAGTCTCCGTCCTCGAGGGCGGCGAGCCGACGATCATCGCGAACGCCGAGGGCGGCCGCACCACCCCGTCCGTCGTCGCGTTCGCCAAGAACGGCGAGGTGCTCGTCGGCGAGGTCGCCAAGCGCCAGGCCGTCACCAACGTCGACCGCACCGTGCGGTCGGTCAAGCGGCACATGGGCAGCGACTGGAAGAGCCCCGAGATCGACGGCAAGCGCTACACCGCGCAGGAGATCAGCGCCCGCATCCTGCAGAAGCTCAAGCGCGACGCGGAGTCCTACCTCGGCGAGAGCGTCACCGACGCCGTCATCACCGTCCCCGCGTACTTCGACGACGCCGAGCGGCAGGCCACCAAGGAGGCCGGCGAGATCGCGGGCCTGAACGTGCTGCGCATCATCAACGAGCCCACCGCGGCGGCGCTGGCCTACGGCCTGGACAAGGGCAAGCAGGACGAGCTCATCCTCGTCTTCGACCTCGGCGGCGGCACCTTCGACGTGTCCCTCCTCGAGGTCGGCAAGGACCCGGAGGACAACTTCTCCACGATCCAGGTGCGGGCCACCAGCGGTGACAACAAGCTCGGTGGCGACGACTGGGACGACGTGGTCGTCCGGTGGCTCATCCAGCAGGTCAAGAACAAGACCGGCCAGGACCTGTCCAAGGACAAGATCGCGATGCAGCGGCTGCGCGACGAGGCCGAGCGCGCCAAGAAGGAGCTGTCCTCGGCGACGTCGACCAACATCTCCGCGCAGTACATCTCGATGACGCCCGACGGCCCCATCCACCTGGACGAGACGCTCTCGCGGGCCCAGTTCGAGGAGATGACCAAGTCGCTGCTCGACCGGTGCAAGGCGCCGTTCCACAAGGTGATCGACGACGCCGGCATCAAGCTGTCCGACATCGACCACGTCGTGCTGGTCGGCGGCTCCACCCGCATGCCCGCCGTCACGGCCATCGTCAAGGAGCTGACCGCCGGCAAGGAGCCCAACAAGGGCGTCAACCCCGACGAGGTCGTCGCCGTGGGCGCGTCGCTGCAGGCCGGCGTCCTGAAGGGCGAGCGCAAGGACGTGCTGCTCATCGACGTCACGCCGCTCTCGCTCGGTATCGAGACCAAGGGCGGCCTGATGACCACCCTGATCGAGCGCAACACCGCGATCCCGACCAAGCGCTCGGAGATCTTCACCACCGCCGACGACAACCAGCCCTCCGTCCTCATCCAGGTCTTCCAGGGTGAGCGCGAGATCGCCCAGCACAACAAGTCGCTCGGCACGTTCGAGCTGACCGGCATCGCGCCGGCGCCGCGTGGCATCCCGAAGATCGAGGTCACCTTCGACATCGACGCCAACGGCATCGTCAACGTCTCCGCCAAGGACCAGGGCACCGGCAAGGAGCAGACCATGACGATCACCGGCGGCTCGGCCCTGTCCAAGGAGGACATCGAGCGGATGGTCAAGGACGCCGAGGCGCACGCCGAGGAGGACAAGAAGCGCCGCGAGGAGGCCGAGGTCCGCAACCAGGCCGAGCAGCTCGTCTACTCGACGGAGCACTTCCTCAAGGAGTCCGGCGACAAGGTCCCGGCCGACGCCAAGACCCCGGTCGAGGAGGCGCTGAAGGACCTCAAGTCCGCCATCGCCAAGGACTCCGAGGCCAGCGCCGCCGACATCCGTGCGAAGGTCGACGCGCTCAACGAGAAGTCCCAGGCCATGGGCCAGGCGGTGTATGCCGCTGAGCAGGCTTCTGCGGCAAGCGGCGCCGGCGCGTCGGCCGGGTCGTCGGACGGCAAGGCCTCGGGTGCGAGTGACCAGTCGGGTGCCGACGAGGACGTGGTCGACGCCGAGGTCATCGACGACGACCAGGAAGCCAAGTGAGCCAGATGGACCCCGAGACCAGCGCAGCAGGGGAGGTCCCACGCGTGGTGGGCGACCCCGAGGGCGCCGGCCCGGCCGCGACCGGGGGAGCAGGTGCCGACCCGGCCGCGGGTACCGGTCCCGATGCGACCGAGGGCGCCGGCACCCCCGGCGCCCCGGATGCGGCTGCCGGCGGCCGGGGCCCGCTCTACGCCGACGGAGGCGCCGGTGCGTCGGCCGAGCCCGGCGGCGAGGATGAGTACGACCACGCGCCCTCCTCCGCCGACCTGGCCGAGGAGGACAACATGGCCGCGTCGCTGCTGGCCGACCTGCAACGCCTGCAGGCCGAGTACGTCAACTACAAGAAGCGGGTCGACCGCGACCGCGAGCTGATCCGCACCAACGCGGTCAGCAGTGTCGTCGAGGCGCTCCTGCCGGTCCTGGACGACATCTACTTCGCCCGGCAGGCGGGCGACCTCGCGGACGGCCCCTTCGCCGCGATCGCCGACAAGCTCGAGGAGACCCTCGGACGGTTCGGCATCGAGCGGGTCGGCGAGGTCGGCGAGGAGTTCGACCCCAACGTGCACGAGGCCCTGATGCACGTCGAGGCCGAGGTCCCGGAGGGAGCGACCGACACGACCGTCGTGCAGGTCTTCCAGCCGGGCTACCGCAACGGCGAGCGGCTCGTGCGGGCCGCGCGGGTCTCGGTCGCCGACCCCGCCTGAGTGCCGTGCCGCTGGGCCGGGCAGCCGGCCCAGCGGCATACATGAGACTGTGATCAGTAACGAGGAGGTGCGCCGGAATGGCTAGCCAGGACTGGTTCGAGAAGGACTTCTACGCGATCCTCGGCGTGCCGCAGGACGCCGACGAGGCGACCATCAAGAAGGCCTACCGCAAGCTCGCCCGCAAGATGCACCCTGACCAGAACCAGGGCGACCCGCGGGCCGAGGAGCGTTTCAAGGAGATCGGCGAGGCCTACGCGGTCCTGTCCGACCCCCACCAGCGCAAGGAGTACGACGCGATCCGGGCGATGGCCCACGGCGGCGCGCGCTTCACGGCCGGTGGGCCCGGCGGCGCGGGCGGGGCCAGCTTCGAGGACCTGTTCTCCGCCTTCGGCACCGGCGGCCAGGGCATGCGCTTCGGCACCGGCGGGCAGGGGGCCGGGCCCGGCCTGGAGGACCTGCTCGGCGGGCTGTTCGGCGGTGGGGGCGCAGCCGGGTACGGCGGCTTCGGCGCGCCCCGCGGCCCTCGGCCGGGCGCCGACGTCCAGGCTGCCACCCACATCGGCTTCCGCGACGCCGTCGAGGGCTCGACCGTCTCCCTCCAGTCGCCCGAGCTGGGCCGGATCAACGTCCGGATCCCGGCCGGCGTGCGCAACGGCCAGAAGATCAAGCTGCGCGGCAAGGGCCGCACCGGCGACCCGGGGGCGCCCAAGGGCGACCTCATCCTGACGGTGACGGTCGACCCGCATCCCGTCTTCGGGCGCGACGGCGACAACCTCACCGTCGACCTGCCGGTGACCTTCGCCGAGGCGGCGCTCGGCGCGACCGTGCCGGTGCCGACGCTCGACGGCAAGTCGGTCAAGGTCAAGGTGGCGGCGGGCACACCGAGCGGACGCGTGCTGCGGCTGAAGGGCCGTGGTGTCCGGCACGGCGACCGGACCGGGGACCTGCTCGCCAAGGTACAGGTCGTGGTCCCGCAGCGGCTGACCGACGAGGCGCGTGCGGCGATCGAGAAGATGGCGGCGGCCGAGAACGGCTTCGACCCGCGCGCGGAGCTGTTCGTCAAGGCGCGCACCTGAGCGGCCCGGGCGTGCGGATCATGAGAGCCAGGAGGTGAAGACGGATGGCACGACAGAGCGTAGGCCTGGGCGCGGGTCCCGGCGACGACACCCCGGTCTTCGTCATCTCCGTCGCGGCACAGCTGGCCGGGATGCACGCCCAGACCCTGCGCCAGTACGACCGGATGGGCATCGTCACGCCCTCGCGGACCCGCGGTGGCGGGCGACGCTACAGCAGCCGCGACGTCGAGCTGCTGCGCGAGGTCCAGCGTCTCTCCCACGAGGGGGTCTCGCTCGCCGGCATCCAACGGATCCTCGAGCTCGAGCAGCAGGTCGAGGCGCTGCGCTCCCACGTCCAGCAGCTCGCCGAGCAGCTCGAGTCGGCCCAGGCCGCGGCGATGCAGGTCGGCCGGGTCTTCGCGGCCGGTGCACGCGGCGACGTGGTCGCCATGGCGCCGGGACGTCGCCCGCCTCGACCGGTCCACTCCCAGGCACTCGTCGTCTGGCGACCGGACCGGCGGCGCGCATCGTCCTGACGGCTCGCCGCAGGTGACCGCCGGTCGACGTTCCCGTTCGACAGCGGCGCGGCATACCGCCGCTGGTGCGCCTACGCTCTGGGGATGACGTCCCGGCTGCCCCTGCACGCCGAGTTCCTGCTGCTGGCACACGACGACCGGAGCGGGCGGCCGCTCATCGACAGCACGCATCTGAAGGCCGGGCTGGCCGGCGCTGCCGTCACCGAGCTGACCCTGCAGGAAGCGCTGCGCCTCGAGGGGGACGGACGGTCCGCCCGGCTGCACGCCACCGGTCGGGCCGTCGCTCCCGAGCTCGAGGAGGCGTTGGCTCGCGCAGACGGCCGGTCGCCCAAGGACGCAGTGGCGCGCATCGGCGGTGGCCGCAGCTGGCGCGACCGGGCGGGTCACCTCGAGGCGGCGACCCTCGCCGGCCTCGAGGGGGCAGGTGTCGGCGTACGCGGCGAGCAGACGGTTCTCGGCGTCTTCCACCGGAAGGTCTGGCGCGAGCAGGACCCGGCGGTCGAGCGGGAGATCGTCGAGCGTCTGCGAAACGCGGTGCGGGCGACCGGTGAGCCCGACACGCGCACGGCCGTCCTCGTCTCGCTGCTCAGCGCGACCGGTCTGTTGCGCAAGGTCCTGCCCGAGCAGGACAAGCGAGTTCTCGCCGCCAGGGCCAAGGAGATCAGTGCCGGGCAGTGGGGCGGCCAAGCGGTCGCCACGGCGATCCAGGAGGTCGAGGCAGCGGTCGTCGCGGCGGTCGTCGCGGCAGGCGCCGCCGGGGCGAGCAGCTGACCCGAGCCTCGGTTCGGCTCCTGGCTAGCCTGTGGGACATGCACTCTCGTGGCCGAGGACGTGTCGTCGCCTGGGTCGACGCGTCGGCCGGGCTGGCCGGCGACATGCTGCTCGGTGCCCTGCTCGATCTCGGCGCCGACCTCGGGGCGATCCAACGGTGGGTCGACGCGGTGGTCCCCGGCACGGTCCGGATCAGCGTGACGGAGGCGCGGCGCGCCGGGCTGCGAGCTGCCCAGGCCCACGTGGGCCTCGTCGCGCCGGACCAGCACCACCGCCGGTGGGCCGAGATCCGGGCTCGGATCGCGGGCGCCGACCTGCCCGAGCGGACGACCTCCCGGGCGCTCGCGGCGTTCGAGGCCTTGGCGCGGGTCGAAGGGGTCGCGCACGGGGTCGCGGTCGACGAGGTCGAGTTCCACGAGGTCGGTTCGTGGGACTCGATCGCCGACGTCGTGGGGGTCTGTGCCGGCCTGGAGGATCTCGGCGTCGACGAGGTCGTCGTGAGCCGGATCGCGGTGGGCAGCGGCTGGGTACGCGGTTCGCACGGACGCCTGCCGGTGCCGGTGCCGGCGGTCGTCGGGCTCGCGCGGGGATGGCAGGTCGAGGCCGGAGGGCAGGGCGAGCTGGCGACGCCGACAGGGATGGCGCTCGTGACGACTCTCGCCTCGGCGCAGCGCCCGCTGCCCGCGATGCGGCTGGTCGGCACCGGTGTCGGGGCCGGGACCCGGGAGGTCGAGGGGCGCGCCAACGTCGTGCGGGTGGTCCTGGGAGAGCGGGTGACCGGCGACGAGCCGGCCCGCTCTGCGTCCGCCGGGGGGCCGCCCGGACTCGTCGAGCGGTGGATGACTCTGCTGGAGGCCAACGTCGACGACCTCGACCCGCGGGTGTGGCCGACGGTCATCGAGGCGCTGCTCGCTGCCGGGGCAGCCGATGCCTGGCTCGCCCCGGTCGTCATGAAGCGCGGACGCCCGGCCCAGGTCCTCTCCGTCCTCGCCCGCCCCGACGACGGGCCGGGGCTGCGCGACCTCGTCCTGTCGCTGACCAGCACGATCGGCCTGCGGCAGAGCGAGGTCCGGCGCTGGGAGCTGCCGCGGGGATGGGTGACGGTCGAGGTCGAGGGACGCGAGATCGGCGTCAAGCTGGCCCATCGCGACGGGCGGGTCGTCCAGGCGACACCCGAGTTCCGGGATGTCGAGTCCGCGGCCGAGACGCTCGGTCGTCCGGTCCGTGACGTGCTGGACGCCGCCCGGGCAGCGGCCGTTCAGGCCGGTCTCGTGAGCGACGCCGAGGTGCCGCCCGGTCTGATGCACTGAGGGTGGCGCCCGCGCCGTCGCCGGCCAGGTCACGGGTCATGTCGCAGGCCTGGCTCGACGTGGTCCGGTCTCCAGCCAAGTCGCGGGTCATGTCGCAGGCCTGGCCCGACGTGGTCCGGTCGCCAGCCAGGTCGCGGGTCATGTCGCAGGCCTGGCCCAACGTGGTCCGGTCGCCGGCCAGGTCGCGGGTCATGTCGCAGGCCTGGCCCGACGTGGTCCGGTCGCCAACCAAGTCACGGGTCATGTCGCAGGGTGTTGCTGCGGCCGAGCAAGTCACGGGTCATGTCGCAGGGACGTTCTGGCCTCGTGCTCAGGTCGGTCCAAGGGCGCGACATGACGTGCGACCTGACTGGGCTCCCCTTCGCGCTCGAACCGTCAGCGAGCCTTGAGACGGGTAGAGGGTCCTACGGACAGGCAAAGAGCCTCTCGGACAGCCTCCGGACAGACAGCCCTCGGCGGCCGGAAGCTCCAGTCAGGCCGGCGCCGCGATCTGGGCGGCGAGATGGCCGGCGCCGTACCCGTTGTCGATGTTGACCACGCCGACCCCGGGTGCGCACGCGTTCAGCATCGTCAGCAGCGGGGCCAGTCCGCCGAACGCGGCGCCGTACCCCACCGAGGTCGGCACCGCCACGACCGGGGCACGGGCCAGGCCGGCGACGACGCTCGCGAGCGCCCCGTCCATCCCGGCCACGACGACGATCGCGCGGGCGCGGTCGATCAGGTCGATGCGGTCCAGGATGCGGTGCAGCCCGGCCACGCCGACGTCGACGGCGAGCTCGGTCGGCCGGCCCAGGTAGGTCAGCGTCAGCAGCGCCTCGCGCGCCACCGGCAGGTCCGAGGTGCCGGCACAGAAGACCGCGACGAGCCCGCCGCTCGGCTCGGGCGCGGTCGGCGGCCACGCGAGCAGCCGAGCGGTCTCGTCGTGCAGCGCCTCGGGCAGCACCTCCCGGATGGCGGCGGCCTGCTCGGCGGAGGCGCGGGTGAACAGGACAGCTCCGCTCGTCTCTCGAGCTGCCACGGCCCGTCGGAGCCGGGCCGCGATCGCGCGGACCTGGGCGACCGTCTTGCCCGCGCAGAAGACCGCCTCGGGGAAGCCGCGTCGGGCCGCACGCCCGAGATCGAGCTCGGCGATCCCGTCGAGGTCCGCGACATCGATCGGTATGCCGCTCACCGCCGTGGGTTCGTCGGAATCCGTCCCGCTCGGGGCCGGCGGCGGTGCCTCAGGCATGTCCGGCCTCGACCAGGGGCAGGGTGAAGGCGCCCGATTGGATGCCGGCGACGTCGACGGCGACGAAGCGGAAGCCGGCCGCGATGCCCGCCTGCTGCAGGGCGACCCGGCTGCCGGGCTGCATGGCTCGTGCGATGTCGTCCTCGGGCAGCTCGATCCGGGCGATCTCGCCGTGGTGGCGCACGCGGCAGTCGGGGAAGCCCAGCCCGTGCACGACCCGCTCGAGCGCCTCGATCTGCCGGAGCTTGGCCGGCTCGACCCGGGAGAAGTGCGGGATGCGCGAGGCCAGGCAGGGTGCCGCGGGCTTGTCGGCGTTGGGCAGGCCCAGCGCGCGGGCGAGCGCACGCACGTCGGCCTTGGCCAGCCCCGCGTCGGCGAGTGGGCGCAGCACCGCGTGGTTGGCCGCGGCCCTGGCTCCGGGCCGGTCCGGGCGTCGGGCGTCGTCGGCGTTCTCCCCGTACGCGACCGCGCCGAGCCCGTGCGCTGCGGCCACCTCGTCGGAGATCCGGGTGAACAGCTCGTCCTTGCAGTGGAAGCACCGGTCCGGCCCGTTGGCCCGGTAGAGCGGGTTGTCGCCCTCGTGGGTCGCCACCTCGACGACCGGCGCGCCGATGGCGGCGGCCACCGCGCGGGCCGCGCGCAACTCGTCGGCGGCCAGGCTGGGGGAGACCCCGATGACGGCCAGGACGCGGGCGGGGCCGAGGTATCGCACGGCCAGGGCGAGCAGCAGCCCGGAGTCGACCCCGCCGGAGAAGGCGACCCCGAGCCGGCCGGTGGGCGTCGCGGCGTGCAACAGCCGGCCGACCTCGTCGGCAAGCTCGACCAGCCCCGGAGGCAGTTCGTCCCCGAGGTGCACTGTCGACGACGAAAGCTGCACTGTCGACGACGAATGCTGCACTGTCGAGGAGGAATGCTGCACTGTCGAGGGGGAGTGCTGCACTGTCGAGGAGGAATGCTGCACTGTCGATCGGGTGTCGGGGGCTGCGCTCATGGCCCCAGTCTCACCCACGAGCGCAAGCCACGACGAGCGGGTCAGTCCGTCTGCACCTCGGACCGGTCCTGGGCCCACAGGGTGTGGAACGTCCCGGTCACGTCGGTGCGGCGGTAGGTGTGCGCGCCGAAGTTGTCGCGCAGCCCCTGCACGAGGGCCGCGGGCAGCCGCTCGGCACGCATCGTGTCGTAGTAGGCCAGGGCGCTGGAGAAGCCGGGCACCGGCACGCCGGCCGCGGTGGCCTGCGCCACCACGCGACGCCACGCGTCCTGCCGGTCGGCCAGACCCTGCCGGATGCTCGGGGCCACCAGGAGGGTGGCCAGCTGGCCGGCGGCATACTCGTCGCTGATCTGCTTGAGCAGCCGGGCACGGATGATGCAGCCGCCGCGCCAGATGCGCGCGACGGCGGCGATGTCGACGCCCCAGTCGTAGTCCTCGCTGGCCCGGCGGATCTGCTCGAGGCCCTGGGCGTAGGCGACCACCTTCGAGCTCCACAGTGCCTGCCGCACATCGTCCACCAGCTGCTGGCGCTCGGCACCGACGTGGCGTTCCGGGCCGCTCAGCACGCCCCGGCACGCCTGCCGGATCGTCGCGTCGCCCGATGCCGACCGGGCGAACACCGCCTCGGCGATCGCGGAGACCGGCACGCCCATCTCGAGAGCCGTCTGCACGGTCCAGCGACCGGTGCCCTTCTGCTCGGCGGCGTCGACGATCACCTCGACGAGCGGGCCGCCGCTGCGCGCGTCGACCTGGGCGAGCACGTCCGCGGTGATCTCGACGAGGAAGGAGTCGAGCTCGCCGGTGTTCCAGCCCCGGAACACCTCGGCGATCTCGGCGGCGCTCATCCCGGCCGCCGAGAGCACGTCGTAGGACTCGGCGATGAACTGCATGTCGGCATACTCGATGCCGTTGTGCACCATCTTGACGAAGTGCCCCGCGCCGTCCGGCCCCATCCAGGCGCAGCACGGCTCCCCGTCGACGTGCGCGGAGATCCTCTCGAGCATCGGCCCGAGTGCGGCATACGACTCCTTCGAGCCCCCCGGCATGATCGACGGACCCTCGAGCGCGCCCACCTCGCCGCCCGAGATGCCGACACCGACGAAGTGCAGCCCGCGCTCCCGCAGCGCCGCCTCACGCCGGCGGGTGTCCTCGAAGTTGGCGTTGCCGCCGTCGACGACGATGTCACCCTCCTCCAGCAGCGGGACCAGCTCGTCTATGACCGCATCTGTCGGCCCACCGGCCTTGACCATGATGATGATCCGACGGGGCCGCTCGAGGGAGGCGACGAAGTCGGCGGTCGACTCGGACGGCACGAAGTCCCCCTCGCTGCCGTGGTCGTTCATGACCGCCTGGGTCTTGGCGTACGTGCGGTTGTGCAGCGCGACGCGGTACCCGTTGCGTGCGAAGTTGCGGGCCAGGTTGCTGCCCATGACTGCCATTCCGGTGACACCGATGGTGGCGAGGTTGCTCACGTTGCTCCTTTGCTGGGTGGGGCTGTTCGAGGGTATGCCGCTCGGCCGGCTTGCGTGTCAGGCGTCCTCACGCCACCGCTTGCGCAGGTAGAACGCGGCGGACTTCGGGTCGCGCTCCCGGGTGAAGACGCCCTTCTTGTTGCCGTCGACCCGCATGATGCCGGGTGTGGTCTGGAAGTCGGCGAAGTTCCAGACGTGCTCGCCGACGACCGCCGGGATCGAGTCGAAGACGCGGTGGTTCATCTCGAGGTACGCGATCTGGTACTCCTCGTCCCACGGCTGGGGAGCGACCGCGTGCAGCCCGGTGAGCGTGTCGGCGCCGTACTCGGTGATGATGATCGGCTTGTTCTCGCTCGCCCAGCCCTCGAGCTCGGTGCGCCAGGCGATCTCGGCGTTGGCGAGGTCGCCGGTGTTGACGTACCAGCCGTAGTACCGGTTGAGCATGAGCACGTCGCCGAACTGCGAGACCCGGCACTTGCCGTACGGCGCCAGCATCACGTTGACGAAGCCGACCGGCCGCGTCGGGTCGGCCTCGCGGGCGACGTCGAACAGCGGACGGAAGTAGTCCTCGGCGCCCTGCGTGTCGCTCTCCGGCTCGTTGGCGATCGACCAGAGCACCACGCACGGGTGGTTCTTGTCGCGGGCGACCAGTTCGCGGATCGCCTGGGCGTGCACCTGCTGCGTCGTGTCGTTGACCGTCTCCGGGCTGAAGGTGGTGTAGCCCTGCGAGCCGAAGATCCCGCCACCCAGACCCATGTTGAGGCCCACCGCGGCGGTCTCGTCGATGACGACGATGCCGTGCCGGTCGCAGTGGTCGAGCACGTCCTCGGAGTAGGGGTAGTGCGAGGTGCGGAAGGAGTTGGCGCCGATCCAGCCGAACAGGCGGAAGTCGTGGACCATCCACGCGTTGTCGTGTCCCTTGCCGGTGACCGGGATGTCCTCGTGCTTGCCGAACCCCTTGAAGTAGAAGGGCTCGCCGTTGATCAGGAACTCTGCACCGCGAACCTCGACCGTGCGGATGCCCACGGTCTGCACGTAGCTGTCGTGGACCTCATCGCCGCGCACGAGCCGGACCTCCAGGGCGTAGAGGTAGCCGCGACCCGGCTGCCACAGCGTCACGTCCGGCACGGTCAGCGTGCCGGCGGCACCAGAGCCGGTGGCCACCTCGGTGCCCGTGGCGTCGCGCAGGACGGTGCGAACCTCGAGGCCGTCGGCGGCGTCTGCCTCGACCGTGTAGCGCACGCTGCCGGTGGTGCCCGCGTAGTCGGTGACGACCGTGATGTCCGTCAGGTGCGCCTGGGGCCTTGCGGTGAGCCAGACCGACCGGTGCAGACCGGCGTAGTTGAAGAAGTCGTGCCAGTAGCGCTGCGCCGGGCCGGCGGGGGTCTGCTCGATCACGCCGGGCGGGATCGTCTGGAAGCTCAGGCTGTTGTTGACGCACGCGGTGACGCGGACCTCCGAGCCGGGGGTGACCAGCTCGGTGACGTCGGCCTCGAACGGCGTGTAGCCGCCCTCGTGGCTCGTCACCTCGTGGTCGTCGACCCACACGGTCGCGCGGTGGGTCGCCGACTCGAAGTGCAGCACGACTCGCTGGCCCGCCCACCCCCGGGGGACGCGGACCGTGCGCTGGTACCAGACGTCGCCCACGTAGTCGCGCACCGCCGCGTCGGCCGAGACGTCGTTGAAGCTCGCGGGGACCGCCATCTCGCCTGCGTCGGGCAGGGGGGCGGCATACCAGGAGTCGGCCCGGCCACGGGAGTCGGTGTCGAGCCGGAAGGCCCAGATCCCGTCGAGGCGCTTCGTCTCGCGGGTGGCCGTGTCCTGGGGGCGGAGCATTGGTAACACCTTTCGGTTGCCGGTGGTTCGGTTCTGCAGGGTGGTTCGGTTCTGCGGGTGGGGCGGTCGGGGTTGGACGGAGCGGTCCGGACTCGCGCGGTGGGCAGGGGACACCGGCCGACCGGGCGGGCCTCGGATCAGCGCAGCCGGAAGAGCACCTCCCCGGCGCGGGGGACCACGAACACGTCGGGGTCGGCCTCGGCCGCGGCGACGTCGATCGAGGCGGGGTCCCGGTAGCCGAGGTTGGCCGCCCGGCAGACCTCCTCCGGGATGCCGGTCGCGAGGGTCACCTGGACCCGGAGTCGCTCCTCGCCGGTCTGGGCGTCGTAGGTCCCCGCGCCGCGCAGGTGGGTCGAGTGGGCCAGCGTGCCCCAGTGGACGTGCTTGAAGCGGTCCCACTGCTTCACGAAGTAGTCGCGGCAGTGGTAGCCGATCTCGTTGATCTCCGGGTGCATCGCCGAGATCTGGGTGATGTGCGGCGCGTAGAGGATGACCTCGCCGCCGTCGGCGACGACCGGCTCGAGCTTGTAGAAGCCCTTGGCGCCGGTCCAGATGTCCTCGTACATGCGCGGGACGAGCGAGAGCACGGTGTGCACCGGCTCGTCGAGGTAGGTCACGTGGCTCGCCGCGCAGACCTCGGCGGCATCGGCCCACGAGGCGATCGTGTCGCCGAACGACACCGAGTGCAGCGAGTCCGCGTACGAGCCGGTCCCGCCCACGACGCAGAAGGCGAGCTTCTCGGCCGGGATCAGCGCGGCGCCCTCGTTGATGAGCGCGCGCACCGGGGTCAGGCCGGTCGTGCCGATGATCTCGGCCGAGGTGATCAGCGCCCCCAGCCAGTGCGACACGTCGATGATCTGCTGTCCGGCGACCCCCGGGAAGAAGTACTTGTTGCCGCCCGAGATGCCGACGACCTCGTGCGGCAGCACCGGCCCGACCACGAGCGCGATGTCGTGCTCGACGACCGCCTTGTTCAGCAGCACCGGGACCTCGACCGAGAGCCTCCCCTCGGAGAGCTCCTCGAGCCGCGAGGCGGGGATGGTGCCGAGGTTGGCGAACGTCTCCGGCTTCCACCACTCGTGGTTGACGACGGTCATGCCCGGGTAGGTCTCCTCGAGGTGGCCCGGCTGGTAGCCGAGGTGCCGGCCCAGGTGCGCCTCGCTCATCGCGGCGTGGGTGCCGAGGGCGATCAGCACCGTCAGTCGCGACACCCGCCCGTGCAGCGCCTCGTGGACCGCGCCCATGAGCAGCGGCATCGGGCAGGTGCGGGTGCCGTCGGGCACCAGGACGCACACGCTGCGGCCGTCGACGTCCACCCCGGCGAGCTGTTCGCGGATGAAGCCGCGCACCTGCTCGGCCTCGAGGATCCCGTCGGCCCCGCCGACGCGTACGGCCTGCCCCGTGGCAGTGGGGGAGGGCTTCTCGCTGGTCGTCGTCATGGGTCCACTCTTGCGTCGTCCGGCACGGCGGGCAAGGGTGGGCGACAACAGCAGGCGAACATAGGCCAGGAGAACCACACGTGGAGAGGACGACCGCATGACCCCGACTACGAACCTCACGCTGCACCCCGACCGGCTCTTTCCCGCGGAACCAGGCGTCCGCGACATCGCCCGCCGGTTGTACGCCGAGGTCCGGGACCTGCCGATCATCTCGCCGCACGGGCACGTGCCCCCGCAGTGGCTCGCCGAGGACACCCCGTTCGGCGACCCGACCTCGCTGCTGCTGTCGCCGGACCACTACATCTTCCGGCTGCTGCACGCCGAGGGCGTCCCGCTCGAGGCGGTCGGCGCCGGCGGCTCGCCGCTCGACGCGGCGGGCGCACGGGCGGCCTGGCGTCACTTCTGCGAGCACTGGAGCGCGTTCCGCGGCACCCCGGTCCGGTTCTGGATGGAGAGCGAGCTGGTCGACATCTTCGGGGTGACCGAGCGGCCGTCGGCGCAGAGCGCCGACCGGATCTACGACCGGATCGCCGAGCACCTCGCCTCACCCGACTTCCGGCCCCGCGCGCTGATGGACCGGTTCGACATCCAGTTCCTGGCCACGACCGACGACCCGGCGGACGACCTGCGCCACCACGAGGCCATCGCGAACGACCCCACCTTCACCCGCCGGGTGGTCCCGACCTTCCGCCCCGACCGGTACCTCGAGCCGGGCCGGCCCGACTTCCCCGAGCTCATGACGTCACTGGCCGGCGCAGCCGACACCGACACCGGCGACTACGCCGGGTACCTCGTCGCGTTGGCCGACCGGCGCCGCTACTTCAAGGACCACGGGGCGGTCTCCTCCGACCACAGCCACGCCGACGTCGTGACACTGACGCTCGACGACGCGGAGGCACGGCGCATCTACGCGGCCGCCCTCGCCGGCGAGGCCTCCGAAGCGGAGGCGACCGCGCTGCGGCGCCACATGCTCGTCGAGATGGCCCGGATGGCCACCGAGGACGGCCTGGTGATGACCCTGCACCCCGGCGTCTACCGCAACCACGACACCGCAACGGCCCAGCGGTTCGGCCCCGACACCGGCCACGACATCCCGACGGCCATGGAGTTCACCCGCGGGCTGCAGCCGCTGCTCGACCGGTTCGGCAACAGCGCCGGCTTCCACCTGGTGGTGTTCACCATCGACGAGACGGTCTACTCGCGCGAGCTCGCGCCCCTGGCCGGCTACTATCCCGCGGTCTATCTCGGCGTGCCCTGGTGGTTCATCGACGCGCCCGAGGCGATCCGCCGCTTCCGCGGCGCGGTCACCGAGACCGCGGGCTTCTACCGCACCTCCGGGTTCATCGACGACACCCGCGCCTTCTGCTCGATCCCGGCCCGCCACGACATGTCCCGCCGCCTCGACAGCGCCTACCTCGCCCAGCTCGTCGCCGAGCACCGGCTCGAGGAGGACGAGGCGCTGCAGACCGTCGTCGACCTGGTCACCTCCGTCCCGAAGCAGGTGTTCAAGCTGTGAGCCCGAACCAGCCGTATGCCGCCCAGCCCGCCCCCGACGGGAGCGACCTCCCCGCCGGGGCGGGGTCGCCCGCCCCGCGGCGGCTGTCCCGGCGGACCGACGGGCGGCCCGCCGCGCCGGTGCGCCACGTCCACCTCGGCGTCGGGAACTTCTTCCGCGCCCACGCCGCCTGGTACACCGAGCACGCCCCCGACGCGGACGGGTGGGGCATCGCCGCGTTCACCGGCCGCTCGCCGGCGGTCGCCGAGGCGCTGGCCGCGCAGGACGGCCTCTACACGCTGCTCGTCCGCGGCCCGCAGGGCTCGACGCCGGAGGTGATCTCCTCGCTGTCCGCCGTCCACCCGGCCGACGACCTGGTCGCCCTGCGCCGCTACTTCGCCGACCCGGCCGTGGCGGTCGTGACGAGCACGGTCACCGAGGCCGGCTACCGGCGCGACGCCTCCGGCGGGCTCGACACGGCGGCGGCGGACGTGCAGGCCGACGTGGCGGCGCTGACCGCCGACCCGCAGGGCGGTGTCGTCACCACGACGCCGGGCCGTCTCGTGGCCGGCCTGCTCGCCCGACGGGCCGGTGGCGAGGCACCGATCGCCTTCTGCCCCAACGACAACGTCCCGGACAACGGCGAGATGGTCTCCCGGGTCGTGCACGACCTCGCCCGGCTGGTGGACCCGACGCTGCTGCCGTGGATCGACGCGAACGTCTCGTTCGTCACGACCATGGTCGACCGGATCACGCCCCGGACCACCGACGCCGACCGTGCAGAGGTGCTGCGCCAGACCGGCGTCGACGACCCCGAGACGGTCCCGACCGAGCCCTTCGCCGAGTGGGTCATCGCCGGCCGGTTCCCGGGCGGGCGGCCCGCCTGGGAGGCCGCGGGCGCCCGCTTCGTCGACGACGTCCGGCCGTTCGAGCAGCGCAAGCTCTGGCTGCTGAACGGCTCGCACTCGCTGATGGCCTACGCCGCCTCGATCCTCGGCCACGAGACGGTCGCCGACGCGATCGCCGACCCCGAGGTGCTCGGCTGGGTGCAGCAGTGGTGGGACGCGGCCGCCATCCACCTGCCCCTGCCCGCGGCGGAGGTCGACTCGTACCGGCAGGCGCTGCTGGACCGCTACCGCAACCCGCAGATCCGCCACCTGCTGGCCCAGATCGCCGCGGACGGGTCGCAGAAGGTCCCGATCCGGGCGGTGCCGGTCATCCGGGCCGAGCTCGGCGAGGGCCGGGTTGCCGAGGGCGCCACCCGGACGGTCGCGGCCTGGATCGCCCACCTGCGGGCGCACGGCGCCCCGGTCACCGACGCGCACGCCGACGAGGTCAGACCGCTCGGTGCGGGCAGCCCGACCGACGCGGTGCGCGCGACCCTGACCTGGCTCGGGCTCGATGCCGAGGCCCGGCAGGGGGCGCTCGCCGCCACGGTGCGGGCCCAGCTCGTGGACCTCGAGTCGCGCGCATGAGCGGGGTCGACCGGCGGGAGGTGGTCATCGGGATCGACGTCGGGACGACGGCGGCCAAGGTGGTCGCCTTCGAGGTCGGGCCCGCGGTCCGCGGCGAGCCGGTCAGCCGGGGGATCCGGGAGTACCCCCTGATCCGGCCCCAGTCCGGCTGGCGGGTGCAGGACCCGGGGGACGTGACGGCCGGCGTCGTCGCCGCACTGCGCGACTGCGTGGCCGGTATCGGCGACGCCGAGGTCCTGGCGCTCTCGGTCAGCACGGCCATGCACGCCGTCATCGCCCTGGACGAGCAGGGCCAGCCGCTGACGCCCATCGTCACCTGGGCCGACGCACGGGCCCGCGACGTGGCCCGGGAGCTGCGCGCGACTCCGCTGGCAGCGCGGTTGCAGGCCTCGAGCGGCACCCCGGTCCACTCGATGGCGCCACTGACCAAGCTGCGCTGGTTCGCCCGGCACGAGCCGGACCTGACCGCCCGAGCGGCCTCGTGGGCCGACCTGAAGGCCCTCGTCCTGCATGCCCTGACCGGGCGCCTGGCCACCGAGCTGTCCTGCGCCAGCGGCAGCGGTCTGCTCGACATCGCGGCGCGGGCCTGGGACCCCGAGGCGGTCGACCTCGCCGGGATCCGGCTGGAGCAGCTGCCACCGATCCTGGCGACCACCGCGGCGCTGCCCCTCGCCGAGACCGTCGCCGCGCAGGTCGGGCTGGCCCCGGGGACCCCGGTCGTGGTCGGCGCCGGAGACGGCCCGCTGGGCAACCTCGGCACCGGGGCGCTGCAGCCCGGCGTCGCCGGGCTCTCGCTGGGCACCAGCGGCGCCCTGCGCCTCGTCGTCGACGGGCCCTACGCCGACCCCTCCGGACGACTCTTCTGCTACGCGCTCACCGACGAGCGTTGGGTGGTCGGCACGCCGATCAGCAACGGCGGCGCCGTGGTGCGTTGGGCCAGAGACGTGTTCGTGGCCGACCGCCCCGGCGTCCCGCCGCCCGAGGCTGCCCCGGCGGTCACGGATGCCGACGTCCTCGCGCTGGCCGCCGCCGTCGCGCCCGGCTCCGAGGGGCTGGTCATGCTGCCCTTCCTGCTCGCCGAACGCGGCCCGCTGTGGGACGCGGACGTGCGCGCCGCGTTCCTCGGCATCCGCCAGCACCACACCCGCGGACACTTCATCCGGGCCGCCGTCGAGGGCGTCGCCTTCCAGCTCGCGACGATCCTCGACGGCCTCGACGAGGTCACGCCGGTCACCTCGATCCGGGGCACCGGCGGGGTCTTCCGCAGCGACCTGTGGCGGGAGATCCTGGCTGCCGTGCTCGGCCGGCCGCTGGTCGTCACCGCCGGTGCCGAAGGGTCGGCGCTCGGAGCCGCCGCCCTCGGTCTGCTCGCGGTGGGCCGGGCGACGACGCTGGAACAGGCCGTCGAGACGCTGTCCCCCGGGCTGCTCGACGAGGCCGGCCACCACGCGAGGATCGTTGCCGCGGAAGCCGACTCGGCGGCATACCGAGCTGCCCGCGTCTCGGCGAAGGGGCGGCTGGAGGACCTGCGCGCGTCCGCCGACCTGCTGGCCGGCCAGACGGGGGCAACGCCCTGACCTCAGCCGGTTGCGCGCAGCGCATTGTCGCGTGAGACGGATGGGGCTACGGTGGCGTCACCGGCATCGATCAGGAGGTTGGGATGTCCGAACAAGCGGGGGTCGACGCACCCGGCGGTACGGCGCAGACGGTCAAGCCGGTCGTGACGCTCTGGGAGCAGTACGGTGCCGGCGCGGAGGAGATCGGCCGGGAGGTGGCGCGAAGCCTGGGGCTGCCGTACCACGCGCAGGCGTTCAGCTCCGACGAGCTGGAGCACCCCGAGTCCTCGCTGGAGAACCGGGCCGTGCTGACCACCGTCCTGCGGACGATGGGCGGTGCCTACGGCGGCTTCGAGGGGCGCGACATCGTCACGACCCAGCAGGAGCGGCGCGACCTCATCACGACCAACAACACTGCTGTGCGGCAGTCCGCGCAGGAGGGCGGGGTCATCGTGGGCCGCAACGCCACGGTCATCCTCGCCGACCGGCCGCGCACGCTGCACGTCCTGCTGACCGGCGAGGTGGCCGACCGGGTCGCTCGTGCCGCCGCGGCAGCCGGCATCCCGGTAGAGCAGGCCAAGAAGCGCCAGGTCCGCGAGGACGACGTCCGGGCGGAGATGTCCCGGGTGCTCTACGGGTGGGACCCGCACCAGCCGGACCACTACGACCTCGTCCTGAACACCAGCCGCATCCCGGCCGCAGCGGCCGTCAGCGCCATCGTCAACGCCATCCGCGCGACCCTCTCATGAGCCAGAGGTCGAGCGCAGCCCTACTACCCCGAGCGTGAGGCCCCGCATGTCCGTCGCCGCATCGAGCACCCGAACCGCCGTCCAGCACAAGCCGCTCACGCTGAAGACCTATCTGGCGTACGCGGCCGGAGACGCCGCCAACAACCTGACCTTCACGATGGCCGGGATGTTCCTGATCCTCTACTACACCAACGTGGTCGGGGTCGAGGGAGCGGTCATCGGGACGATGTTCCTCGTCGTGCGCTTCATCGACGCGTTCACCGACGTGGCCACCGGGCGGATCATCGACGCGCGGCAGCCGGGGAAGATGGGCAAGTTCCGCCCGTTCATCCTGTGGTTCTCGCTGCCGCTGCTCGTGACGAGCATGCTGATCTACTCGGCCAAGGTCCTCTTCCCGGACATCTCCGGCGGGGCCGCGGTCCTGTACATGTACGTCACGTACCTGCTGATGGGCTCGCTGTTCTACACGCTGGTGAACATCCCCTACGGCTCGATGGCGCCCTCGCTGACCCAGGTCCCGGCCGAGCGCGGCAAGCTCGCGACGTTCCGCAGCTACGGTGCGGCCATCGCCGTGCTCGCGCTCGCCTTCATCATCGCCCCGCAGATCAAGGCCAACATCAAGGACCCGGACGCGCTGCAGCACTCGTTGTTCATTACGACGGCCGCCTTCGTGGTGGTGGGCATGGCCCTGTACCTCTTCCTGGTGTTCTCCACCAAGGAGCAGGTGACCCGGTCGGACGCGAAGGTCTCGCTGAAGGACAGCCTGCACACCCTCGTCTCGAACAAGCCGCTCGTGTGGCTGTCCAGTGGTGCCGTGCTGTTCCTGACGGGCCTGACCGCGTTCAGCACGCTCGGGGCGTACATCGCCATCTACGTCCAGCGCAACGCCCAGTTCATCGCCTGGAACACGCTGGCCCAGACCGTCGCGCTGTTCGTCGTCGGGCCGTTCATCCCGACCGTCGTGCGCACGATCGGCAAGCGCACCGGCTACCTGATCCTCGGCGGCATCGGCATCGCCGGCGCCATCGTGCTCGGGCTGGCTCCGCTCGGCACGGTCCCGCTGTTCGGCCTGCTCGCCTTCTTCCTGATCGGCATGGGCATCAACGGCGTGAACACCCTGATGTGGGCGCTCGAGGCCGACTGCGTCGAGTACGGCGAGTGGGCCAGCGGCAAGCGCACCGAGGGCACGACGTATGCGGTGTTCTCCTTCACCCGCAAGATGGGGCAGGCGCTCGGCGGGCTGGTCGGCGGGCTCGCCCTGACCTATGCCGGGTTCAACTCCGAGGTGGCCTCGACCGGTGGCGCGCAGGCCCCCGGCGTGGCCCAGAACATCCAGTACTGGTCCGGAGGCCTGGTGGCCGGGTTCGTGCTGCTGTCCCTGATCGTGATGGCCCGCTACCCGTTGACCGAGGCGAAGTTCCTCGAGATCACCCAGGAGATCGCCGTGAAGCGGGGTGCCGACTCGGCGACCTGAGCCGGCACCGGCCGACAACCTGCGACCCGGCCGGCCTGAAGCTGCGACGTGGCTTCGGGCCGGCCGGGTCGGTCGTCTCGCCGGTCAGTCGACCCGCTCGGGGAACCGCCCCTCGGCCCGGATCCGGGCGTTCAGCTGGCGCAGGTACTCTGCCTCGTCGAGGTCGAGGGGGACCTCGGTGCCGAGCCAGGAGGACAGGTGGATGGCGTTGGCCAGCCGCACGCCGTTGATGCCCTCGTGCCCGGGCGCGAGCAGCGGGGTGCCGTCGAGGATGTGCGCGGCGAAGTTCTCCAGGACCCCGGCATGCTGGACGCCCCACGGTGAGTCGAGCTCGACGATCTCCTGCTGGTAGAAGCGCGACACGTCCAGCTCGCCCATGAACAGCCGCCGCACCGCGTCGGCGTCCAGCTCGTCGGACAGCTCCCGCTCGTCCTTGACCAGCCGGGTCACGGTGGCGGTCTTCGAGCCGTCCACGACGATCTTGCCCCTGTCGCCGAGGATCTCGAAGCGGTCGGTGCCCACCAGGTCGTGGGTGGCGGTGACGAACACGCCGGTCGCGCCGTCGCCGTAGTCGACCACCGCGGTCACCTCGTCCTCGACCGCGATGTCGCGGCGGAACCCGTAGGCGACCTTGGCGGTCACGGACTTCGGCGTGCCGCAGATCCACTGCCACAGGTCCAGCTGGTGGGGCGCCTGGTTGACCAGCACGCCGCCACCCTCGCCGCCCCACGTGGCGCGCCACGCGGACTGGTCGTAGTACGCCTGCGGGCGCCACCAGGTCGTGATCACCCAGTTCGTGTGCCGGATGGCGCCGATCTCGCCGGCGTCGACGATCTGCTTGATCCGCTGGTACAGCGGGTTGTTGCGCTGGTTGAACATGATCGCGAAGGTCAGCCCGGGCCTGGCCGCCGCGAACTCGTTGAGCCGGCGCACCTGGGCGGTGTAGACGCCGGCCGGCTTGTCGATCATCACGTGCAGCCCCGCGTCGAGGGCGGCGATGCCGATCTCGGGGTGCAGGTAGTGCGGCACCGTGGTGACCACGGCGTCGACCTGTCCCGAGGCGAGCAACGCGTGATAGTCCTCGTACCGGGGCACGTCCGGGTAGGCGCTCGCGGCGCGGTCCAGCGCCGCCGCGTCGATGTCCGCGACCGCCCCGATCGCCATGTTCGGGACCGCTCCGGTGGAGATCAGCTGCGCGTACATCGATCCCTGCGCGCCGAACCCGATGATGCCGAGCCTGACCAGGTCTGCCATTGCCGAAAGCCTCTCGTTGGGGTGTGTGCCGGCGCTCCCGGAAGGGCCTGACGTACGGGCCTTCCCGGTGCGTCGCTCCCGACCTCTGTCGAGGCTCCGGCTCTGGCTATAGTGTCAACAACATTGCCAGAGGGCCATATCCGCGACCGTGCCGAGGTCTCGACAAAGGAGCGCATCGTCATGTGGACGCTTTCGGGATTCTCCGACGAGATCTCACCCGACCTGCAGGAGCAGTGCGAGCTGGTCTCCCGGCTCGGGCTCTCGTACCTGGAGTTTCGCAGTGCGTGGCGGACCAACGTCCTCGACCTGGACGACGACCAGCTCGCGCGAGCCAGGCAGATCCTCGACTCGCACGGCCTGAAGGTGTCCAGCATCGGCTCGCCGATCGGCAAGATCCGCATCGACGAGCCGTTCGAGCCGCACGTGGCGCGGGCGCAGCACGCGGTGCAGGTCGCACACCACTTCGGGGCCAGGTACATCAGGGTCTTCTCGTTCTTCATCAGCCCCGGTGACGACCCCGACGTCCACCGCGACGAGGTGCTGCGCCGGATGCGGGTGCTGGCACAGGTCGCGGCCGAGGGCGACGTGGTGATGCTCCACGAGAACGAGAAGGAGATCTACGGCGACATCCCGCGCCGCTGCGTCGACATCCTCGAGTCCGTCGGCTCTCCGAACCTGCGGGCGGCCTGGGACGCCGCGAACTTCGTGCAGGTCGGGGTGCGCCCCTTCACCGAGGCGTACGCGCAGATCCGGCCGCTGCTCGAGTACGTCCAGATCAAGGACGCGCATCTGGCCACCGGCGAGGTCGTCGCCGCCGGCCGGGGTGACGGCGAGCTGGTCGAGACGATCCGCGCGCTGCGCGCGGACGGGTTCGACGGGTTCTTCTCGCTCGAGCCGCACCTGAGCCAGGCGCACGCGCTCGGCGGGTTCTCCGGCCCGGAGCTGTTCACCGAGGCGTTCAAGGCCTTCACCGGCCTGCTGCAGGCCGAGGGCATCGAGTACCGGTGACGGCCACCGAGCAGCCGGGCGGGGCCACGACCGGCACACGGCCGCGTCGGGCGGCGGTCGTCGGCTGCGGCGACGTGGCCACCGTCCACCTCGAGGCGATCGAGGCCATCGCCGGGATCGAGCTGGTGGCGGTCTGCGACAGTGACCCCGAGACGCTGGCCGGCGCCGTTGCCGCGCAAGGCGTCCCGGGCTTCGCCGACGTCGAGGCGATGGTCCGTCAGGTGCGGCCGGACGTGGTCCACGTGTGCACCCCGCACGACGAGCACGTGCCGGTGGCTCTGGCCTGCCTCGACCTGGACACGCCCGTGCTCGTCGAGAAGCCGCTGGCCCACACGGTCGCCGCCGCCGAGCAGCTGGTCCGGGCGGCCGAGACCGGCTCGACGAAGGTGGGCGTGTGCCTGCAGAACCGCTACAACACCACCGCGCAGGCCGCCCGCGCGGTGCTCGACTCCGGTGAGCTGGGCCGGGTCGTCGGCGCCACGGCGACGGTCATGTGGACCCGCGCGCCCGAGTACTACCGGGTCAAGCCGTGGCGCGGCAGGTGGGACCGGGCCGGCGGCGGCCTGCTGATCAACCAGGCCCTGCACACGATCGACCTGCTGCAGTGGCTGCTCGGCGAGGTCGTCGAGGTGTCCGGCCGGGCCGCGACCCGCCTGTACGGCGACGTCATCGAGGTCGAGGACACCGCCGAGATGGTGCTGCACCACGACGGTGGCGCGCGCAGCGTGTTCTTCGGCACCCTGTGCGCCGTCGCCAACCACCCGGTGACGCTGCAGGTGACCGCCGAGCACGGCACCCTGTCGCTGAACCGGGACCTGAGGATCGCCTACGCCGACGGCCGGGTCGAGCACGTCACCGAGCGGGCCGCCCCGTCGGCCGGGCGCACCTACTGGGGCGTCTCGCACGAGGTGCTGATCGCCGACTTCTACGACCGGCTCGACGACCCGGAGCCGTTCTGGATCAGCCCGGCCGAGGCGCTGAAGTCCCTGCGGATCGTCACCGACGTCTACGCCCAGTCGCGTGCCACGCCACCGGCCGGCGGGTCGTGACGGCCGACGCGGCACGATGCCGGACCGGCGTCGAGCTCGAAACCTGTCGAACTCGAGACACAGAGTCGATCGAACTCGCGAACAGAAGGGGATGTGATGGCAACCATCGGGGTCCAGATGATGATGCTGCGCTCCAAGGTCGAGCAGGCGGGGCCCTACGAGACGCTGCGGCGCCTGACCGAGATCGGCTTCCGAGCCGTCGAGGTCTCGCAGATCCCCATGACGCCGGAGAACGTCGCGCAGATGCGGCGCGCGCGCGACGACCTCGGCGTCGACTTCGGGGCCCTGTCGGCAGCGGTCCAGGCGCCGGAGGGGGCGCCGAACGACTCGCTGACGAGCCACTTCGACAAGGTGGTCGGCGACGCCCGCACACTGGGCGCGGACATGGTGCGCATCGGGATGATGCCGTTCGAGGCGATGGCCTCGTACGACGAGCTGCTGCGGTTCTGCCGGCAGGCCGACGAGATCGCCGCGCGGCTGGCCGACGCCGGGATCGGGCTGTACTACCACAACCACCACATCGAGTTCGCCAAGGTCGCCGGCGTGCAGGTCCTCGACATCATCCGCGAGCAGGCGCCGAACCTGCGCCTCGAGATCGACGTGCACTGGGTGCAGCGCGGCGGTCGTGACCCCGTGCGGACGCTGCAGAAGTACGCCGGGCTCGTCGACCTCGTCCACCTCAAGGACTACCGGATCGGGCCGATGGACCCCGCGGCGTTCGACGCGCTCCGGGCCGGTGACGTCGCGGCCTTCATGTCCGCCTTCACCGGCATCGTGCAGTTCGCCGAGGTCGGGGAGGGCACGCTCGACTGGCCCGAGATCATCGACACCGCCATCGCCGCCGGGGCGAAGTACCTGTTCATCGAGCAGGACGACCAGTACGGGCGCGACCCGTTCGACTGTCTCGTGACCTCCCGGGAGAACCTCGTCGCGGCGGGCTACGAAGCGCTGTTGTGAGCGGGTGAGCCAGGTCCCGCCAGCGCGCGAGGGCGTCCACGAGCCGCTGCCCAAGCGCGCGGTGGTGGGCTACGCCTCCGGCGACTTTGCCAACAACCTCGCCTTCTCGCTCGGCACGTCCTTCCTGCTCTACTACTACACCGACGTGGCCGGCCTGTCGGCGGCGGCCGTGGCGACGATGTTCCTCGTCGTGCGCCTCTGGGACGCCGTGGCCGACGTGGCCGCCGGCCGCCTGGTCGACCGGACCATGACCAGGTGGGGCAAGTTCCGCCCGTTCATCCTCTTCGGCGCGGTGCCCCTGCTGCTGCTCAGCTTCCTCACCTTCCACGTGCCCGCCTCGTTCGACTTGGGTACCAAGCTGCTCTACGCGTACCTGACCTATGCCGTCCTGGGCCTGGCCTACTCCCTGGTCAACATCCCGTACGGTTCGCTCGCCTCGGCGATGACCCAGTCGGTGCGCGAGCGGGCCAGGCTCGTCGCTGCCCGGTTCTTCGGCGCCGCGGCGGGCGGCATCGTGCTGACCTACGTGATCGCCCCGCAGATCTCCGCCCTGAAGGCGCAGCGCGGCACGCTGACCCCGGGCCGCTACCAGGCGCAGGTGCAGGCCGTCTTCACGCACACCACCCTCGCCTTCGTGCTCGTCGGCACCGGCGCCTACCTGCTGACCTTCCTCTGGTGCCGGGAGCAGGTGGTGCGCACCCAGCCGCGGGTCTCGCTGCGCGAGACCTGGCAGACCCTGCGCCACAACACCGCGCTCGCCCTGCTCTGCGCGGCGAGCTTCTGCTACCTGACCGGGTTGTTCGCGGTCGGCGGCGCCTCGGCCTACTACGCCCAGTACGTCATGGGCGACATCAGGTGGATGGGCCCGATCGTGCTGGTGAACAGCGGCATCTCGATCGTGGCCGCGCCCTTCATCCCGTCGGCGGTCGAGCGGTGGGGCAAGACGGCGCTGTTCCAGTGGTGCGGCCTGTTCACCGTCGCCGGCGGCGTCGCACTCTTCCTCACCCCGGCCGGTGCGGTCGCTCCGGCGCTGGTCTTCCTCGGGGTCAAGGGGATCGGCGCGGCGCTGATCAACACGGTGATGTTCGGCCTCGAGGCCGACACGGTCGAGTACGGCGAGTGGAAGTCCGGCAAGCGGTCCGAGGGGGCGACCTACGCGATCTTCTCGTTCACCCGCAAGATCACCCAGTCGATCGGTGGCGCTCTCGGCGCCGCGGCGCTCGCCCTCGGCGGTTACCTGTCCGCCACGGCGGCCGTGCCCGACCCGGTCCAGCCGGAGTCGGCCGTCACCGCGATCCGGGTCACGATGGGTCTGATCCCCGCGGTCGCCGCGCTCGTCGCGATGGCGGTGTTCTGGCGGTACCCGCTGACCGACCGGCGGTTCCGCGAGATCCGCGACGAGACCGAGGCCCGCAAGGCGGCCCGGGGACGGGCGACCGCCTCCGACGGCCGGGCCGTCGACTGACGGGAGCACGGTGTCCGTCGGCCGCCGGGCGCGCGGATCCGGGCGCAGCGCACCCGCCCCCCGCGTGCGGCCGGGCTGCCAGGGGTTTTCGTCGGGCGAGCATCTCGTCGAGCACCCGCCCCGCGCGTGCGGCCGGGCTCGCGCCGGAGTGGGCTGAGCGGCATACGGGAGGGCTGTAGTTGAGTGGAATAGGCTCAACTTTGACATGGTTGTATCGACTGATCTCGTCCCTTGACCAGGAGGACCCATGGACCTTCAGCTGACCAACAAGGCCCAGGAGGCGTTGGCGCAGGCCGCCACGACCGCGGCGGCAAAGCACTCGCCCAACGTCGAGCCGGCCCACCTGCTGCTCGCGCTGACCGCCCAGCAGGGCACGACCACCCCCACGCTGCTCGAGAAGGCGGGCTCGTCGGTGGCCGCGGCGCGCACCACGGCCGAGCGGGCGATGGCGGCGCTGCCGCAGGTGACCGGGGGCGCGCAGCCGCAGCTGTCGCGCACGACCGCCGCGGTGATCCAGCAGGCCCAGCAGTACATGACGGCGATGGGCGACAGCTACGTCTCGACCGACCACCTGCTGCTCGCGCTCGCCCGCAGCGGCCAGTTCGGTCTGGACGCCGACGCCATCGAGCAGGCCATCCCGGAGCTGCGAGGCGGCCGACCGGTCACCTCCGAGAACCCCGAGGGCACCTTCGAGGCGCTGAAGAAGTACGGCACCGACCTGACCGAGATGGCCCGGGAGGGCCGGCTCGACCCGGTGATCGGCCGCGACACCGAGATCCGCCGGGTCGTGCAGGTGCTGTCCCGGCGGACCAAGAACAACCCGGTGCTGATCGGCGAGCCGGGCGTCGGCAAGACCGCCGTCGTCGAGGGCCTCGCCCAGCGGATCGTGGCCGGCGACGTGCCGGAGAGCCTGCGCGACAAGCGCCTGATCAGCCTCGACCTCGGGGCGATGCTCGCCGGCGCGAAGTACCGCGGCGAGTTCGAGGAGCGGCTCAAGGCCGTGCTCGAGGAGATCAAGGGCTCCGACGGGCAGGTCGTCACCTTCATCGACGAGATCCACACGGTCGTCGGCGCCGGCGCCGGCAGTGAAGGCGCCATGGACGCCGGCAACATGCTCAAGCCGATGCTCGCCCGGGGCGAGCTGCGGCTGGTCGGGGCCACGACGCTCGACGAGTACCGCGAGCACGTCGAGAAGGACGCGGCGCTCGAGCGGCGGTTCCAGCAGGTCTTCGTCGGCGAGCCCTCCGTCGAGGACACCATCGCGATCCTGCGTGGCCTCAAGGAGCGCTACGAGGCGCACCACAAGGTGACCATCGCGGATGCCGCTCTGGTGGCCGCCGCGTCGCTGTCCGACCGTTACATCTCCGGCCGGCAGCTGCCGGACAAGGCGATCGACCTGATCGACGAGGCCGCCTCCCGGCTGCGCATGGAGATCGACAGCTCGCCGGTCGAGATCGACGAGCTGCAGAGGGCCGTCGACCGGCTCAGGATGGAGGAGTTCGCCCTGCAGCAGGAGACCGACGAGGCCTCGCGGGAACGGCTGGCCCGGCTGCGCGAGGACCTGGCCAACCGGTCCGAGGAGCTGGCCGCCCTCACCGCGCGCTGGGAGGCCGAGAAGGCCGGCCTGAACGTGGTCGGCGACATCAAGGCGCAGATCGACGACCTGCGCACCCAGGCCGACCGGCTGCAGCGCGAGGGCGACCTCGGGGGCGCCTCGAAGCTGCTCTACGGCGACATCCCGGCGCTCGAGAAGCAGCTTCGTGCGGCCCAGGAGCGCGAGGGTGCCGACGCACCCTCCGGCGACGGGCCGATGGTCAAGGACGAGGTCGGGGCCGACGACGTGGCCGACGTCATCTCGTCGTGGACCGGCATCCCCGCAGGGCGGCTGCTCGAGGGAGAGACCGAGAAGCTGCTGCACATGGAGCAGGTCATCGGGGCGCGGCTGGTCGGCCAGACCGAGGCGGTCCGCGCCGTCTCCGACGCCGTCCGCCGGACCCGCGCGGGCGTGTCCGACCCCGACCGGCCAACCGGCTCGTTCCTGTTCCTCGGGCCCACGGGCGTCGGCAAGACCGAGCTGGCGAAGTCGCTGGCCGACTTCCTGTTCGACGACGAGCGGGCCATCGTCCGGATCGACATGTCCGAGTACTCCGAGCGGCACGCGGTGGCGCGGCTGATCGGCGCGCCTCCCGGCTACGTCGGCTACGAGGAGGGCGGCCAGCTCACCGAGGCCGTGCGGCGCCGGCCCTACTCGGTGGTGCTGCTCGACGAGGTGGAGAAGGCCCACCCGGAGACGTTCGACATCCTGCTGCAGGTGCTCGACGACGGGCGCCTGACCGACGGCCAGGGCCGCACCGTCGACTTCCGCAACGTCATCCTGGTGCTGACCTCCAACCTCGGGTCGCAGTTCCTCGTCGACCCGCTGCTGTCCGACGAGCAGAAGCGCGCCTCGGTCATGGCCGCGGTGCGGGCAGCCTTCAAGCCGGAGTTCCTGAACCGGCTCGACGAGGTCATCGTCTTCGATGCGCTCTCGCAGGAGGACCTGGCCCACATCGTCGACCTGCAGGTGCGCCTGTTCGGGTCCCGGCTGCGCGACCGTCGGATCGTGCTCGAGGTCACCGACGCGGCGCGTGCCTGGCTGGCCGAGCGCGGCTACGACCCCGCGTACGGCGCCCGGCCGCTGCGTCGGCTGGTGCAGCGCGAGATCGGCGACCGGCTCGCCCGGTCGCTGCTGGCCGGCGAGGTGCGCGACGGGCAGACCGTCACCGTCGACGTGGACCCCACCGGCGGTGCGCTGACGCTGGGCTGATGCGGGGCTGACGGTCTGAGTCCGTCCCTCGGGCCCGTCCCCTACTCATCGAGAGTGCACGTTTCCTCGTCGAGAGTGCACCTTTCGGCATCGAGAGTGCACGATTCCTCGTCGAGAGTGCACCTTTCGGCATCGAGCGGTCCCGGCCGTCGGCCTCTCACGGAGTGGCGCCGGACTTTCACCGATCCTCGGACGTGTCTCGTTCCGAGCGATCAGCTCGACACACACGATCCTGACGACCGACCCGCACTGCGCACCGACCGCCGGTCGCATCGTCCGGGAGTACCTGGCCGAGCTGGACCGCGCCGTCTCCCGCTTCCGTCCGGACTCCGAGGTGTCGCTCCTCGCGGCGCGTGCCCAGACCGGGCCGGCGTCTGCCTTCATCTCACCGGTCCTCGCCGACCATCTCGGCACCGCGCTCCGAATGAATGGCACGCATGACCGGCGGCCTCGTCGACGCGCCGTGGGTCGGTCCGGCCGACGGCGGCGGCGTGCCAGAGCGCAGCCGTTCGATTCGAGAGTGCACTCCTCCTGATCGAGAGCGCAGTGAACTGCACTGTCGATCGGGGTTGCTGCACTGTCGATGGAGTCAGGCTGTCGATCGGGGTTGCTGCACTGTCGAGGGAGTCAGGCTGTCGATCGGGGTTGCTGCACTGTCGAGGGAGTCAGGGACGTGGGTCCGCGGGATGGTCTGGGTGGTCTGGGTTCGCCGGGTGGGCGGGGTCCGGCCCTCCGGCGCTGTCGTCCACCCACTGCGCGGTGCCCTCGGCGACACTGCCCTTGGCGCGGCCGGTCACGACGTCGGCCACGGACGGGCGCACCTGCGAGCGCCACTCGGTCTCGCGCCGGTCGAGGTGCTGCTCGCGGAGGTCCAGCTGGTCCTGCCGGGCGACCAGCGCCTTGTCGCGGGCGACCAGCTCGGCCTCGCGCCGCTTCAGGTCCTCGTCCCGGACCCCGCCCTCCTGCATGCGTCGTTCGTGCTCGGTGCGCTCGGCGCTCGCCGCCCGTTCCACGTCGGCCAGGCGCTCCTCCTCGCGCTGTTGGCGCCGGATCCGCGTGCGGTGCCGCGCCCGGCCGGCGATGGCGGCCCATCCGAGGCAGAAGAGCAGGACGGCCACGCCGCCGACGATGACCAGCTCGAGCGCGGACGCGTCCCGCTGCAGGCCGAAGGCGTCCACGTGCACGGGACCGGCCGCACCTTTGGCGGCGACGATCGACACGGCGCCCACCAGGACGCCCAGGGCCATCAGGATGAGGCCGGCCAGGACCATGCCGTCTCCCTCCAGGCGTCTGCACCAACGGGTGTCTCGTGTGACGAGCCTAGCGACCCGTCGTACCGGCTGACCGGCCGCCGGTGGCGACCGGCCCCGAGCCCTCGCCGCGCGGCACCGCCCGTGTGCACCGCGAGTGGCAGGATGACGAGAACAAGCCACGATCTGGAGGTCAACGATGAACGCTGGGTCCCAGGCGGTCTTCCGGACGGAACTCACGCCACTCTCGCTGCTCGCCCGCTCGGCGGACGTCTTCCCGGACAAGGACGCTGTCGTGTATCGCGACCGCAGACTCACCTACCGCGAGTTCGCGGCAGCAGCGACGCGGTTGGCTCGCGCCCTGCAGGCGTCCGGGATCGAGCCTGGCGACCGCGTGGCCTACCTCATGCCGAACCTGCCCGAGCTGCTCATCGCCCATTTCGGGGTTCCGCTCGCCGGGGCCGTGCTGGTGTCCATCAACACCAGGCTGTCGCCGGAGGAGGTCGCCTACATCCTGGAGCACTCGGGCGCACGCATTCTCGTCGTCGATGCCGAGCTCGCGGTCCCGCTCGGGACTCTGGGCTTCCAGCTGCCCGAGTCGGTCGAGGAGGTCGTGACGGTCACCGACCCGGCCGCTCCCGGCCCGGACACCCCCGCCCTGACCGGCCCCGACTACGACGGGCTGCTGGCCCGCGGCACGGACGAGCCGCTCCCGTGGACGGTCCCTGACGAGACCGCGATGATCACGCTCAACTACACGTCCGGGACGACCGGCCGACCCAAGGGCGTCATGTACCACCATCGGGGCGCCTACCTGAACTCGCTCGGCGAGCAGATCCACTCGGGGTTCGGCACGGACAGCGTCTACCTGTGGACCCTGCCGATGTTCCACTGCAACGGCTGGTGCACCACCTGGGGGGTGACCGGCGCGGGTGGGACCCACGTATGCCTGCGGTCGGTCGACGCCGCCGAGATCTGGCGGCTCATCGACACGGAAGGGGTCACCCACCTGGACGGTGCCCCGGTCGTGATGAGCACGATCGCGAACCATCCCGGCGCCCACCCGCTCGAGCGCCCGGTCGTGGTGACGACGGCCGGCGCGGCGCCGAGCCCGACGATCATCGAGCAGATGGCGCGCCTCGGCGCCACGATCGTGCATGTCTACGGCCTCACCGAGACGTACGGGCCGTACGCCATCTGCGAGCGACAGCCCGGCTGGTCCGAGCTCGAGGTCGCGGAGCTTGCCCGGTTGATGTCCCGGCAGGGGGTCGGCATGGTGTGCGCCGACCGGATCCGCGTGGTCGACGAGGCCATGGACGACGTTCCCGGCGACGCCCTGACGATGGGTGAGATCGTGATGCGCGGCAACAACGTCATGACCGGCTACTTCAACGACCCGGAGGCGACGGCCACGGCGTTCCGGGGTGGGTGGTTCCATTCCGGAGACCTCGGGGTGCTGCATCCGGACGGCTATGTCGAGCTGCGCGACCGCGCCAAGGACATCGTCGTGTCGGGTGGGGAGAACATCTCGACCGTCGAGGTCGAACGGGCCCTGCTCTCGCACCCCGCGGTCCTCGAGGCGGCTGTCATCGGCGCCCCCGACGACAAGTGGGGTGAGCGTCCCAAGGCCTTCGTCGTGGTCCGGGCCGGCCAGACCGTCGAGCCGGCGGCGCTGGTCGAACACGTCCGCAACCAGATCGCCCACTTCAAGGCGCCGCGAGAGGTCGAGATCATCCCCGAGCTGCCCAAGACCTCGACCGGCAAGATCCAGAAGTACAACCTGCGCGAGCGGGAGTGGGCCGGCCACACCAGCCGGATCAAGGGGTGACCGGGCCCCGCATGAAGGCTCCCTGACCGACACCGAAGTCCGGGTCCGGTGGCCGGCATCGGCGCGCCCTGGCCGACCGGTCAGTTCGTGACGTCCTTCCCGGCGAACCGGGCCCAGGCGAGCAGCCAGAAGACGACCGCGTAGCCGAGGTCGACCAGCAGGCCCGGCCCGATGGTGTCCAGGAACGGAGGGTCGCGCAGCAGGTCGACGAACGCCATCCACCGGTCGACCAGCAGCCAGGGGTGCAGCCAGTCCAGCTGCGGCACCGTGTCGAGGATCCAGGACAGGATCGTGAAGATCATCAGGGCGACCGTGGCCGCGAGCGGCTGCTCGGTCAGGGTCGAGATGAACAGGCCGACGGCGGCCAGGGCGGCCAGGCCCGCCGCGAGGTAGAGGCTGACCAGCACCACCCGCCACACCGCGCTGCCGAACGGCAGTGCGGTGCCGGAGAGCGTGGGCAGCGGCCCGGTGCCGAAGATCGCGATGCCGACGATCGCACCCGGCACGACGATGACCGCGACCCCCCAGAGCGCCCCGACGCAGAGCGAGACGTACTTGGTCACGAGCAGGCGGGTGCGCCCGACCGGCACCGTGAGCAGGTAGCGCAGGGTGCCGGTGTGTGCCTCGCCCGCGACGGCGTCGCCGGACAGCATCGCGATCGCGAGCGGCAGGAACAGGCCCACCTCGGCGCCGAGCGCCGCGAGCGGGACGAACAGCCCGTTCGCGGTGATCGACCCGAACAGGTCCGGTCCGCCCTGGTCGCCGGGCGAGCTGAGCTTCACGGCGACGGCCATGAGCACCGGGACCGCGGCGAGCACGAGCAGCCCCATCTGGTTGCGCCGGCGGCCGGCGATCAGGCGCAGCTCGGAGCGCAGCAGCCGCAGGTGGCGCGACCAGGTGCCCGGTCCGGAGCCCACCGGGGATGCCGCCGCCGGGACGTCCCGCGCGCCGGGCCTCCTGCCGGCCCCCGGGTCGGCACCACCGGCCGGGTCAGCCGCTGACATCGAAGCCCTCCCCGGTCAGCGAGACGAACAGGTCCTCGAGGCTGCGGCGCGACACCGTGAACTCCCGCACCCCGACGCCGTCGGTGACCAGCGCGGCGACGATCCGCTCGGGCTCCACCTCGCCGGGGTCGGCCCGCACCCCACCGGGAACGCGCTCGATGCCGCCGAGCCCCAGACGGGTCAGCACCCCGACCGCCTCCGTGGCCTGCCGGGTGCGGACGAACGCGACCGATGCGCCGCCGCCGCGCACCTCTGCGACGGGGCCCTGGGCGACGAGCCGGCCCTCGCTCATCACCCCGAGGTGGGTGCACATCTGCTCGACCTCGGCGAGCAGGTGGCTGGAGACGAAGACCGTCGTGCCGTCCGAGGCCAGGTCGCCCACGAGATGCCGCACCTCGCGAGTCCCTTGCGGGTCGAGGCCGTTCGTCGGCTCGTCCAGCACCAGCAGGTCCCGTGGCATGAGCAGGGCAGCGGCGATGGCGAGTCGCTGGCGCATCCCGAGCGAGTAGGCGCGGTAGCGCTTGCCCGCGGCGGCCAGCAGCCCGACCCGGTCGAGCGCCGCGTCGATCCGGTGCCGGCTGGTGCGGGGGTCGGCCGTGAGGTCGGCCGAGTCGAGCCGCGCGAGGTTGCTCCGGCCGGACAGGTAGGGGTGGAACGCCGGCCCCTCGACGAGCGATCCCACCCTCGGCAGCACCCGCCGCGCCGCACCCGGCATCGGCTCGCCGAGCAGGCTGCTGGTGCCCGCCGACGGGCGTACCAGACCCAGCACCATCCGGATGGTCGTCGTCTTGCCCGAGCCGTTCGGTCCGAGGAAGCCGTACACACTGCCGTTCGGCACCGACAGCGCGATGCCGTCGACGGCGGCCTTGCCCCGGAACAGCTTGGTCAGCCCGCGCGTCTCGATCGCGGGACGCGGCCGGGGCGCGACGAGCGGTTGCGTCACGCCGCCGCCAGAGCGGCATACAGCCGGTCCGGTGCGACCGCGCCGACCGCCACCCGGCCGCTGTCGGAGAAGACGACCGAGAAGAGCGTGCCCTCGAGCAGCCGGCCCCGCCCCCAGCTGCCCATGACACGCGGCAGCGCGAAGCGTATGCCGTCCAGCCAGGCCCGTGGGTCACCGGCGGTGCCGCGGTCGGCAGCGTCGAGCGGAAGGCGCCCGACCAGGACCGTGCTCCAACCGGAGCCGACCACCTTGACCCCCTGCAACCCGCCGGGTGCGGTCGGGGCCGGGTTGGTGGTGCCCTTCCGCGGCGGAGCGGTCGGCAGCGTCACGGTGCCCTTGTCGGTGACGGTGGTGCCGGGTGGCGGGGTGAAGGCGAAGATGCTGGGGTCGGGACGACCGAAGTCGACCGAGGTGAACCCGACCTGGAAGGCCGGGTTGGCGAGCTTGGTCGAGTAGACCTGCACCCGCAGCGGGACATGGCGCTGCCCGTCGATCGCGATCCGGACCGAGGCGACCCGCGTGGCCGAGTCCTTCGGGGTCAGGACCAGCTCGTAGGCGGGGCGGCCGGCGACGGTGGCCGTGGCGCTGGTCGTGACGGTCGTGTCGGCTCCCATCATGGCCAAGGCCCGGCTTGCCGCCTGGCCCGGGGTGTGCGGCACCGTGGGCGACAGGTCCGCGGGGGGGCGGGCGTCCGGGCCGGGGGCCACCGGGTGCATCAGCGTGGGGATCCGGCGGTGGACCGCGGAGCGGTCCGCACTGGACCAGAGCCAGAGCTCGTGCCCGTCGCGGATCAGGTCGGTCTCGTTCGAGCCGTCGAGCAGCGCGAGCCGCTGCCGGCTCGGGCCGTCGAACCAGACCCGCCACGTGTGCGACCCGGTCAGCAGGGCGGCGATCGACAAGGTCCCGTCGCCGGAGGCGGGGCTGCTCGACCCGGCGGCAGGACCGGCGCCACCGGTCAGCCCGGGCAGCTGGGGCAGGCCGAGGTCGGCGGTCTGCACGACCGTCCCGGACAGGGCGTCCACGTCGGCCGAGCGGACGGCGGCGAGCAGCTGCGCGGCGGTGCGAGGGGGCAGGCCGGGGTCGGCGTCGGCCTGCTGGTTCGTGACCACCGCGGACGCGCCGATGACCCCCAATGCCGCCACGGGGACGACCCAGCGGGTCCACGGGTGCGCGCCGAAGAACGTCATGTCCTTATGGTGCGCCCTCGACGCCCCGGATCGGGAATCCGGATCGGCGCGGTTCCGGCCACGTGGCGAGCGCACCCGAGCCCAGCGGCATACCCTCTACCAATGCGAACGTCGGGCCGGGTCGTGGCCGCCCTCCTCAGCGGCCTGTGCCTGGTCGGGACGGCCGCCTGTACCGGCGACGCGACACCCCGACCGACCCAGCAGGCCGAGCTGACCCCGGCCCAGCGGCTCGCCGCCGCTCGCTCCGGCCTCGACGCCGCGACGTCGGTGCACGTGACCTTGACCAGCTCCGGCGTCCCCGACGACGCCAGCGGCCTGCTCGCCGGCGAGGGCTGGGGGGCCCACCCGCCGGCGTTCAAGGGCAGCTTCAAGATCGCCGTCGCCGGCGTGCCGGCCGACGCCGAGGTGACCTCGGTCGACGGCGAGGTCTGGGCCCGGCTGCCGTTCGTGCCGGGGATCCACCGGATCGACCCCGCCGACTACGGGCTTCCCGACCCGGGTCTGCTGCTCTCGCCGGACCGCGGCCTGACCACCCTGGTCACGGCGACCGGCGCACCGGTGCTGGGCGCGCAGACCCGTAGGGGCGCGGAGGTCCTCATGACGATCACCGGCGACCTGCCGGGCACCGCGGTGTTCGATCTGCTGCGCACCGGCGACAGGTCCGCTGCCTACCGCGCCACCTACCTGCTCACCGAGGCGAACCAGCTGCGCCAGGTCTCGATCGAGGGGCCCTTCTTCGAGGACGGCACGCCCTCGACGTACAGCCTCGTGCTGGACCGCTACGGCGAGCCGGTCACCATCACCAGACCCACCTGACCCGGTGCGTCCGTGACCGTCGCCCTCGGGACTGCCGGCTCGGAGCCGCGCCGCGCGCTGCTCGCGGTGGCGTCGGTCGCGGTGGCTCTCGCGGCGGCCGACAGCTACGTCGTCGTGCTGGCACTGACCGACATGATGGCCGGCGTCGGCATCGGGATCGAGGCGCTGCAGGAGGCCACCCCGATCATCTCGGGGTTCCTGCTCGGCTACGTCGCGGTGCTCCCGCTGGTCGGCCGGCTCTCGGACCTGCTCGACCGGCAGCGGGTCCTGCTCGCCTGCCTGGCGGTGTTCGTGGTCGGGTCGGCCGTGACCGCGCTCGCGGTCGACCTGTCGGTCCTCGTCGGCGGTCGCGTCCTGCAGGGCGTCGGCGGCGGGGGGCTGGTGCCCGCGACGCTGGCGCTCGTCGCCGACCTGTGGCCCGTCGGCGCGCGGGGCGCCCCGCTCGGTGTCGTCGGGGCGGTGCAGGAGCTCGGGTCGGTGCTCGGCCCGCTGCTCGGTGCCGCGATCCTGGCCTGGTCGGGGTGGCGGGCCATCTTCTGGGCCAACGTGGTGGCCGGGGTCATCCTGTATGCCGCTGTCCTGGCCTTCGGGGGCCGCCGAACCTCGGGTGTCCGGCGGGCCTCGGGTGTCCGGCGGGCCTCGGGCAGCGCGGCCGCCACGTCGGCCGGGCTCGGGCTGCTCCTCGGAGGCCTGGCGCTGGCCGCGCCCGAGCGGCTCGTCACCGACGTCACGCTCGGGGTGCCGTTCGTCCCGTTCGTCGGGCAGTCCCGGGTGCTGACCCCGGCCGGGCTGGTGTCACTCGGTCTCCTCGTGGTCGGGGCGGGCCTGACGGCGAGACGCTGGTGGCCGGTGCTGCGCCGAGCGGACCTGCTCGGGGCCGTGCTCGTCGCCGTCGCGCTGGGCGCGCTGGTGCTGAGCTTCGCGAGTGCCGACCCGGAGCGCGAGGTCGTCGGGTCGCTCGGGCTGGTCCTGCTCCCGGTCGGCGCGCTCGCCCTCGCCGTTCTGGCGTGGTGGCACCGCCGGGCCCCCAGCCCGCTCGTCCCCAGGGGCGTGGTCCACGGCCTGGGCCTGCGTGCCCAGGCCGTCAGCCTGCTGGTGGGCGCAGCCCTCGTCGCGGTGATCGTCGACGTCCCGCTGCTGGCCAGGCTCACCCTGTCCCGGGACGAGACCGGCGCGGCGCTCGTACTGGTCCGTTTCCTGCTCGCCGTCCCGGTCGGCGCGCTGCTCGGGGGCCTGGCTACTCGGCGGTTCGGCGACGGGCCTGTCGCCGCGGTCGGGTTGGCGCTCGCCGGCGCCGGCCTGGTGGCGATGTCACGGTGGGGACCGCACTCGCTGGACGACGCCGTGGGGGCAACGGTCGTGCTGGTCGTCGTCGGCCTGGGGATGGGGCTGGCGATCGCGCCGGTCAACGACGCCGCCCTGGCCGACGCGCCGCCGTCGGCGCACGGCGTCGCCAGTGCCCTGGTCGTCGTCGCCCGCATGGTGGGCATGATCGTCGGGCTCGCCCTGCTCACCTCGCTCGGGCTGCGGCGATACTACGAGGCGGTGCGCCGGCTGCCCGACCCGTTCGACACCGAGGCGCTCATCGGCGCCGGGGTCGTGCAGGTGCAGACGGTCCTGCTCGGCGGGGCGGTCGCGGCGCTGCTCGGTGCGGTGCTGGCGCTGACCCTCGGCACTACGGCATGGGCAGCACCGGCTCGCCGTCCAGGGTCCGGTTCATGATCCGCTTCCAGATCGGCGCGGCGTAGCAGGCTCCGGTCATCGACGCGCAGAACTTGCCGGCCATGGACACGTCGAACATCCGGCGCGTGGGGTCGGTCGGGTTGCCGACCCACACCGCGGTCGCCAGCTGCGGCGTGAAGCCGACGAACCAGGACTGGGAGTTGCCGTCCGCGGTCCCCGTCTTGCCGGCGGAGGGGCGGCCGTCGAGCTGGTTGCGGATGCCCGAGCCGTTGGTCATGTTGTACATGAGGTACTGCGTCGCCTGCTTCACCGGCCCGGACGGCTCGACCTGCTGGCACGACGGCTTCGGCTGCCACATCGGCTTGCCGCCGCGCAGCACCTCGGTGACCGGGTAGGTCTGGCAGAGCGTGCCGTCCGCGGCGATGGCGGCATACGCGTTGGCGAGCGTCTGCGGCGAGACCGTCTGGGCGCCCAGGATGACCTGCGGGGGGTACTTGCCGATCGGCGCGCCGTTCGCGTCGTGCATGCCGAAGGCGAGCATCGTGTCCCGGATGTGGCACACTCCGAGCCGTTCGGCCAGCGCCACGAAGGCGGTGTTGGTCGACATCGCGGTCGCGTTCATCAGCGACATGCGCCCGCCGCCCGGGGTGTCGTTGTAGACGTGCCACGGCTGGTAGAGGCCGCACGGCTGGGGGAACTGGTCGGGTGTGAACGTCGCGTAGTCGTGGGCGTCCGCGTGCGGGGCGTCGACCGTGGCGTGCAGCCCGAGGCCCTGCTTCATGGCGGTGACGAGCGCGAAGGCCTTTGCGGTGGAGCCGAACTGGAACCCGCCGGACCCGCCGTACGCCTTGTCGACCGAGTAGTCGATCGCGGTGACGCCCTTCTTCGAGGTCAGGCCGAACTGGGTGTTCTGGCCGAAGGCGAGGACCTTGCCGGTGCCCGGCTCGGTGACGTAGGCCGCGGCCGAGACGCCGATTCCGTTCCGCTCCGGAGCGACCTCGCGGATCGACTTGTCGACGATCTGCTGGACCTTGGGCTCGAGGGTGGTGCGGATGGTCAGCCCACCGCGGTAGAGCAGGTCGTGGCGGGCCTGTTCGGTCCGGCCCAGGGCGGGCTGCTGCATGAGCCAGGCGATGACGAACTGGCAGAAGTACGGATCCGGGGACGCCGCGCAGGTGCTCGGGGGCTCGGTGACGTGCAGGTCCTTCTTCATGGGGCGCCGCTTGGCCTTGGCCCACGCGGTGTCGCTGATGATCCCGAGCTCGTGCATCCGATCCAGCACGACGTCGCGACGGGCCTGGGCGGCCTTCGGGTGGTGCACCGGGTCGGTGGTGCTCGGGCTCTGGACCAGCCCGGCGAGGGTGGCGGCCTGGGTCAGGCTGAGCCGGCTGGCCGGGACGTCGAAGTAGTGCCGGGACGCGGCCTCGACGCCGTAGGCGCCGTCGCCGTAGTAGGCGATGTTGAGGTAGCCCTGCAGGATCTGGTCCTTGGTCCAGGTCTGCTCGAGCCCGATCGCGTAGCGCAGCTCGATCAGCTTGCGCACGAGGGTCTTGGCGGTGGCGGCCTGGGCGGCCTCGTCGTTGCCCGCCGCGAGGGCCTGGGCCTGCAGGCTCAGCTTGACGAACTGCTGCGTCAGGGTGGAGGCGCCCTGGGTCGCCGCCCCGGTGCGCAGGTTCTCCAGCAGCGCCCGCCCGATGCCCTCCGGGTCGACCGGCCCGTGTTCGTAGAACCGGCTGTCCTCGATGGCGACCTGGGCCTGGCGCATGATCGGGGCGACCTTGCTAAGCGGGACCACGATGCGGTACTCGTCCTGCGGGGTGGCGATGACCGAGCCGTCAGCAGCCAGGATCCGCGACCCCTGCGCGAGCGGGTTGACGGTGAACGAGCTCGGCAGCGAGTTGAACGCGTCGTCCCCGGCCTGCGCGAGCCGGCCGAGCGCGGCTACCGGCGGGGCGGCGACCCCGGCGGCGAGGACACCGAGCAGGACCGCCACGCCGACGAAGGCGGTCAGCAACGTGACGGTCCGGGTCGCTGCGTTCCGGTGAGCCATTCCCTCGACCGTAGGCCGACAGTCTGGACGTCTGCTGGACGTCCGAGGGCGCACGCCCGGCTAGGGTTGGGGGTCCGCCGACGGGAGGTCGGTTTCCGGATCCTGAGGAGTGACCATGTCGATGAACGCCGCGAAGGAGCGGGCCGCCGAGCAGGTGCGCACGGCCAAGAACCGGGCCGGGTTGACCTGGCGTGCGCTGGCCGAACACATCGACCGGCCGGTCGAGTGGACCACCGCGGCCCTGCTCGGGCAGCACCCGGTCGCCGAGCGGGACGCCGAGCGTCTCGGTGCGCTGCTGGACCTCGACGACGAGGCGGTCGCCGCATTGCAGGCGCAGCCCTACCGGACCGGGCTGGGCGACGCTGCGAACGACCCGACGATCTACCGCTTCCTGGAGGCCGTCGCTGTCTACGGCCCGACCATCAAGGAGCTGATCCACGAGGAGTTCGGCGACGGCATCATGAGCGCGATCAACTTCAAGATCGACGTCTCCCGTCGCGCTGACCCCGGCGGTGACCGGGTCGTCGTCACGTTCGACGGAAAGTTCCTCGACTACAGCTGGTGAGCGGGTCGGCCTGCACCTCGACCGGTCAGCTCACCCCGATGACGACCGGCGCGTGGTCGGAGGCGCCCTTGCCCTTGCGTTCCTCGCGGTCGATGGAGGCGCCGGTGACTCGTGCTGCGAGGGCGGGGGAGCAGAGCGCGAAGTCGATCCGCATGCCGCGCCGCTTCTGGAACGCGAGCCGCGTGTAGTCCCAGTAGGTGTAGACGCCCGGGCCTGGAAGGAACGGGCGCACCACGTCCGTGAAACCCGCGTCGAGCACGCCCTGGAACGCGGCCCGCTCACCCGGCGAGGTGTGGGTCTTGCCCTCGTAGTACTCGACGCTCCAGACGTCCTCGTCGAAGGGCGCGACGTTCCAGTCGCCGAGCAGCGCGATCTGGTCCGTGGGATCGGCCGCCAGCCAGGCCCGCCCGGCGGTCGTGAGGGCGGCGAGCCACTCGAGCTTGTAGGTCATGTGCGGGTCCTCGAGGGACCGCCCGTTGGGGATGTAGAGCGACCAGATGCGCACCCCATCGCACCGGGCCCCGAGCGCGCGGGCCTCCGGCGCGAGCGGGTCGCCCCAGCCCGGCATACCCTCGAACCCGGTGCGGACATCCTCGAGGCCGACGCGCGAGGCGATCGCCACGCCGTTCCACTGGTTGACCCCGTGCTGCACGACCTCGTAGCCCAGCCGGGTGAACCGGTCGAAGGGGAACTGGTCGTCGCGCGCCTTCGTCTCCTGGATCGCCAGGACGTCCACGTCGCTCCGCTCGAGGAACGCCGCGACCCGGTCGATCCGGGAGCGGATGGAGTTGACGTTCCAGGTGGCGATGCGCATGGCCCCCAACCATATTGCCCGGCAGGGCGCCTAGGGTGGCGGCATGCCACTGCCCAAGCCCACCGCCCTCGTCACCGGCGCAACGTCCGGGATCGGCCTCGAGTTCGCCCGCCAGCTCGCCGCCGGGGGCCACGACCTCGTGATCGTCGCCCGCGACACCGCTCGCCTCGAGCGCGTGGCCGCCGAGCTGACCGACAGGTATGCCGCCCACGTCGAGACGCTCCCGGCCGACCTCGCGGTGCGGGCCGAGCTGCAGCGGGTGGCCGACCGGCTGGCCGACCCGGACCGACCCGTGGACGTGCTCGTCAACAACGCCGGGTTCGCCCTGAAGGGCCGCTTCCTGCAGAACGACATCGCCGACGAGGAGCGGCACCTCGACGTCCTGGTGCGAGCCGTCCTGGTGCTGTCCCATGCGGGGGCGCAGGCGATGACGGCACGGGGGCGGGGCCGCATCGTCAACGTCTCGTCGGTCGCGGGGTTCATCGCCTCCGGGACGTACTCGGCCGCGAAGGCCTGGGTGACGACCTTCACCGAGGGTCTGGCGAGCGAGCTGGCCGGCACCGGGGTGACGGCGACGGCGCTCTGCCCGGGTTTCACGCACACCGAGTTCCACCAGCGGGCGGGGATCCGGATGGACTCGACGCCGGGGTTCATGTGGCTCGACGCTCGGCGCCTGGTCGCCGACGCGCTCGCGGATGTCGAGAAGGGCCGGGTCCTCTCGGTGCCGGGAGCGCAGTACAAGGCCATCGTCGGGCTGCTCCGTGTCGTGCCGAGATCGCTCGTACGCGCCCGGGCCCGGTAGGTCCAGGTCCACCGCCCGGAGCCCCGCTGACCGAGTCCCACTGACCGGCCCTCGGGAAGTGGGACCGGTTGCAGGTGTCGTGGGGTTGCACGGGTGCAGGCCTCGAGAGGTGGGACCGGTTGCAGGTGTCGTGGGCAGTGGCCTGTGGATGACGCCGGTGCCGCCAACTCGTCCTGGGCCACTCTG